>VGIF01000269.1 GCA_016868015.1 Betaproteobacteria bacterium
CCCGCGCCTGTCTTCGGGTAATGCGGTTCGATCAACGCGCAGAACTCGCTCCACGGCACCAGCGTTTCCATGCGTGCCAGGAACGACGCCTTGCGCGTGGCGCGGCTGTGCTTTTCAAATCCGCTCACTGCTGCCAGCGTCATTTGTTTCATGTCTTGCCTCGTGGCTCGCGAATACGTCCTCCCAATCAGAACGTACCACTGGGACTCGCGTTTACAGAGCAATCGGGGACTTATTCAGCGCTTCCTTAAGTTGAATTATTTTTAATCGCGCCGATACTTTCCCGCACGGATGGATTAATCCCCACAAAAAGGAGACGCGATGTTCAACACCAAAGATACGTTGTTCGGCAAAAAAGACGATTCCAGTTCCAAAGACAGCAAGTCCTTGGCGACGCAACCGCGCTCCACGCCGGCTGGCGCGAGCCCCTTGCCCGCGGCCACCACATCGTACGCGGCGGAAACATCGCCACCACCGGTCAGCGCGTCCGCCGCATCCGCGTCTTCGGGCAGCAAGTTGATCGTCGGCCCCGATATCAAGTTAAAGGGCGTGGAAATCACCGACTGCGACACGCTGGTGGTGGAAGGCCGCGTCGAAGCCTCGATGGATAGCCGCGTGATTCAAATCGCCGAGCACGGGGTGTACTCGGGCACGGTGGGCATCGATGTGGCGGAAATCCACGGCCGCTTCGAAGGCGAATTAACCGCGCGCAAGCAACTCATCATCCACGGCACCGGGCGCGTGTCGGGCACCATTCGCTACGGCAAGCTCACCATCGAAGACGGCGGCGAAATTTCGGGCAACATCAGCACCCTTTCGGGCACACCGGCGGCTTCATCTTCGGTTGCCGGCGGCAAGAGCGCGTCATCGGACGTGATGTCCTCGCACGAAACGTTCGCGCGCAGCGCTAAAACGGGTGAAGGCAAAGCGACGTCGGCGCCGCATTAGACCTGAAACACATTGTTTTACGAATCGCGCGGCGGGGTTTCCTGCCGCTGGTCTTCATTGGGGGCGTGCGCGCCCCAATCCTGCGCCGTGGGCTCGTGATAGGCCCACGCCAGCAGCACCACGCCGGCGATGATCATCGGGATCGACAGCCACTGCCCTATGGTGAGATTTAACGCCAAAAGGCCGAGAAAGCTATCGGGCTCGCGCGCAAACTCCACCACAAAGCGAAACACGCCATAGCACAGCAGGAAAAGGCCCGATATCGCGCCGCGCGGCTTGGGCTTGGCCGAGAACCACCACAAGATCACAAACAGCACCACGCCTTCGAGCGCGAATTGATACAACTGCGAAGGGTGCCGTGGCTGGCGATCGACCAGCGGAAAAATCATCCCCCACGCCACATCGGTGGGCCGCCCCCACAACTCGGCATTGATGAAGTTGCCGATGCGTCCCGCGCCCAGCCCCAGGGGCACCAGCGGCGCGATAAAATCGGTGACGTTAAGCCAGTGTTGTTTGCGCGAACGCGCGAACAAAATCAGCGCCATGATTACCCCCAGCATGCCGCCATGAAACGACATGCCGCCTTCCCACACGTAGAATATCTTCCACGGCGTGGCGAGGTAGTCGCCGATCTTGTAGAACAGCACATACCCCAGGCGCCCGCCGATGAGGGTGCCGAGGATGCCGTAGAACATCACGTCCTCGAGGTCTTTTAGCTGCCAGAAGTTGCCCGGGCGGTTAAGGCTCGCCTTGATGCGCATGCGCCCGAACCACCAGATCAGCGCGAAACCGACGACATACATCAGCCCATACCATCGTACGGCGACGGGGCCGAGGGCAATGGCGATGGGGTCGTAACCAGGGTGAGTGAACATGAGGTGCGCGCCACGAATGCGTTAAAATTCTGCTCCCATTATATCGTCACCCCTACGCTGTCGTTCCCGCCCCGGACTAATACTTTCCAGGGCGGAAATGACACCCATGGTGTGGCGAAACACGTAGACATTCGGAGACGACGTATGCCCGCCGCCAAACCCCTGAACAAACGCAGCCAGCTCATCACCGCCGGCGTCGCCCGCTCGCCCAACCGCGCGATGCTGCGCGCGGTGGGCTTTGGCGATAACGATTTTTCTAAACCCATCGTCGGCGTCGCCAACGGCCACTCGACCATGAATCCGTGCAACGCGGGCATCCAGCCGCTGGTCGATCGCGCCATCGACGCGCTCAAAAAAGCCGGCGCCATGCCGCAAGTGTTCGGCGTGCCGACGATTACCGACGGCATCGGCATGGGCACCGAGGCGATGAAGTATTCGCTGATCTCGCGCGAGGTGATCGCCGATTGCATCGAAACCGCCGTGAATGGCCAGGCGATGGACGGCGTGCTGGTGTGCGGCGGCTGCGACAAAAACATGCCCGGCGGCATGATCGCCATGCTGCGCATGAACGTGCCGGCGATTTACGTGTACGGCGGCACCATCAAGCCGGGCAAGTGGAAAGGCATCGACCTCACCATCGTGAGCGCGTTTGAGGCGGTGGGGTCGTACGCCGCCGGCAAAATGAGCAAGGAAGACTTCATCGGTATCGAAAAAAATGCCTGTCCCAGCGTGGGTGCGTGCGGCGGCATGTACACCGCCAACACCATGTCCAGTTCGTTCGAGGCGCTGGGGTTAAGCGTGCTGGGCTCCTCGCAAATGGCCTCCCCCGATCCGGAAAAAGCCGACTCGGCGGCGGAATCAGCGCGCGTGCTGGTCAACGCCATCAAAATGGACATCAAGCCGCGCGACATCGTCACGCGGAAATCGATCGAAAACGCGGTGGCGCTGATCATGGCCACCGGTGGCTCCACCAACGCGGTGCTGCACTTCTTGGCGATCGCACACGCCGCCGAGGTGAAATGGACCATCGATGACTTCGAGCGCATGCGCAAAAAAGTGCCGGTGCTGTGCGATCTGAAACCCTCGGGCCGTTACGTCGCGGTGGATTTTCATCGCGCCGGCGGTGTGCCGCAGGTGTTGAAAATGCTGTTAAAGCACGGCCTGCTGCACGGCGAGTGCATGACCATCACCGGCAAAACCATGGCCGAGGAATTGGCCAAGGTGCCCGACAACCCGCGCAAGAACCAGGACGTGATCCGCCAGTGGGATAACCCGATGTACCAAAAGGGCCACCTCGCGATTCTCAAAGGCAATCTTTCGCCCGAAGGCTGCGTCGCCAAAATCACCGGTTTGAAATCGCCCAAGATTACCGGCCCGGCGCGCGTGTTCAACTCCGAGCGCGAGACCATGGACGCGATCATGGCGAAAAAAATCAAACACGGTGACGTGGTGGTGATCCGCTACGAAGGCCCCAAGGGCGGCCCCGGCATGCAGGAAATGTTGGCGCCCACCGGTGCGTTGATCGGCCAAGGTTTGGGTGAAACGGTGGGGCTGATCACCGACGGGCGTTTCTCCGGCGGCACCTGGGGCATGGTGGTCGGGCATGTGTCGCCCGAAGCCTATGTGGGCGGGCCGATCGCGCTGGTGAAAGAAGGCGACTCGATCACCATAGACGCAACTAAGTTATTGATTCAATTGAATATTTCCACCAAGGAAATGGCCGCGCGGCGCAAGCAATGGAAGCAGCCAAAGCCACGCTACACTCGCGGCGCGCTGGCGAAATTCATGAACACGGTGTCCACCGCGAGTAAGGGCGCGGTGACCGACTAACGCGCACGTTTACCCCTGTAAGGCCTTGCACATGCCACGCCGGGTTGTGCTGGCGGTTGCGTCCGAACCGCAAGAGATCATCCTTAACGCGGCGTTGGGTGCGAGGGGCTTGGCCGTTGAGGTGTTGCCGCCGGGAGGGCATCTTGAATCGGCGGCGTTGCAGGCGGCGCGCGGGGCTGGTGCGGACGGCGCGCCGCTTTTATTGATCGATGTGGTGGCGTTGGCGCAGCTCGCGACGAGCGCGGATAATTTTTGCCATTGGACACGCGAGCACTGTGCCGGCGCCGAGCTCCTGCTCTACTGCAGTGGTTTGCACGCCGTGACCGCGCAGGCGCGGGTCTGGGCGCGGCGTCTGGGCGCGCGCGATTTGCTGCCGGGGTGCGATATCGCGCATTGGCGACACTCGCTGTTGCCGACATTAAATGCCGTGCAAGCGGCGCTGGGCGACGGCGCCGCCGATGAACGCGCCACCGCACGTGCGCTGCGCGAACTGCCCGCGCTTCTCGATCGCTCCACGCAAGTCGCTCATGCCTGGCACCAATGCGATTTGCTACAAGCCATCGGTATGACGCCGCAGGCGCTGGCCGCGGCGATAGCGGACAGCGCAAGCGGCGTTAACATCGCCCCGCGCCGCTATCGTGCGAAAACTTACGATGAGTGTTTCATCGGCAGCGATGCGGTCGAGTGCCTGACGCGCATTGCCAAAGCAGCGGGCGCGCCGCATCAGCGCGCGGATGTGCTGCCACTTGGCCAGGCATTGCTTGACTTGGGTTTTTCTATCACGTAGCGCGAGATCAGCCGTTTCGTGACGGCTACTTTTTTTATCGCGTGAGCGCCGAATCCTCGCGTTTAAACGCGCTCGACCTGTGCGAAGTCACGCAGCGCATGCGAGAAAGGCCGAACGTCATCCGCGATCGAAAATTTCATGGCGTGATCTATCCCGCCTGTTTTGTTGGCAGCGACGCGGTGGCATGGCTCAAAC
>VGIF01000270.1 GCA_016868015.1 Betaproteobacteria bacterium
AGATACATGCGCAGCATGCGTTCGATGCCGATCGGCGGGCGGCCCGCGCCTGTCTTCGGGTAATGCGGTTCGATCAACGCGCAGAACTCGCTCCACGGCACCAGCGTTTCCATGCGTGCCAGGAACGACGCCTTGCGCGTGGCGCGGCTGTGCTTTTCAAATCCGCTCACTGCTGCCAGCGTCATTTGTTTCATGTCTTGCCTCGTGGCTCGCGAATACGTCCTCCCAATCAGAACGTACCACTGGAATTCGCGTTTACAGAGCAATCGGGGACTTATTCAGCGCTTCCTTTATCCACTTGTGGCTTTTATCCCGCGGCGGCCGTCGGCCTGGCGTGCGCCGTGCTCGCCAATACCACCCACGCCCAGCAAGAGGCGTGGCCCGTCAAGCCGGTGCGCGTGGTGATCCCGTTTAGCGCCGGCACGCCGATCGAAGTGCCGGCGCGCGTCGCGACACGGCGTTTGGCCGAAACTACGGGTCTATCCTTTGTGTTCGACTATCGCACCGGCGCCAGCGGCACGATTGGCACCGAAGCGGTGGCGCGCGCACCCAAGGACGGCTACACCATGCTGATCACCAATTGTTCGCATAGCGCGAACCCGGCGTATTACAAAAAGCTGCCGTACGACGCGATCAACGATTTCGCGCCGGTGTCGCAGATCAATGTCACTTACGGTAACTTGCTGGTGATCCACCCGTCGCTGCCGGCGCGTTCCGTGAAGGAGTTCATCGCGCTCGCCAAGGCGCGGCCGGGCGAGCTCAAATACGCGTCCGCCGGCATCGGCAGCCCGCCGCATGTCAGCGCGGCGCTGTTTGCGGTGATGGCCGGCATTCAGCTGCTGCACGTGCCGTACAAGGGCACGGCGGTGGCGTTTAACGATGTCATCGCCGGCCACATCGAGGCGATGGTGGCAAGCCCCACCGTGGTGGTGCCGTTCGTCAATGCGGGGCGGTTGCGCGCGTTGGGTCTGGGCGGCCCGCGCCGCCAGCCGCACGTGCCCGACGTGCCGACCTTTCACGAAGCCGGGCTCACCGGTTTTGACCTGACGTGTTATCACGGGGTGTGGTATCCGGCAGGCACGCCCAACGACATCGTGCGTCGCGTCGCGGGCGAGGTGGCCAAGGCGGTGGCATTGCCTGAAACGCGTAAACATCTGGCCGACAACGGTTTGATACCGACCGGCACGACGCCCGAGGAATTCGCAGAATTCTTGCGCAAGGATATCGCCAAGCAAGCGGATGTGGTCAAGCGCATCGGCTTGCAGCCGCAGTAAGGCGTGCCGCGCGCGGCTACGCAGGCCTCGCGGCAACTGTTACGATGCGCCCCTGGCTTATCTCACCGAGGACAATTGAATGACCAAGCCGGTTTGCGTATTCTGGATGAACGAGGCCAAGGTGTTCGAACAAGCGCTGGCGCAAGCGGGCCTGACTCAGCACTTTGAGGTGCACAGCTTCGCGCCCGAGCAAGCCGTGCCCGAGGCGGTGGCCGCGCGCGCCGAGGTGCTGGTGGGCTGGAGAGCGCATGGCGCGTTCGCGGGCATGCCGAAATTGCGTTACCTGCAGGCGATGACGGCGGGAGTCGATCATTGGCTTGCATCGCCGCATGTGCGGCCCGATATCACGCTGTGCTGCGCGCGCGGCTCGCACCGCATTCCGATGCCGGAAAATATTCTCGGCGCGGTTTTTCATCTGACCAAGCCGTACATGGCGGCAGCGCTTGATCAGCGCCAGAGCAAATGGGCGCGCAAGCAAGGCGTGCAGATCAGCGGCAAGACGCTGGGCATTTTGGGCTTGGGCGCGATCGGCCAGGAGGTCGCACGCAAGGCCGCGGCGCTTGAAATGCGCGTGATCGGCACCAAGCGCCGGCCCAAGCCGCTGCCGCATGTGACGAAAGTTTATCCGCAGGAAGCGACCGGCGAAGTGCTCGCCGCGTCCGACTTTGTATTGCTGCTGTTACCGGTGACGGCCGATACCGAGAACCTGATCAACGCCCAACGCCTTGCCACGATGAAACCCACGGCCTACTTGCTCAACTTCGCGCGCGGCGCGCTGATCGTCGACGCCGATTTGATCGCCGCGGTGCGGGCGAAAACCATCGCCGGCGCGGTGCTCGATGTGTTCCGCGAAGAACCGCTGCCGTCAACCCATCCGTTTTGGCAAACCGAGGGCATTCTGGTGCTGCCGCACATCGGCGGCGGGCACCCGAAGCGCAGTGAAGCGGTGGCCGAGGTATTCGTTGAAAACGCGCGGCGTTTTTTGGCGAATCAGCCGTTGCAGGCGGTGGTGGACCGGGTGGCGGGGTATTGAGCGCCGGTGTTGCGTCTTGGTTTTTTTGTCTATTCAGTGGGTGCGGGAAACGCATTCTCCTCCCTCATCCCTCATTCCAACCCTTCTCCCGTAGTGAGAAGTGCTTTGAGCCCTCTGCCCGCGGCAGAGGGCAAGGTGAGGGAAAACGATGCATCGTTTGCACGGGACTGGACAGACACGCTTTTTTGAGTTTTATCTAGGGTGCAAATGCAATGAATTTTATCCGATGGTGTGCAGCGCTTTGTGCCGTTGCCGGCGCGGCGGCGCACGCGGCCTATCCCGAAAAACCGATCCGTTTGATCGCGCCGTTCGCGCCGGGCGGCAACATCGACATCACCGCGCGCGCGGTGGCGCCGGGGTTGAGCGAGCAACTGGGCCAGCCGGTGATTGTCGAAAACCGCGGCGGCGCGGGTGGACGCATCGGCACGGAGTTGGTGGCGAAGGCGGCGCCCGATGGCTACACCATGCTGCTGGGCTCCAGCGGCATGCTGACGGTGAACGTCGCGTTCGTGAGCAAGCCCACGTACGATCCAATGCGCGATTTCATCGGCGCCTCGACCATAGCGTTGGCGCCGATCGTGCTGGTGACACATCCCGCGCTGCCGGTGAAAACAGCGCAGCAGTTTATCGCGCTGGCGAGAGCCAGGCCCGGCGCGATTTTGATGGCCTCCGCCGGCACCGGCAGCAACACGCATTTGACCGGCGAGTTGTTTCAGGCCTTGACCGGCATCAAGTTGACCCACGTGCCGTACAAGGGCACGGCACCCGCGCTGGTGGATTTGGTCGGCGGGCACACGCAGTGTCTGTTCGATCAGGTCTCGACATCAGGGCCGTTTATATTAAGCGGCAGGCTGCGCGCGATCGGCGTGGCAGGGTTAAAACGCGCCGCGCTGTTGCCCGACGTGCCGACCATGGCGGAATCGGGCGTACGTGACTTCGTGGCGGCGACATCCACCGGCATTTACTTACCCGCGGCCACGCCGCGGGAGATTGTGAACCGCGTGTCCAGCGCGTTACTGCGCGTGCTCGATCTAGCCCAGACGCGCGAAGCGTTCGCGCGTCTGGGCGTGGAGGTGATCAAAGGTGCGCCCGAAGAAATGAGCAAAAGTCTGGCCGCGTATCTTGCGCGCTGGCGCAAGTTGCAGCAGTTGACGGGTTTGAAATTGGATTGAAATATAGAAAATCCGTGGCGAAAGAAGTTTGTTTTTTTGAAAGGAGCAACTGTGGGAAAAATTTTCCTGGTAGCACCCGATGCGCCGCTCGAAGACGTGGCGCAACTGAAGTCGAGCCGCACGCTGGGCGCGCAGGGCATCCGCCTGGGCGTGCTCGATAACAGCAAGGCCAACGCCGATCATTTGCTCAACCTGATCGTCGAGGGCGTGAAAAAAGAATTCAACGTAAGTTCCGTGGTGGTGAAGCGCAAGCCGACTTCCAGCCGCCCGGCCACCGATCAAGTGCTCGACGAACTGGCGAAAGAGGCCGATCTGGTGATCAGCGCGATGGCCGATTGAGGCTCGTGCACGTCGTGGAGTGTCCACGACATGGCGCAGTTGACCAAGCGCGGTTTGATCGCGGCGGTGGTGTGTTCGGATACGTTTATGAAGCTCGGCACCGCGCAGGCCAAGGTGTTTGGCGTGCCCGATTTGCCTTTGCTCAAAATTCAGCATCCTTTGGGCGGCTTGAATTTGGATAAGGTGAAAGAGCGCGCATCGGTGGCGTTGCCGCAGTTGTTGACGGTCGTGAAGGAGAAGCAGAAATGAGTGCCTCGCTCGATGCCCTGTTAAAAGCGCCCGGCGCGATGTACGAATGCGACGACGATCCCGAAGCCATCTACGAATTTTTGTGCAGCAAGGGCTTAAGCGACGGGCTGCCGGTGATTCCGCCCACGCCGGAGCGCGTCGAACGCATGCTCGCCTACTGTGATCACGATCTCGACAAAGCGGTGATCCAGGTGCCGCCGCGGTTTGGCGCGGCCACGCCGGTGCGCGTGGCGGCGAATGCGGTGATGGCGGGCTGCAAGCCGGAATATTTCCCGCTGGTGTTGCTGGCGCTCGAAGCCATGGCCGAGGAGCAATACAACCTCTACGGCACGCAAGCCACCACGCACCCGTGCACGCCGATGTTGATCTTCAACGGCCCGATCGCGAAAGAAGTCGGCTTGAACAGCGGCCACAACGTGATGGGCAATTATTTTCGCGCCAACGCGGCGATAGGGCGCGCGGTGCGCCTGTGCCTGGTCAATATTGGTGCGGCAATACCCGGCACCGGCGACATGGCGACCGCGGGCACGCCGGCCAAATTCAC
>VGIF01000271.1 GCA_016868015.1 Betaproteobacteria bacterium
CGCCCGGGAATCGCGCGAAAGGCGCCGACGCGGCCGCGATTGGCCACCCAGGTTCCCATGCCTTCAACCACGGGAACGCCCACCCAAGCGTCCGAAATCAACTGGATCAATTCATCGGTTTGCTTTTGCCGTTGCGCCGGATTGCGCTCGGTGGACACTTTCAAATGCAAATCGTTGAACTTTTTGCAGATGTCGGGGCAGTGTTCGCTGGGGCCCAGCAGCTTGCCCTGCCCATCGCTGTGAAATCCCGTGTAAATACGCGGCGGCGCGACAGGACGGGCCGCGGTGCGATACATCGACACGGCGCCCACCAGCTTGGCCTGATCGCCGCGCAGCAACGGCGCGAAGGATCCCCACTCGTAGTTGGTCAAACGCACCTTGATGCCGGTGCGGCGTGGCGCAAGATTTTTATTCGTTGCGAATCACGGAACAAGGCGTCGAATATCGCGTGGTCCGGGTAGCGCCGTCGAGCGTCGATGCCGTTTGCGCGCCTGCCGTTTACGCCTGTTCCTTGAGCGCGTCGGTGAGTTTGAGGCCGGCCAGCTTGTGTATCGAGCGCGCGAGATAATACAGCGCGGCCATCATGATCAACATCGAGGGCAGCGCGATCACCGGATAGCTGATCAGGGTAAGCCGCCCCAGTTCTTCGTTAAAGGCGGGGGAGCCGGAGGGGCTGGTGACGATCCAGGTGGCGAGAAAGTAGTTCATGACGGAGGAGAAAAAGAACGACCCGGCCAACATCCAGGTTGCACGCTTAAGACAGGCCTCAAAAGCGGCTTGATTGCCGCGTTCGGCAAGGTTGTTCTGGATGCGTTCGACATTCATCAGTGCTGGGTTGTAGAGCAACATCCGCACCAGCGGATAACGTGTCAGGGCGGAGACCGCCACCGCAAGTCCGATTACACCGGGGATGGCCGCTTCCTTGATGGCCAGCCATCGCGTATCCAGTTGCAGCAGGCCGATGCCGCCGGTCAGCAGGATGCCGACCAGACCGAGCACGGCTATGAAGTTCAACTTGCGCGAGCGCATCAGGTCGCGCGCGCCCCATATGAGTGGAAATGCCAGCGCCAGCAGCAGCGCATAAACCGGGCCCAGGTGCTCGGTGCCGCTGAGCTTCATCAGGATCACCGACGGGATCGCGACAGCGATTAACACGTCGAGCAGCGGGGTGGGTTTGGGGGTGCTGCTCATCACGTTAGTGCCTGTAATGCCGCGCCGCGCCGCGTAGCGTTGATGCGGCGCTGGCCAATGGACTGATGGCGAATAAATCGGCAACCTTGCGCTTCATGAGTGCCTTACATGCTCTGTGACTAACAAACGTAACATATTGATTTTATTATATTTTTTAAAAGTAAAAATCAAGGCGGAAGGTTGAACACAAGCCGTAAGGTGCCGCCCGCCAGCTTGTTTTCAACCTTCCGCCCCGTGCCTTGCGCTTACCGCCTGGCGCCATTGCGAGCGATGCTCGCAATGGGTCGCGGGCGCCAACGCGCTTACTTGATGATGATTTTGCGTTCTTTGACCACGGTGATCCAGCGCTGATATTCACGCTGGATGCGCTCGTTGAATTGCGCCGGCGTGCCGCCGGTGACGATCATGCCTTGTAGTTCGAGATTCTTTTTTATCTCGGGATCGAGCAGAATTTTGTTGATCGCGCCATTCAACGCCTCAATGATGGGCTGCGGCGTGTTGCGATGGGCCATGGTGCCAAACCACAATTCCACTTCGTAACCCTTGATCGTTTCACCGACGGTGGGTACGTCGGGCAGTGAGTACCAACGCTTGGCGGTGGTCACGCCCAGCGCGCGCAGCTTGCCGGTTTTCAACTGCGGCGTTACCGGCAACAGGCTGCCGACGATAATCGGCGCCTGGCCCGAAAGCAGGTCGGTCATGGCCGCACCGGTGCTTTTGTAGTGCACGCCAACCATTTGCGTGCCTGTCATATTGAGCAACAACTCGGTGGCCAGGTGCGTGAGCCCGCCGACGCCGCTGGTGGCGTAGGTGAGGTCACCGGATTTCGCCCGCGCCATTGCAATCAGTTCCTTGGTGGTTTTGGCCGGCAGCGAAGGGTGCACGGTCAGCACAAACGGGGTAATGCCAAATTCGGCTACACCAGGAATCGTGTTGACCGGATCGGACGGCGGCCGGTGGGTGGCCGAGCTGGCGGAAAAACTACCCGACATCATCATAATGGTGTAACCGTCGGCAGGCGTTTTGGCGACGAGCTCCATGCCGACCACGCCGCCGGCGCCGGGACGGTTATCGACGAGGAACTGTTGTTTAAAGATTTCGCTGAGCTTGTGCGAAACCTGGCGCGCGGTGATGTCGCTGCCGCCGCCGGGCGCGAAAGGCACAATAACACGCACGGGTTTGGTGGGATAAGCCTGGGCCATGGCAAGCACCGGTGTGAACGCGGCAGCGACCAGGGCGGCGCAGGCAGTCGGTTTCAAAAATGTATATTTCATGATCCTCTTCCATAAAGTAGGTCGGGTATTTTAACATGTCGTGGCATCGAGGGTTGACGCAACGCGCCTGCGAATGGGTCGTTTAGCGCGGGTTTTTCAGAAATTCGCTGTTCACGCAGTTGATCAACTTGCCTTCCTTGATATAAAGCCGCGCGGTTTCGGCGGCTTTGGTACGTAAATCCACCAGGCCGTCGGGGCTGTAAAAGCCGGCGTGCGGGCCCATCAGCACGCGGCCGCGCAGCCACGGCTCGTTGGCCTGCCAGGCTTTGACCAGCGGGTCGTTCAAGGTCGCCGGTTCGCTGGGCAGCACATCGAGCCCCACCGCGAGCAAGCGGTTGGACTTCAAGCCTTCGAGCAGCGCGGCGGTATCGCAAATCGGCCCGCGCGCGGTGCTGATCAAATACGCGCCGGGTTTGATTTTGGCCACGGTCTCGGCGTTGATCATGCGATGGGTTTCTTTGGTGAGCGGCGCGTGGATGGTGATCACGTCCGACACCTTCAGCAAATCGTCGAGCGTCTTGGCGCGGGTGAAGCCGAACGACAGCTCCGCGCCGATCGATAAATTCGGATCGTAGAACACCACGTTCATGCCGAACGCGCGCGCCCGCAAGGCGGAAGCGGTGCCGATGCGGCCCATGCCGATCACGCCGTAGGTCGCGCCGCGCAGCCGCCGCGCGGTGACGTTGTGCGTGTGCGTCCAGTTGGCGGTGGGGTCTTGCCGCAATGCCGCGTCGTAAATCGCGGTGCCGCGCGCGAACGCCAGCATCATCGCCACCGCGGTGTCGGCGACTTCGGTGGTGCCGTAGTCGGGCACGTTGCACACCGCAATACCGGCGCTGCCGGTGAGTTCGAGATCGACGTTGTCGTAGCCCACGCCGTTACGCACGATGACGCGGCATTTTTTGAGATGCGGGATCGCGCTGCTGTTCATCGGGATGCGCGACACCACGATGCCGTCGCAGGTCTGCCAGGCGTTAAGATCGATCGCGTCAAAACTTTTTTGGCGCGGGTTAATCAACACGGTGTCGTCGTTGAACACCTTGCGTTCGAGATCGAGTGGGTCGTTACGGCTGTCGGGGTAGAGCACGGTGAGTGGCATGGCGGTATTCCTGGGTGAAAATAGCTATAAAAAATAATCAATAAAATCAGATACTTACGATAGTTCTCGGAACCAGCTCGCGGCGTGAGGCTGGCATTGTAACGGCATGTGCCCTGGTTGTGATGCGCGCTGCGCGCACCTACAATGCGTGCGTTGCAAAACGTTAACCGGAGCATCGCGTATGGCACAAAAGATTACCGCTACGCTGACCGTCAACGGCCAGCGCCATTCAGTCACCGCGGCTGAAGACACGCCGCTGCTGTGGGTGTTACGAGAGCAGTTGAAACTGACCGGCACCAAGTTCGGCTGCGGTGTGGGCCAATGCGGCGCGTGCACGGTGCACGTGAACGGCGCGCCGCTGCAAGCCTGTCTGCTGCCGATCAAGGATGCGGCGGGCAAGCGCGTCACCACCATCGAAGGCTTGTCCAAGGATGGCGACCATCCGCTGCAAAAAGCGTGGATCGCCGAGCAAGTGCCGCAATGCGGTTATTGCCAATCGGGGCAGATCATGCGCGCCGCGGGGTTGCTAAAAGAAAAACCGCGGCCCACGCGTGCGGAAATCGTCGAATACATGAGCCCGAATATTTGCCGCTGCGGGACGTATGTGCGCATCGCGCGCGCGATCGAACGGGCTGCGAAGGAGGTTGCATGAAAACGACCATCAATACCCAACGCCGCCAATTCATGGTCGGCGCCGCGGGCTTGACCTTTGGCGTAGCCGTCGCACCCTCGCTGCTGATCGGCGACGCGCAAGCGCAAAACACCAGCGTCAATCTCAACAACTGGGTGACGCTTTACACCGACGGTACGGTAGCGATCATGTCGCCGGCATCCGAGATGGGGCAGGGTTCGTTGACCTCGCTGCCGCGCATTATCGCCGATGAGATGGATGCCGATTGGTCGAAGGTGAAAATCGACGCCACCGCGGTGGGCGATCAGGTCTATGGCAATCCGGGGCGTAACTTTCACCAATACACCGCGGGCAGTGCCACGGTCACCGGTTACTTCAACAA
>VGIF01000272.1 GCA_016868015.1 Betaproteobacteria bacterium
AGATACATGCGCAGCATGCGTTCGATGCCGATCGGCGGGCGGCCCGCGCCTGTCTTCGGGTAATGCGGTTCGATCAACGCGCAGAACTCGCTCCACGGCACCAGCGTTTCCATGCGTGCCAGGAACGACGCCTTGCGCGTGGCGCGGCTGTGCTTTTCAAATCCGCTCACTGCTGCCAGCGTCATTTGTTTCATGTCTTGCCTCGTGGCTCGCGAATACGTCCTCCCAATCAGAACGTACCACTGGAATTCGCGTTTACAGAGCAATCGGGGACTTATTCAGCGCTTCCACAAGTTTAACGAACTCCAAGAAGCTTGCCGATATTCATTAACGGCTAATTCTGAAAAGTCAGATTTCTCGACTTTTGCTTATAGCCGCTGCCCGATTGGCGTCGCGTGAGGTAGGCAAACATTAAGACACCTACTTTCCGACCTTAAATGCTGACATCGTGTGGCGATGTAAGGTTGCCGAGCATCGTGTGTTTTAACATGTTCAATTCGAGCAACAATTTGAGTGGCTTTACAGACTCTCGAGGAAGGGGTCCTAGGAAGGGTCATGCGTTATAGCATCACTTGGCTATGTCGCGACTTAAGGAACAGCCACAATTTCCAATCGTCGATCAACCCGTGCGATGTGATCGAAATCGCGATCACAATGCAACAGGGGCAAGCCATGTTCGATCGCATACATGGCGATCAAACAATCTTTGGCAGATCGCGGCGTAACGCCTTTCCAGCGGCATTGCGCATACAGGCGAGCCGCCGCACGCGTGATCGCGCGCAGGTCGTTTGGCAGGAGAATCGGCAACTCGCCCAACACGCGATCCCAACGGTTGAAGCGGTCTTGCCGATCCGCGCCCTGCAACACCTCTTGCAGGATCGGCGGCGCAAGCCAAATGGCCAATGACTGCGTCATGGCGCGAGTCAGCAGTTCGACTTCGGCTGTGGGCTCTCCACGCAGAAACCGCACCAAAACCGAGGAATCAACGAGCATTTACACGCGCAGCGGGCCGGCGGCCTTCGGATCATAGCCCGGCGCGACGCCGCCGCTACCCCGCAACTTCAACACCGCAGAATAATCGCGGCTGCGGACGTAGTGATCCAGCGCCACGTGCAGTGCATCGCGCGTGGTGCGAACCTTGGCCAGGCGCTTAACCGCTCGCACAAGTTTAATATCAAGCACGACATTCGTGCGTTCGCCGGCACGCGCCGGGGAGGTTTTGGCGGTTTTCATTTTTTGACTCGATAATATACACAACCGATGTGTATAGAATAGCCGTCGCATGCCAGGTTGACAACTAAATTTACGGTATCGCAGGCACCCCCACCCGCCCCAACACCCGCCGCGCCGCACGCAACACCGGCTCATCCACCATTTTGCCGCGATAGGTGCAGGCGCCGCCGCCGGCCGCAGCCGCGGCGGCCAGCACGCCTTGCGCGTATTCGACTTCGGCCGCGGTGGGCGTAAACGCCTCGGCGATGACAGCCGCCTGGTTGGGGTGTATCGCGAGCTTGCCGGTGAAACCCATGGCGCGCACGCGTTCGCATTCGGCGCGCAAGCCCGGCGCATCGTCGATGGCGAGATACGGCACGTCGAGCACACCCAGGCCCGCCGCCGCCGCACAACGCACCACATGGGCACGGTGCGCAAGCATCGGCTCCCAATCGGGCGAGCCGCCGAGATCGGCGGACAAGTCGACGCCGCCGAAAGCGAGGCTGCGCAGTTGCGGCGAGGCGCGCGCGATGGCGGCTGCGTGCTCCAGCCCCAGCGCCGATTCGATCAACGCCAGCAGTGTCACCGCCGCACCCACGGCGCCGGCGGTGCGCAGATGGCGCGCCACCAGATCGACTTCATACGGTGATTCCACCTTGGGCAGCACCAGTGTATCGGGCGCCACGCCTTCACTCGCGAGTTCCACCAGCGCCAGCAAATCACTCAGCCCCGCCAGGGTACCCACTGGGTTGATGCGCACACAGATGCGAAAACCTTCTCGCTCGATGCCGGCGCGCGTGCGCAGCCAACTTGCGACGCCCGTGCGAGCGCTGTCCTTGTCGTTGGGGCCGACCGCGTCCTCCAGATCGATGATGAGGCCGTCGGCACGCGTGGCCGCGGTCTTGGCAAAACGGTCGGGGCGCGTGGCCGGCGTGAACAACAACACGCGCGCCAAAGCTAAATCGGGCGCGGCACTCATGCCGACTCCAAACCTTTGTGGCGCAACACGGCTTTGGCCGGCTCGGACTGCAAAAAGCGGATAAACGCCTGCGCCGGCTGCGATTGCAGCGCGCGCGGGAAGCTGGTGGCGCCGTAGACGATGTTCTGCTGAAATGCCTCGGGTAAATCGACGATCTGTATGCCCTCGACCGGCAGCAGCTCGCTGATTTGTTGCACGCCGATGTCGGCTTCGTTACGCATCACCACGCGACCGATCAGCTCACCCGGCTTCGCGGCGACAAACTTCGCTTTCATCGCCTCGGCGATGCCCAGCTTTTCCAGAATCTGCACGAATTGTATGCCGCTTGCCCCGCCGCTATAAGAAATGCCCTTGGCCGCCAGCAGAACGGCTTTGAGTTTCTCCGGCGTGGTGACGTCGGGCTTGGGCTCGCTGGCCCGCAGCCCAAGCGCGGTGCACGACAGCGCGAGCGCCACGCGGCTGCCGGCGGCGAGTGCGCCTTGTTTCATCAGCGGCTGGGAGAAATCATCGGGGCCGAGGAAAATATCCGCCTGCATGCCGGCCGCGATGCGCCTGGATAGATCGGGGCCGCTGCCGTAGATCATGTCGAGCTTGTGGCCGCTCGCCTGCTCGAACGCCGGCGCGAGATCATGCATCGCTTCTTTCATCGATACCGTGCAGATCACGGCAATTTCGGCCGCCTGCGCGGCACCACTGGGGGAAACACTCATCGCAACAACTCCTAAAGCAATCAAACTGGTTGAAAAAATGCGCATGCATTTTCTCACGGCAAGCGCTGCTCCCGCTAACAGCGCAACGGCGCGGAGTCCACTGCGTTAGAATCAAACGCTCGTTCAAGAACTTTATAAAATATTCAATAAAATCAAATGCTTATGGAATTCACACTTACACCCGAAATCGACGGCTACCGGCAACGCTACAAAGCCTTCGTCGCCGAACACATTCTGCCACTTGAAGCCGACCCGGCATCATTCGACGATCACGAAAACATCCGCCTCGATCTGCTCGACACGCTGCGCGCCAAGGCCAAGGCCGCGGGGCTGTGGTGCCCGCAGTTGCCCAAGGCCATTGGCGGAATAGGTTTGCCGGTGGTCGGCATGGCCGCGTGTTATGAAGAAATGAATTACTCGATTTTCGGGCCGGTGGTGTTTAACTGCGCCGCGCCCGACGACGGCAACATGACGGTGCTGTCCAAAGTCGCCACGCCGGAGCAAAAAGCCAAGTGGCTGATGCCGATTGTCGAAGGCAAGGTGCGCTCCTCCATCGTGATGACCGAGCCCGCGCCCGGTGCGGGCTCCGACCCGACGATGATGTTGACCAACGCCACCAAGCAAGGCGACAAGTGGATCGTCAACGGCCGCAAATGGTTTATCACCGGCGCCGGTGTGGCCGCGCATTTTTTGCTGCTGGCGAAAACGTCGGATGATCCGCGCAAGGGCCTAACCGCATTCATGTTTCACCGCGACCAACCGGGCTGGCGCATCGTGCGCCGCATTCCGATCATGGGGCCGGAAGAACACGGCGGCCACTGCGAACTCGAATTTACCGGCCTGGAAATCCCCGATGAAAACCGCGTGATGAACGTCGGTGACGGTTTGAAATTCACGCAAATTCGTCTGGGCACGGCGCGGCTCACGCATTGCATGCGCTGGCTGGGCTTGGCGCGGCGCGCAATGGACATCGCCGCCGATTACGTGGCCACGCGCCAAACCCACGGCGGCCCGCTGGCGAACAAAGAGTCGGTGCAATGGCTGATGGGTGACGCCGCGATGCAAATCGAAATCGGGCGGCTGTTGGTGATGCGCGCCGCGGATAAGCTCGACCGCGGCGATTTCGCGCGCAAGCAAGTGTCGATGGCCAAAGTGGTAGTCGCCGATGTGTTGCAGCAAGCGATCGACACCGCGATCCAACTCAACGGCGCGCGCGGCTATTCCAAAGATACCCCGCTGGAATGGATGTATCGCTACGCACGCCAGGCGCGTCTGGTCGATGGCGCGTCCGAAGTTCACAAAATGGTGCTGGCGCAGGCCTTCTTAAAGGAACGCCAAGATTTTTGGAGTTGGCGCTGAGGGTAACAGCCGGGCGGTCGAACGCCTTGCCGCCTGTATAATCTTGCTCGGCCGCACGCAAGCCCCGGTAGCTCAGTGGATAGAGCAACCCCCTCCTAAGGGGTAGGTCGGACGTTCGATTCGTCTTCGGGGCGCCAAGTTCGGGCACTGAAAAACCAGCCATAGCCTTTTGAGGAGGAGTCGATGCGTTTGTCCCCAATTGTTGCCGGCGTCGCCAGCGCGGTTTTGACCTGCGCTTAAAAACTGATCCAGTATGAGTGAGAGAAACTGAGTGTTTTTATCATT
>VGIF01000273.1 GCA_016868015.1 Betaproteobacteria bacterium
TTGGATCAACTACTTAACAAAATCGTCGCCGACGAAATTCCGGACATGTCCGCTAACCAATTGAATTTATTCGATTAACGTCCGGACACTACTGAATAAAATCAAATGATTAGTAAATTACAGCCAGTGCGCAGCCGAGGCCTTGCCGCTTAAGCTAACGCGCCAAGCGGGGTCTCGCTGACAAGCCGGCGCTCAGGCGATTTTCAACATGCGCGCGGCATTGCCGCCGACGATCAAATCGCGATCACCCGCTGCCACGCGGCTCCAGCGTTCGACGATTTGCAGCGGCTCTTCATGACCCATGTCAAAACAATAGTCGCTGCCGAGCACCACGCGATCGGCGCCGACCTGGCGGATCAAATTCAACATGATCTCGTCGTTGTGCCCGATGGTGTCGTAACTAAAGCGCCGCAGATAGGCCGAGGGCGGCTGCTGCATGTGTTTGAGTTCGGGCCGCACTTTCGTGCCGTGATCCCAGCGCCCGACCAGCGCGGGGAACGTGCCGCCGGCGTGCGGCAGCATCACATGCAGTTTGGGAAAGCGATCCATCACGCCGCCGAAGATCAAATGCGCCGCGGCGATGCCCGAATCGTAGGGGTTGCCGCAAAGATTAATGAGGTAATACTTTTTCATGCGCGGCATGCCGATCGGATCCATCGGGTGCAAATAAATCGGCCAGCCGAGTTCTTCGCACTTGGCGTAAACGTCGAAGAAAGACGGGTCGTCGAGCTCCTTGTCGAGCACATGCGTGCCCATGTAGAGCCCGCGCATGCCGGGCAGCTTGGCCGCGCGCTCGATTTCCTTTAGCGCCAACGCGGGCGCGTGCATCGGCAGCATCGCCATGCCGACAAAGCGATCGGGAAATTTTTGATGCGCGGCGGCTGCGGCGTCGTTATACACCTGCGACAACGCCAGCGCGAAATCCCCCGGCGCGAAATACACCATCGGCGTGGTCAGCGACAGCGCGTGAATATCAACCCCTTGACGGTCCATCGCCGCCAAACGCAAATCGAGATCGACAAACGCGCGCGAGAACACCGAGCTCAATCCGCCGCCGGTGAATTTAAGTTCGTCGCCGTTGCGCGAAATTGCAGCCCCGCAGCGCGCACCGTCTTGTTCGATCAAGCGCACCCATGCTTCGGGATACCAGTGCGCGTGCGTATCAATGACCGGGCCGCTGCCGCGAGGGCCTTTACGGGGTGCTGCGTCCGCCATAGTGCCTCCAAAAAATATTCAATTAAATCAAATACTTACGTTTATGCACGGCAACAGCGCAATGATTATCCGGGTTGCGCCGCCAGGCTTATTTTCTCACGCCGAACCCCGGCATTTGCGGCGACTACCGGTTCGACGGCGGTTTATGCGTTTACATCACCCTATTGAGCGCTGTTGATGGTTCGCAATTCATTCAACGTTAATGCGATTGAAAAGTCTTGTTCAGACGAGGTTTGCCACTATGCGCTGGCGGCCAGCACACACACCGCACTAGCAGTCCACACACAACGCAACGACCGCATCGAAGGAGCCATTATGAAGACCCGCACTTTTGCAGCAGCCCCCAACGCAGCCACCGGTGCACCACGCCGCCGTGCCGGCCTCATCGGCGCCGCCGTGGCGGCCGCCGCTGCCTTGATCATGAGCGGCGCCGCGCACGCCGAGGAACGCACTTGCGTCGGCGGCTCCAGCGCGAAGCCCACGGCCACTTCCACGCGGCGGAGGACGCGCACCGCCGATTGCTCGGATTATTGGCGACATTCTTGCTGTCGATCTTTGTTGCGACGTTGGCCTATTTGTTGTTTTTCAATCGCAGCGTGACACGCCCGCTAAGAACCGCGATATCGCAAACCGAGCGCGCGCTGCGCGAAAGCGAAGCGCACTTTCGCGACACCTTTTTGCAGTGCGGCTTCGGGTTCCATACCGCCACCATCGACGGACGCATCCTGCAGGTCAACGACAGATTCTGCGAAATCACCGGCTACACCCGCGACGAACTGCTGAAGCTGTCCATACACGATACGCAGATACCGGCGGATGTGCCGGCCTCGCGAGCGGCTCGCGAAAAATTGGTGCGGGAGCCAACACCCGTCGTTCATCGCGAGCGCCAGCTTGTGCGTAAGGATGGATCGATTATTTGGGTGTCCAACGGTCTGTCGGTGGTGCGCGACGAACAGGGCAACCCCTTGCATTTCATGTCGGTTACACAAGACATCACCCAAAAAATGCTGTCCGAGCGCCGCATCGAGCAATTGGCCACCCGGGATACGCTGACCGGGCTATGCAATCGCAGCGCGTTTATCGAGCAGTTGCAATTCGCGATTACACAGGCGCAACGCGCCGAGACGCGGTTCGTGGTGATGTTCATTGATCTGGACAAATTCAAGACCATCAACGACTCGCTGGGGCACGACGCGGGCGACCAGGTGTTGCGCGAGTGCGCGAAACGCCTCACGGCCTGCGTGCGTGAATTCGACACCGTGGCGCGCTTTGGCGGCGACGAATTCGTCGTCCTGCTCAACCACGTCGCCGACGAGCAGGTCGCCAGTGTTGTCGCGCAACGCATGCTCAGGCAACTGCAAGCGCCCTACACCCTGGACGGGCGCGATTGGCTGACCACCGCGAGTATCGGCATCGCGCTTTACCCGGGCGACGGCCTCGATGCGACGGCACTGATGAAAAACGCCGACATCGCGATGTATCACGCCAAATCACAACATCGCAACAACTATCAATTCTACGCGCCGGAAATGAACGAACGCATGCAACGCCGCCTACAACTTGAGCGCGAATTGCGCGCCGCGCTGCAAAATGGCGAATTTATTCTGCATTACCAACCGCAAGTGGTGGTGGCGACCGGCGAGGTCTGTGGCGTGGAATCGTTGGTCCGCTGGCACCACCCGACGCTGGGCGTGCTTTCACCGGCGGAATTTATTCCGGTTGCGGAAGATTCGGGCCTGATCGTTCCCATCGGCGAATGGGTGTTAAATCACGCGTGCGCCACCGTGAAAAGCTGGCAAATGAGCAATGTCGATGTGCCCTACATAGTGGTCAATGTGTCGCCGGGGCAACTGAGCGAAGGGCTGGTCAAGCTGGTGATGAACGCGCTGGTGAACCACGGCATCGCGCCGGGCTGGCTGATGCTGGAAATCACCGAAACCATGCTGATGGAACGGGTTGACGAAGCAATCAGCATCCTGAGCCGTATACGCGACTTGGGGGTGCGCATCGCAATGGATGATTTCGGCACCGGCTACTCCTCGCTGAGCGTGCTGCAACGGCTGCCGCTTGACACGATCAAGATTGATCGCAGTTTTATCAGCGCGATCGGCACCAAAGGCGAAGGCGCGCGGGCGTCGGTCATCATCGGCGCGATCATCGCCATCGCCAAGGAACTTGGGCTCAAGGTCGTCGCCGAAGGCGTCGAAACCACGGATCAACTGGCTTACTTGCGCAATCTGAATTGCGATGTTTACCAGGGCTATCTGTACAGCAAGGCGGTCGACACCATGATGCTGGAAGCGAAACTGGCCAGTCCGAAGACCAGCACGCTGCTCGATCCCGACGGGCGCGCCATCACCACCACGCTTAAAGTCAGCCTCGATTTGCCGTTCGATCAAGCGCAGCCGGCGGCAACAAGCTCAAAACGGCAGGCGTGATGCGGCCGCCGCGTTAGTGCCATTTTCTGAACAAGGGGAGTTTGACATGCGGTTTGGCAATCGTACTACTGGCGGCCGGCTGGCGCTTGGATTTGGCGGCTTGATGACGGTGATGCTGATGTTGATCGGGTTGGCGGTATGGAATATGGCGCAAATCGACGGCCAACTGGACAAAATTCTTGGGGATAACTTGCGCTCGTCGCAGCTGCTAAACGACATGTCGGAAGCAGCCCACACGGAGACCACCGAACTGCGCAACTTGTTACTGCTGTCCAACAGCGAACGAGAAGTGGTGACCAATGCGCAACACGTTGCCGCCGAACGGAAAAAATACCATGAGGCCCACGCGATTCTGGAAAAAATGCCAGCCGCCACCGAGGACTTGGCGTTGCGCAAGGCCACCGACGCCGCGGCGCTTGCCGCGCGCCGCGTCAACGATGAAATCATCCAATTGGCCAGGACGCATCACACCAGCGAGGCGCTGGAGTTGCTGCGCACCCAGGGTGGCGCAGTCACCGCCGCCTGGCAAACCGCACTCGATGCCGAGATTGAGCACCAAAAGCAGGAGAACGCCAAAGCAGGCACGCAAGCACACCAGCAATACGTACGAACCATTTCGATATTGGGCTTAACGGTATTCGCGGGCTTGCTGATGGCATTTTTTATCGCGCGCACCACGACACGCTCGGTCACCCTGCCGGTAGCGCAGGCGATGGAAGCCGCCGAGCGCATTGCCGGCGGCGATCTGGGACGCCCGATACACACTCGATCCGCGGACGAACTGGGCCGCATGCTCGCGGCGCTGGAGAAAATGCGCCTGGGACCCGCTCATTCCGTGACG
>VGIF01000274.1 GCA_016868015.1 Betaproteobacteria bacterium
GGCGCCGGCGCTGATGGCATCATGCACATGCTGCGACATCGCCTTGAGATCGGCGTCGTTCGCGGTTTCGGTGAACGCGCGCTCGCCCATCACAAAGGTGCGAATCGCCGAGTGGCCAACGTAGCTCGCGTAGTTGATGCCCTTGGGCAGCTTTTCCAGCGTTTCGAGATATTCCGGGTACGTGGTCCAACTCCACTTGATGCCCGCTTCCATCGCCGCCGGCGGAATATCTTCGGCGCGCTGCAGGTTGCGCACCACCAGGTGTTTGTCCTTTGCCGCGCACGGCGCGAGCGTAAAGCCGCAATTGCCCATCACCACCGAGGTGATGCCGTGGTAACACGACGAGGTGCCGAGTGGATCCCAAAATACTTGTGCATCCATGTGGGTATGGCCGTCGACAAAGCCGGGCGACACCACGTGGCCTTCGGCGTCGATCACTTCCTTGGCGCTCTCGCCGCGGATGCGGCCGATACGCGCGATTTTGCCGCGGCTGACGGCGACATCGGCGCGAAAGCGCGGCATGCCGGAGCCGTCGATGACGGTACCGTTTTTGATCAGCAGGTCGTAGGGCATGGCGGATCTCCTAGTTGACTGGCGCTATGCTGAGCTAAGTTGGAGATTCGTGCAAGGGAACGGAAGTTTTGCCGCGGCGGCGCGGCGCTCACCGCCGCTCAGGTATACAAGTGACAAGCCACGCGGTGGCCTGGCGTTGCCTCGGCGAGTGGTGGTTCGACCTCGGCGCATTTGGGCATGACAAAGGGGCAGCGCGGATGAAAACGGCAGCCGCGGGGCGGGTTCAGGGGCGAGGGCACTTCGCCTGAGAGCACGATTTCCTCGTTGCGCATGTCCGGATGATCCGGCAGCACCGCTGAAAGCAGCGCCTTGGTGTAAGGGTGCAAGGCTTTATCGAACAGATCCTCGGTGGGGGCGTAATCGACGATCTGGCCCAGGTACATCACGGCGGTATGGTGCGCCATGTGCCGCACCGTCGCCAGATTGTGCGCGATCAGCAAATAAGCGACGTTCTCCTGAGCCTGGATATCCATCAGCAGATTCAAGATCTGCGCGCGTATCGATACATCGAGCGCGGACACCGGCTCGTCGAGCACGATCAGTCTGGGTTTGGAAGCAAGTCCGCTTGCCACCGCGATGCGCTGGCGCTGCCCGCCGCTGAATTCATGCGGGTAGAGCTGGGCTTGTTCCGGGCGTAACCCGACCTGAACCAGCACTTCGGCGACGCGCCTGTCGATTGCCTCGCGGCTGCCCCATCGATTGACCACCAGCGGCTCGGCGATGATTTTGCCCACGGTCATGCGCGCGTTGAGCGAGGACCAAGGATCCTGGAATACCGCCTGCACCAGCGCACGGTATTCGCGCAGCGCCTCGCCCTGCAGATCGTGAATCGCCTTGCCCTGGAGCAGGACGCGGCCCTGCGTGGGCGTCTCCAAGCGCAAGATGAGCCGGGAGGTGGTGGTCTTGCCGCAACCGGATTCGCCGACCAGGCCCAGGGTTTCGCCCCCGGCAATCGAAAAATCGACGCCGTCGACGGCCTTGACATGACCGAGCGTTTTTCCGAACAGAATGCCTCTGGAATGGGGGTAGTGTTTGCGCAAGCCTTCGACACGCAGCAACGGTTCGGTCATTGCGCTGACTCCAGTTTCCAGCAGTCCGCGGTGTGCCCCTCGCTGACGGTGAAGGATTTCGGGTATTCGGTCTGGCAGCGGGCATGCGCGGCGGGGCAGCGTGGCGCGAAACGGCAGCCCGGCGGCAGGTCAAAAAAAGCCGGCGGCTGCCCTTCGATGGTGGGCAGGCGGCCGACCTGTTTTCGCATTTTTGGCACCGAGTTGATGAGCGCCTGCGTGTAGGGGTGTTGCGGATGATCGAAGACCTCCCGCACCGGGCCGTTTTCCACGATGCGCCCGGCGTACATCACCGCCACGCGGTCGCACAATTTGGCGACGATACCGAAATCATGGGTGATAAACAAAATCGCCATATCGGAGCTCTCCTGCAGCTCCTTGAGCAGTTTGAGGTATTGCAACTGGATGGTCACGTCCAGGGCGGTGGTCGGCTCGTCGGCGATCAGCACTTTGGGCGAGCGGCTCATTGCGATCGCGCCCACCACGCGCTGTTTCATGCCGCCGCTCAGTTGATGCGGGTACTGATGAACACGCGTTTCCGGCGCGGCCACCTTGACTTTGCGCAGCGCGTCGACGATGCGTTCGAGCAGCTCGGATTTTGACCCCTGATGCCGCCTCGCGATCGCTTCGCGCAACTGATCGCCGATGGTGAAAACCGGATTGAGCGAGGTTTGCGGATCCTGCAGAATCATCGCGATCTTGCTGCCGCGGATCTGCTGCATTTCGCGGTCGCTTTTTTGCAGCAGGTCTTCGCCCTCGAGCAGGATCTCGCCCTTGACGGTGCGTGCCGCGGGCTTTGGGATCAGGCGCAGCAGCGACAGCGCGGTCATGCTCTTGCCGCAGCCGGATTCGCCCACCAGCCCCAACACCTCTTTGCGCCGCAGCGTAAAGCTCACGCTGTCAACGACTTTGATAACCCCGCGGCGCAGGTAAAAATGCGTGTGCAGGTCGCGCACGTTCAGAACCGCATCGTCGATCATGATGGATGTCCTACAACTGGCGCAGCTTCGGATCGAGCCGATCGCGCAGCCAGTCGCCGAAAAGGTTGAAGGCGAGCACCACCAGCGTGATGGCGATGCCCGGGATCAGCGACAGCCACCAGGCGCTGGTAATCTTGCCGCGCCCCTCGGCCACCATCAGCCCCCACGACGGTGTCGGCGGCGGGATGCCCGCGCCGAGAAAGCTGAGCGAGGCTTCGGCGACGATGACCACGCCGACGTACAGGGTGAGCAGCACCATGAAGGTGTTCGCCACGTTGGGCATCACATGCGTCACCATGATGCGCAGCAGCGAGCAGCCGTGCACGCGCGCGAGCGCAATGTAATCGCGTTGCTTGATCGACAACACCTCGCCGCGCACCACGCGCGCGAACGTAGCCCACAGCAGCAGACTGATGGCGATCACAATGGTGCGCAAACCCTGCCCCATGGTGACCGCAAGCAGCAACGCGAACAGGATGGCGGGAAACGCGAGGGCCGCGTCCACCAGGCGCATGAGTACGCCGTCCACGCGCCCGCCGACGTAACCGGAAATGATGCCGATGGCCAACCCGATGCCGCCGCCCACCAGCAATGCCAGCGCGCTCACCGTCATGCTCACGCGCGCGCCGTAGAGCAGGCGCGAGAAGACATCGCGGCCAAATTCGTCGGTGCCTAGCAGGTAGGTCGTGCTGCCGCCGTCCTGCCAAAAAGGCGGCAGCAGCTTGTTGGCGAGCGACTGTTCGATCGGCGAGTGTGGCGCGAGCCATGGCGCGAACAACGCCACGAACACCATGGTGCAGATGATGATGACCGAGGTCCATGGCAGCGTTTTCATTCGCGTCTCAGTTGGTCAGGCGAATACGCGGGTCGACATAGGCATACAAAATGTCCACCAGCAGGTTGATGAACAGGATGAGCACCGCGTCCATGATGATCACCGCCTGCAGCAGCGGGTAGTCGCGAAAGATCACCGCCTCGTAGGTGAGCCGGCCGATGCCCGGCCAGGCGAAGACGGTCTCGGTGACGATGGCGCCGGTCACCAGACCGCTTAGAAACACGCCCCACAGCGTGAGTACGGGCAGCAGGGCGTTGCGCAGGCAGTGCTTCCACACCACCACGGTTTCGCTCAAGCCCTTGATGCGCGCGAGCTTGACGAACTCGCTATCGAGCACCTCGAGCATGCTCGAGCGGATCAGACGCATGTAACCGGCCACGAGAAAGGTGCCCAGCGTTACCGTCGGCAGCACATAGTGCTGCCAACTGCCCATGCGCGCCGAGGGCAGCCATCCGAGCTGCACGCTGAATAGATAGATCAGCAAAATGCCCAGCCAGAAGTTGGGGGTGGCAATGCCCAGCACCGCGAGGGTGCCGGAGAGCCGGTCGATGATGCCGCCGCGGCGAATCGCACTCAAGATGCCCAGTGGAATGGCCATGATCAGCGCCAGCGCCATCACGCCGGGAATCAGCATCAACGTATTGGGCAGGCGCGAAAAAAACACCTCTACCGCCGATTGCCGATAGCGTATCGATTCGCCGAGATCGCCGCGCAAGGCATTGCGCACGAATATGGCGAACTGCTCGTGCATTGGCCGTTCCAGGCCCAGCGCCTCGATCAGCGCCACGCGATCGGCTTCGATCGCGTCTTCCGGCAACATCAGGTCCGCGGGGTTGCCGGTGAAGCGTCCCAAAAAAAAGACAATCGCGGCGACCAAGAATACCAGCAGGATGCCCTGCATGAATCTGCGGAAAATGTAGCGCCACATCCCTATGCGTCCACTGGCGGATGGTTGTGCTGGCGTGCGCGGCTTTGCGGCATGTCGTTACTTCCAGCGGCTTTGGTCAGGCCGCGGAATGCGGTGGAACAG
>VGIF01000275.1 GCA_016868015.1 Betaproteobacteria bacterium
CCATCGCTTTTTCCACCGCGCTGGGGCTGACGAAGATCGCGAGGTCGATATCATCAAGCTGCGCAATGAGCGCATCGAGCGGCGCGCTGTCGGACGCATCGAGAATTTCGATCGCGGGATAAATCAACGGCACGCCGCCCGCCTCTCGAATCAGCGCGGCCAGCCGCTGCGATTCGCCCCACGGACGCGTGATGACCACGCCAGCCCCGGCGAACCCGCCGCTCATGCGCCCGCCAGCGCCGCCAAAATCCCGGCCGCGCCCTCGCGCTTAAGTTCAGCGGCGAGTGCCGTGCCGAGCGCTTGCGCCTCGGTGGCCTTGCCCTCGATGCGCGCGCTCACATGGCGCGTGCCGTCGGGCGCACCGACATAACCGCGTAGCGTAAGGTGCGTGCCGGTAACCTCGGCATAACCGCCGATCGGCACATTGCAACTGCCGGCGAGCGCGCGCGAGAACGCGCGTTCGGCCGCGGCGCACGCGGCGGTGGCATCATCGTGCAAGGGCGCGAGCAAGGTGAGCACGTCCGCGCGCGCGCGCAAGCACTCGACCGCGAGCGCGCCCTGGCCCACGGCCGGCAGCATCTCGTCGGGCGACAGCACCGCGGCGATGCGCGATTCCATTTCCAAACGTTTGAGCCCCGCCGCCGCCAAAATAATCGCGTCGTATTGCCCGTCGTCGAGTTTTTTCAAGCGCGTGTTGACATTGCCGCGCAAGGGCTCAATCGTCAAATGCGGAAACTTCGCGCGCAACTGGCTTTCGCGGCGCAAACTTGAAGTGCCCACGCGCGCGCCCTTGGGCAACGCCGCCAGCGATTTAAATTGGTTCGACACCAACGCATCGCGCGGATCGGCGCGCACGAGGATTGCGCCCAGCCCGAACCCTTCGGGCAACTGCATGGGCACGTCTTTTAGCGAATGCACCGCGATATCGGCGCGCGTGTCGGCGAGCGCTTCTTCGAGCTCTTTCACGAACAAACCCTTGCCGCCGATTTTGGCGAGCGACGTTGCGAGCTTGCGGTCACCCTCGGTAGTCATGCCGAAAATGTTCACCTGCAAGTGCGGATATAATTCGTTGAGCCGTGCTTGCACATGCCGCGCTTGCCACAGCGCCAATTGCGACTCGCGCGTTGCGATCGTGAGGTGCGCCGGGAAGCCGCCGGTGATTTTGTGTAACATATTGATTTAAAACAATATTTTATCTGCGCACCGGATCCTGCAGCGAGCGCTGATTGTAGCATGCATGCTGTTGCCGACGCTCGGCGCGAGCGTCGACCCTGCGCGTGCCGAGCCGCCGCCGGTGATCACCGATTTGGCCGCGGCGTTAAACATCGCGCGTCAAAAACAACTACCGCTATTTGTCGCGTTCACCTGGCGGCGCTGCCCGTATTGCAACACCGCGCGCCGCGATTATTGGAAACCGATGAACGAGCGTGCCGATCGGCAAGCCGTGACGGTGATGGTGGAAGTCGTGCTCGACGGCGCACCGACGCTGCGCGATTTTGACAGCAATACCATCAGCACACGCGACTTGGGGAACCGCTACGGGATACGCGGCTGCCCACGGTGATCGTGTTCAATACCGAGGGCGTGCCCGCGGCGGCGCCCATCCGCGGGCTTGCTTCGCCGTATTTTTACGGCGCATACTTACAACAAGCGGTGGCGCAAGGCCTCGCTCAGGTGCGCGGGTCCAGATAGCAGGCCTGCGTCACGCAGCAGTATCCGATCGTGGTGATCGCCGCGGAGTCGTCTTATCGCGCGGTATATATCGACCGATGGATTAGCAAGACAGTACGGTGATACCGACATCGTCGTTCTGGCGAAAGCCAGAACCCAGGTTCTAAATCCTCGGTGCGTAGCACCGCAATGAGGTTCCCGCCTGCGAGGCTGTTACGAAACTCATTTTGAAGTTTGATTTTGGGGTCGTCAGACCATTGCCGAGGTGCCAATCGTCGATCCTGGCGCGATCTGAGAGGTCGAAATTTTTGAGTACCCCAACTTTTCTGAGTTTCGTAACAGCCTCGCAGGCGGGAACCCATAGGGTGTCTCCAGGGCTACGGTGTTATGGGTTCCCGCCTGCGCGGGAACGACACCGAAGATTTGCGACGATTTCTGGCAAAGGAAGGCCAATCGCTTTTAAATCGTAGGCAGGCGCTGAATCGCCCGCCAAATCCGTTCCGGCGTCGCCGGCATTTCGATGTGCTTCACGCCGTAATCGGATAACGCATCGACGACCGCGTTGATCACTACGCCCAGCGCCGGCGTGGTGCCGCCTTCACCGGCGGGGCGCATGCCGAGCGGGTGGGTGACGCACGGCACTTCGGTGAACTCGGCATCAAAAAACGGGAAGTGATCGGCGCGCGGCATGGCGTAATCCATGAACGAGCCGCTGAGTAACTGCCCGCTCGCCGGGTCGTAGTAGATGCGCTCCCACAGCGCTTGGCCCACGCCCTGCGCGATGCCGCCGTGCACTTGGCCGTGCACCACCATCGGGTTGATCGCAAGCCCCACGTCGTCGATCGCGGAATACTTGACGATTTCGAGTGTGCCCAGCGCCGGATCGATTTCGACTTCGCACACATGGCAGCCGTAGGGAAAACTCGGCGTGTGGATGGTTTCATCGGAAAAATCCGCCAGCGGGCCGCGCAGATCGCTGGGCAAGTCACTCATGCTTTGCATGGCGGCGGCGACTTCGGTGAGCGTGACGGTGACGCTGGTGCCAGACGCGCTAAAACGCCCGCGCATGAAGGTGACGATGCTCGGTTCGCATTCCATCAAGCGCGCGGCGATGCGTTTGGCTTTTTCGATGATTTTGTTCGACTCGTTCCAGATCACGATGCTGCCCAGGCGCATGCCGCGCCCGGAGTGCGTGCCGCCGCCCACTTGCACGATGTCGGTGTCGCCGACGATCAGCCGCACGTTTTCGATCGGCGTGCCCAGCCACTCGTTGATCAACTGCGCAAACGTCGTTTCATGCCCTTGGCCGTTGGAGACGATGCCGAGCACGACGTCCACCGTGCCGTCGGGGTGCACGGTGATTTCGGCGCGCTCGCGCGGGGTGCCGGTGGCGGTGTCGACGTAATTCGCGACGCCGATGCCGCGCAGCTTGCCGCGCGCCTTGGCTTGAACGCGGCGCGCGGCAAAGCCTTGCCAGTCGCCCAGCACAAAGGCTTTTTCCATCGCATCGGGATAATCGCCGCTGTCGTAAACCATGCCAAACGGGTTGGTGTAGGGCAGCTCGTTCGACTTCAGCAAATTGCGGCGCCGTAGTTCGGCGCGATCGAAACCGAATTCGCGCGCGGCGATGTCGATCAAGCGCTCCATCACATACGTCACTTCCGGCCGGCCCGAGCTGCGGTACGGGCGCGTGATCATGGTGTTGCTCACCACGCCGCGCGCCTTGAAATGCGCCGCGGGCACGCGGTAGAGGCTCGACATGATTTCCACGCCCTTTTTCAGCGGCCCGTAATTCGTGGGGTGCGAGCCAACGTTGCTCAAATTCACGCCGCGCATGGCGAGGAAATTGCCTTGGGCGTCGAGTGCGAGTTCCGCGCTCACCGCGAGTTCGCGTGCTTGATAGTCGCAGAGAAACGCTTCGCTGCGCTCGCAGGTCCATTTCACCGGGCGGCCCACGCGGCGTGCGGCCCACGTTACCGCCGCGAACTCCGGATAAATCATGCCGCGCGTGCCGTAGTTGCCGCCGATGTCGTCCATCAGCACGCGCACGTTTTGCGCGGGCACGTCGAGCATCTTCGCCAAGTCTTGTTTTAAACGCACGGCACCCCCGCTGCCCGCATGCAGCGTGTAGCGTTGCGTGGCGCTGTCGTACTGCGCCACCGCCGCGCGCGGCTCCATCGGCACGCCGGTGACGCGATTGATCAGCGTGTCGAATTTCGCGATGTGCGCGGCACGCGCGAACGCGGCCTCGGTAGCGGCTTTGTCGCCGACTTCGGCGTCAACGCTGATATTGGAATCGGGGCTGTCCCACAACTTCGGCGCGCCGGGCGCGGCGGCGGCGGGCGCGTTACTCACCGCGGGCAACACCTCGTAATCGACGTTCACGGCTTCCGCCGCGTCCTTGGCGATGTTCACGCGCTCGGCGATGATGATGGCCACCGCTTCGCCGACGTAACGCGCTTTGTCGACGGCGAGCGCGGTATGCGGTGCGATCGTTTCCTTGAAACCCGGCGGATTTTTCAGCGTGGGCTCGTGCGGATTGGCGGCATCGGTGACATGCGGCACGGGCTTTACGCCATCGGCGAGCATCTCTTTGGCGGTCAGCACCGCGAGCACGCCTTTGATAGCCAGCGCGGCGCCGGCGTCGATGGCGCGGATGCGCGCATGCGCGTGCGGCGAGCGCAGGAAATATGCGTAAGCCTGGTTAGGGAAGCGCTGAATAAGTCCCCGATTGCTCTGTAAACGCGAATCCCAGTGGTACGTTCT
>VGIF01000276.1 GCA_016868015.1 Betaproteobacteria bacterium
GTTTACGTTGCGTGTTTTGTCGGAGCGGCCATAGCCCTTCATGTCCACGCACCACGCATCAAAGCCTTTTTCCGCGAAATAATCCAACGCCGAGGCATAGGGGCGGCCCGGCATTTTGAAATCGAACGTCGCTTGCCCGGCCATCGAGGAGCCGTGCACGAACACGATCGCGGGTTTATTTTCGGGCGAGCCGGTATGTTTTTCGTAGAGGAACAATTTGACGCCGTTTTTTTGGGCCCAGTGTTCCTGCGCCTGAATCGCGGTGTTTGACATGGGTAGGCTCCGGGAAAAAAATAAAACAAAGGTTAAAAACTGGGGGTGCTGAAATCGTGCGGTCGTACCGGGCTACGCGATTTTGAGATCGTTATCGCTCACCTTGCCGGTGTATACATAAGCGCCGTCCTCGATACTGCCGGCGCCGGTGTAAACGCCGATCACTTCCAGCGTTTCGGTTTTGCTGGTGTTGGCGAGCCAATGCTCCACACCTTGAGGTATGAAATGCACGTGGCCGGCGCGCAGGCGATGCGCTTTGCCGCCGGCGCCGGCGATGCCCTCACCGGCATTGACGTAATACAACACTTCGCAGCGCTCGAAGCGATGTTTGTGATGCACGTCGCCGGGCGCGAGCTTCATCCAAAACTGCGCATGCGCGCTGCCGTTGTGTTTGCCGATAGGCATGCGAAAGTCGGCGACGTTCCAGCCCTCGGCGGCGTTGAGTTTGAGCGGCGGCACTTCATTCACGTGTAGCAGGGTGCCTTCGGTCAGCGTCGCGCCGCGCGGCATTTTCAGATCGGCTTCATTCACTTGGCCGCAAAAACCGTAGCCGGTGTCGGGCACGCTTTTCGCGCCCATGTAAAAGCCGATGCACATGCCGTCGGTATCTTGGGTTTCGTTGTGAAAAAAATGCGGCGAGCCCGCCGGCATGCGCCGGCAATGGCCGGGCCCGACTTGCGTGCGCTGATCGCTTTGGCCGACGATGCCGTGGCCTTTTAAGTAGACGGCGATCTCATCGCAGCGGTCGTGCTTGTGCTTGGCGTGCGTCGAGCCGGGGCGAAAAATTGAATGAAAAATCGTCGTCGAGCTGCCATGCGCGCCGGACACCGGCAGGCGAAATTCCGAGATCGCCCAGCCTTTGTCTTGTTGCATGTTTTCCGGTTGGACGTCGTCGATGTGAACGAGATAGGGTTGTGTGGTCATAATAAAAACTCAATTAAATCAAATACTTACGAATATCGAGGATTTGTGGCGTTTGAGCGGGCAACGGCGGGCACGCCTTGCTCGCCGAGATCCCAGAATAAGCCGGTCATCATTTGCAAACCCTCACGCAGGATCGAGCCCAGCGCGTGTTCGTTGGGCGCGTGCTGCGAACAACCGGCGTACGAGTGTGGCACCCAAAGCGTCGGCAGGCCCAGCGTTTGCGCGAAGCAATCGTTGGGCAGCGAGCCGCCGATGTTGGGCAGGATCGCGGGCTTCATGCCGGTGGTGCGATGGATCGAATCCGCCGCCCAGCGCACCCACGCGTTGTCGGGGTCGAGACGCGTCGCCCGCATAAAACTTTTACGCGCCATGGTGATGTTGATGTTTTGATAACCGTGGGTATCGAGGTGTTTGCGCAAAATGGGGATGAAGGTATTCGCATCGGTGCCCGCGACAAAACGAATCTGCACCGTGGCGGTGGCTTTGCCGGGAATCGCGTTCACCGGGTTGTCGGGGTTGCCGGTGCGAAAGGCCAAAATTTCAAAGGTGTTCCATGCGTAGACTTTTTCTGCTGCTGACAGGCCGGGCTCGCCCCACCACGTATCGATTTGCGGTTCGTCGGGCTCCGGCGTGGGCGTGCAGTCTTTTAACGCGTTGCGCACGCTGTCGGGAATATTGTGCGGCAACAGCTCGCGCGCAAGCACCTCGCCCTCGCGCGTGACGATGCTCGCCAGTGCATGCGCGAGTATCACGCCGGGGTTGGCGAGCAAGCCGCCCCAGTTGCCGGAGTGGTGGCCGCCGTCGCGTAGCTCGATTTCAAAATTTAAATTCATGCAGCCGCGCGAGCCGAGGTACAGCGTGGGCCGTTTCGCTGCGAGCCGCGGGCCGTCGGAGGCGATCAGCACATCGGCTTTCAGCCGCGCTTGCTGTTGTTCGCAAAACTCGCGCAGGCCCGGCGAACTTAATTCCTCGCCGGTTTCCAGCATGAACTTCACGTTAAAGCCAAGCTTGCCGCGCTCGTTCAACACGGTTTGCATCGCCGCCATGTTGACCGAGTGCTGGCCTTTGTTGTCGGCGGTGCCGCGGCCGTAATACTTATCGCCCTCTTGTTTGAGTTGCCAGGGGCCGATGCCGCTACGCCACTGGTCTTCCAAACCGCGAATCACGTCGCCGTGGCCGTACATCAGCACCGTGGGCAGCTTGGCGTCTTCAATGCGTTCGGCGAGCAGTATCGGGCCGACGCCGGCGACCGGGTTGGGGAGAATTTCGGTTTTGAAACCCATGCGATCAAACGCGGGCGTGATCTCGTCCTTCAGATACACGTCCATGTGGGGCCGGCTTTCCGGGATTTGGCTCTCGGTGCGGATGGCGACGCGGCGCGCCAGATCGGCGATGAACTCACCGTCGTCGAAGTGCTGGGTGGCGCGGGAGATGGCGGTTTCGCGGGTCATGGCGGGCTCTTGGGCTTTGCGGTCCTGCGTGAGTTTAGCGCGCGCGGGCGGCGCGGATGCTGCCGACCCCGATAAAACTGGGGAATGCAGGTAAGTAAAAACAGCGCCGTGGTGCCGCTGCAAATAAATTGTGAAAATTCACAATTCGTGGAAATTTAGTTTAAGCCCAGTGTTAAAGTTCGCCCCGCTTCACAGAGATACTTTCGCAAAGTGGTCTTTTGGGTAAGTAAAAGAACTTATTCTAGGATTTTATGGGGCATCGCTAGGCGACGCACTTCAACCAGGGCGGACATCAAAAAAATGAGCGACATGGTCATTTTGATATGCGTAGTGACCAGTGCGTATTTTATTCGTGGCATGACGGGATTTGGGTCCGGGCTGATAGCGATACCCTTGCTCGCCCTGTCCTTTCCGCTGCAGTTTGCCATTCCGTTGATCCTGGCGCTCGACTTCACCGCGTCCCTGGTGCTGGGCGGGCTTAATCGCACGCAGACTGACTGGGGCGAGATCAAGGCCTTGTTACCGGCCGGGCTGATCGGTGGAATCATCGGCATCGTTGCGTTGTTCAAGCTGCCCGCTACGCCGATCTTACTGGGCATGGGGGCGTTCGTGATTTTTGTGGGACTACGCAACGTGATCGCAGTGCAATCGACGGAACCGATCGATAAGCGTTGGGCGGTCCCCGCTGGATTGGCCGGCGGTGCAACCGGGGCATTGTTCGGTGTCAGCGCGCCGCCGTATGTCATGTATTTATCGCGCCGCGTGCGCGACAAAGGCCGCATGCGCGCAACCTTTTCCTGTTTGTTCGTGGTTGACGGCGCCGCGCGTCTGACCTGGTTTGCCATTGCCGGTGTGCTGCTGGAACCGCAATTGCTACTTACTTACCTGTATTGCCTGGTGCCGATGGCGTTTGGTTTGTACTCAGGCAGAGACGTGCACCTGGATATGACCACCGAAGGCATGCTCAAGGCGATCGGCGTGCTGTTGGTGATCAGTGGCGCCATGTTGTTTTTAAGGAAACGCTGAACAAGTCCTTCGACGAGCTCAGGACGAACGCTAAGTTGTTGATTCCGTTCGTGGTGAGCCTGTCGAACCATGAATGGAATCAACTTATTCAGTGTTTCCTTAAAGACTATCGTGTGAATTGTCACGATGTGAAATGTCTGAAAATTGTTTCGTCGGGTCGTGAGCGCTATGATTAATCTTGGTTGAACAACCGCTTACCATGCTTCAAGACCTTAGATAAAGAGGGAGGAAACATCGATGAAATTGCGAATTTTGCGTCAAAGTATTGCGGGGCTGTTGCTTGCCCTGCTGTTGCCGGCGATAGCTTGGGCGCAGGCCGCGCCGCTTGCGTTTAACGTGCTCAATCAGCGTTCGGTGCAACTTACCACGGCGTATTGGGAACCCATCCTTGCTTACGTGAGTAAAAAAAGCGGCGTGCCGCTGGAGCTTAAACTGGCCAACAGCGCGCGCGCGGCCAATCAGATTGGTGAAAAAGGCGGTTACGATTTTATGTACACCAATCACTTTTTCACGCCGGAGCGCGAAGGTATTTTTCAACAGTAGTGTCCGGACGTTGAGTGCCCGAAACGTGCTAATTGGTTGATTGTAAATAAATAACAGATGATTTTTTCTGGTCTCGATTTGAACAGCGTTTTCTCGATTTGCGATCCTGCGAGCAACTCACTCGCAGGAGATATCGATGAACCTGGGCAAACTCGTGTTCGCGCAACTCACGCAGCACATTCCGTTGACGACGTTTCGTCGTTGCGTGGCGCGCTA
>VGIF01000277.1 GCA_016868015.1 Betaproteobacteria bacterium
CACTGCTGCCAGCGTCATTTGTTTCATGTCTTGCCTCGTGGCTCGCGAATACGTCCTCCCAATCAGAACGTACCACTGGAATTCGCGTTTACAGAGCAATCGGGGACTTATTCAGCGCTTCCTTAAAACCGCCGCCGCCGGCAGCGTGGTGATCGATTGCACCACCGGCGACCCGGAAGTGTCGCGCCGCATCGCCAAACAACTCGCCGCGAAAAACATCACTTACATCGATGCCGGTTTAACGCGCGGTGTGGCCGGCGCCAAGAGCGGCACGCTAGCGTTTTTTATCGGCGGCGAGCCGGGCGACATCGAAAAAGCCATGCCGGTATTAAAAGCGATGGGCGACACTTTCGTGCGCGTCGGCCCGGTCGGCCACGGCCACACCGCCAAGGTGATCAGCAACGTGCTCTCCTACGGCACGGTGGCGTTGGTAAATGAGGCGATGATGCTGGGCGGCCGCAGCGGTCTCGATCTCAAGGCGCTGTTCGACGCGCTGATGCAAGGCGCGCCGAGTAAAGCGCTGGAAGCCTTCGGCCCGCGCATCGTCGCCGCGGAATACGACCCGCCGCGGGTCACCGTCGACCATGTGTGCGACGACATGATGCTCGCGCAAAAGCTCGCGGCGCAAGCGATGGCGCCGATCGCGATGCTCGGCACCGCGCAGGAGATTTACCGCCAGTCGGGCATGCGCGGCGATGGCGCGCGCGATATGTCGATTGTGCGGGAGTTGTGGCGTAAATAGCAGGCTTCACCAACAATACGCTATTCCTGCCCTCTCTCGGCCTATCGGCCACCCTCTCCCGCGCGCGGGAGAGGGGCTGGGGGAGAGGGTGCTGCCAGGACCGACCAGCATGAAAACGATCATTACGGAACATACACATGCCCATCATCGATTTCCGCCTGCGCCCACCGTTAAAAGGCTATCTCGACATGGTGATGTACTCCAACGCCGAGCGCCGCGACCGTTTGACGCGCCAGCACGGCATGGAGCCCGCGCCCTCGGTGCAACAAAAATCCATGCCCATGCTGTTAAAGGAAATGGACGAAGCGGGTGTCACTACCGGCGTACTGATGGGGCGCTACTCGGCGCTCTACGGCCAAGTCAGCAATCAGGATGTCGCCGACATCGTGCGTGATTATCCGGGGCGTTTTATTGGCGTGGGCTCGATCGACCCCAGCAACCGCCGCAACGCGATCAAGCAAATCGACGAATCGGTGGCGCTGGGCTTAAAAGGCATCAACATCGAACCCGGCGCTTACGCCACGCCGCTGACGGTGGACGACCGACGGCTCTATCCGATTTACGCCTACTGCGAAGACAAGAAGCTCCCGATCACGGTGATGGTCGGCGGCAGCGCGGGGCCGGATTTGAGCTACACCAACCCGGAGTGCATCGACCGCATGGCGGCGGATTTTCCCGACCTGAAAATCGCGGTGTCGCATGGCGCTTAGCCGTGGGTGAAAGAGATATTGCACGTCGCGTACCGGCGGTTGAATGTGTATGTGTCGCCCGATCAATACATGTGCAACCTGCCGGGCATGCACGATTACATCCTCGCCGCGAATGGTTTTCTCGCCAAGCGGTTTTTGTACGGGAGCTCTTATCCGTTTATCGGCGTGAAGTTGTATCGCGATTGGTTTGCTACGTTGCCGATCAAGCCTCATGTGCTGGAAGGGATTTTGTATCGGAATGCGGCGAAATTTTTTGGGCTGTAGGGTGCGCACCGCGCACACGGATACGGCCGTAACGGGTGCGCGGTGCGCACCCTACGGTTCCTGTTTTGAATCAGTAACTTACAGGCTTGCCGGTTGCAAGGACGACCGCACTAATTCGCCGTAGCCCCCGAAGCCTTAACCACCTTAGCCCAGCGCCCGATCTCCTCGCGCACAAAGCGCCCGAACTCCTCCGCCGCCAACGGTGCCGGTTCCGCGCCCAGCGTGGCGAGACGCTCTTTGACATCCGCCGCGGCGAGAATGTTGCCGATCTCGCCGCTCCATTTGGCAACGATGTCGCGCGGCAACGCCGCCGGGCCGAATAGGCCATACCACGACGTCACCACGTAACCGGGGATGCCCGATTCCGCCACGGTGGGCACGTCGCGCAGCGTCGACACGCGCTTGTTGCCCGTCTGCGCGATCGCGCGCAAGCGCCCCGCTTGCACCATCGCAATGCCCGGCGGAAAGCCCACCGAAGCGAGTTGCACCTGGCCGGCGACGAGTTCGCTCACCACTTGTCCGCCGCCCTTGTACGGGATCAGCGTCATTTTCACGCCGCCCAGCATGTTGAGCAGTTCCATCGCCAAATGATTCGGCGAGCCCATCAGAGCGCCGTAGTTAAGCTCCCCCGGCCGCGCCTTGGCGAGCGCGATAAGTTCTTTTACGTTTTCACCGGCAACGACGGGTGCACCACGATAATGCTGGGAAACGTCGCCAGATTGCCGATCGGTGCCAGATCCTTGACCAAATCGTAAGCGAGCTTTTGATACAGGCTCATGCCGATGGCGTGGGGCACGCCGCCCACCAGCAGTGTGTAGCCGTCGGGCGCGGCCCTGGCGACAAAATCGGCGCCGATGTTGCCGCCGCCGCCCGCGCGGTTTTCCACCACGCCGGCATGGCCCCAGCGCTCGTGGATTTTTTGTCCGACCAGGCGCGCGAGAATGTCGGTGGCGCCACCCGGCGCGAAGGGTACGATCAAGCGCATGGGCTTGGCGGGATAGCCCTGCGCGTGGGCCGCCGTCGCGCCGGCCAGCAGTACGCCCAGCCCCAACAGGATTGCAGATCTCATTGTGCGCCTCCTTTTTGAATATGCCCGTCATGTGGGTAGCGGCAGGCGTGCAAACCCGATTTTCGCGGATCGCGCGTTCGTCTACAATGCCGCTCCAGCACGCCGGCTTGCGGCGCCAACGATAATCACCCTGCAGGAGCCTTACCCATGAAACACCTTCACAGCGGCTTGATCGCCGCGATCACCGTGTGCGCCGCCGCGTCGATCGGTCATGCCCAGCAATACCCCACCAAACCCATCCGCATGATCATCGGTTTTACTGCCGGCAGCGAGGTCGATGTCATCGGCCGCATGGTCGCGCATGAGATGAGCGAAAAATGGAGCCAGCGCGTGGTCGTCGACAATCGCCCCGGCGCGGGCAGCACATTGGCGGGCGCCATCGTCGCCGGCGCCAACCCCGACGGTTACACGCTGTTTTTCAACTCGGTGTCGCACGCCGCCACCCCCGCGCTGTATCCCAAAGCCCCGTTCGATACCCTGCGCGATTTCGCCGGCATATCGCAAATCACCAGTTTGCCCAATGTGCTGATCATTTCGCCGGCGAGCGGTATCAAAACCACCAAAGATCTCATCACCATGGTCAAACAAAAAAGCGGCATGACCTACGGGCACGCCGGCGTGGGCAGCGGCACGCACATCACGGGCGAATTATTCCGGCAAATGGCGGGGATTGAATTGATCCACGTGCCCTACAAAGGCGTGCCCGAAGTTCTCACCGACACGGTCACCGGGCGCCTGAACTACGCGTTCGCGCCGATCGGCAACACCCTGCCGTTCATCAAGGATAAACGCCTGAACGCACTGGCGGTGAGTACCGCCGCGCGCTCCGCCGCGCTGCCCGATGTGCCGACCATCGCCGAAGCCGCGCTGCCGGGCTACGTGTTCGATCATTGGTACGGCATGTTCGCGCCCTCCAAAACGCCGCGCGGCGTGGTCAACCAGTTGTCGCAAGAAGTCGCGCGCATCCTCGGCCTGGCGGAGGTAAGAGACAGGATCACCGTGCGCGGCGCGGCGGTAAGACCGTCCACGCCGGAAGCATTCGATGCCTTCGTGCGCGCGGAAGTGGCGAAGATCACCAAGGTCATGCAGGCCGGCGGGGTCAAGGTGCAATAACCGGCGCCGCGCCGACTTGCCGCCAGCGCAGCTAAAGGGTAAATTTAAGTATTTGATTTTATTATGTTTTTTTGAGAGCCATCCATGCAGGCCCTCGAAACCAAAATCCCGCCGCCGCTGCTCACCGCGGTGATCGCGCTCGGCATGTGGCTCGCGTTTCATTACGAAGCGAGCGATAACACGCCGGTGCGCGTGCGCACCATCGCTTCCACCGCCGCGCTGCTGTCGAGCGCCGCGCTGGCGTTGGGCGCGTTCATCGCGTTTTGGCGCGCGCATACCACCATCAATCCATTTCGTCCGGCGCGCGCCGCGGTGCTGGTGACACACGGCGTATATCGGCACACGCGCAACCCGATGTATTTAAGGAAGCGCTGAATAAGTCCCCGATTGCTCTGTAAACGCGAATTCCAGTGGTACGTTCTGATTGGGAGGACGTATTCGCGAGCCACGAGGCAAGACATGAAACAAATGACGC
>VGIF01000278.1 GCA_016868015.1 Betaproteobacteria bacterium
ATGCCGCGCCCGCCGCCGCCGCCCGCCGCCTTGATGATCACCGGGTAGCCGATATCGCGCGCGATTTTGATGATTTCCTTGGGCTCTTCGGGCAGCGCGCTGTCGATGCCGGGCACCACCGGCACGCCCGCTTTGCGCATCGCGTTTTTGGCGCTCACTTTGTCGCCCATCAGGCGGATGGTGTCGGCGCGCGGGCCGATAAACACAAAGCCGCTTTGCACTACGCGCTCGGCAAAATCGGCGTTCTCCGACAAAAACCCGTAGCCGGGGTGGATCGCCTCGGCGTCGGTGACTTCGGCCGCGCTGATGATCGCCGGCACGTTCAGATAACTGGCGGCTGAGGGAGGCGGGCCTATACACACGGATTCGTCGGCTAATTTGACGTATTTCGCCTCGGCATCAGCCTCGGAATGCACCACTACGGTTTTGATGCCCATCTCGCGGGAGGCACGCTGCACCCGCAAAGCGATTTCGCCGCGATTGGCGATGAGGATTTTTCCGAACATATTGCGGGATTTTAGAGGTGAATTAACCGATGATCATCAACGGTTGGCCGTATTCGACCGGCTGGCCGTTTTCCACCAGAATCTCCTTGACGATCCCTGCGGCGCCCGCTTCGATTTCGTTCAGCAGCTTCATCGCCTCGATGATGCACACATGGTCTTCGGCCTTGACCGTCTGCCCGACATCGACAAACGGCTTGGCGCCGGGCGAGGAGGCGCGGTAGAAGGTGCCGACCATCGGTGATTTGAGCACGTGGCCCTTGACTTGCTCGGCCACGTCTTCGGCCGCGACCGCCGCGGCCCCCGCCGGATTCGTCAACACGCCCGGCACTGGCTGCATCGCCGGCACCGGGTAAACCATGGGTGCACCGGCCGGCGCATGCGCCACCATGCCGCCGCGGCTGATGCGTACCTTCTCTTCGCCTTCGGTGATTTCCAGCTCGGTAATGTCCGATTGCTGCACCAAGTCGATCAGCGTTTTGACTTTTCGTAAGTCCATGTTTTTACTCCATTTTACTTACGGTCTTGAATGGCATCCAGCGCGTAAGCAAGCGCTGACTCGTAGCCTTTTGCGCCCAAGCCGCTGATCACGCCGACGGCGATGTCACTGAAATACGAGCGATGCCGGAACGCCTCGCGCGCGTACACATTGGAAAGATGCACTTCGATGAATGGGATGCGCACCGCCGCGAACGCATCGCGCATGGCGACACTGGTGTGGGTGTAAGCCGCCGGATTGATGATGATGAAAGCGACGCCTTCGCGCGCGGCTTGCTGGATGCGCTCGACCAGTTCGGCTTCGGCATTGCTCTGGAAGGCGACTAGCGTAGCGCCGCCGGCTTTGGCCAGCTGAGTGAGTTTTTTGTCAATCGCCGCCAGCGTTAAGCTGCCATAAATGCCCGGCTCGCGGGTGCCGAGCAGATTGAGATTGGGGCCGTTGAGCAGCAGTATCGTTTTGTTTTTCTTGGCCGGCATGGGGTGACGCCCTCCCACCGCTGTTAATCAAACGTACGCCGAAGATGATACCACTTTGCGCTATTTTGGTTAATTTTATTGACCCGTATCTTGACCGGCATTTAAGCTAGAGCAACGGATTAATCAGCGCTTCGAGCTTTTCTCGTGTGATACCGCCCAGTTCGGTGGAGGCGATCTTGCCGTGGCGATCCAGCACCACGGTGAACGGCAACCCGCGCTTGCTGTTACCCACCTGCTGCGACAACTCAACGGTATCAAAGCCGCCCATCAGCGTGGGATAGTTGATTTTGAAAGATGTTGCGAATTCTCGTGTTTTGTCGACTTGATCGATGGCAATGCCGACAAATTGCAGGCCTTTGTCGCGGTATTGGTCCTGCATGGCGACAAAAATCGGGATTTCTTCGCGGCACGGCGCGCACCAGGTGGCCCAAAAATTGACTACCAGCACCTTGCCGCGCCATTGGTCGAGACGCTGCGGTTGGTCATGCAGATCGAGTAAGCGCGTCGCCAACAGCGCATCGGCGCCTGTCAGCTGAGGCGCTTCCGCTGGCTGGGTGCGCATCATCACGCCTGCCACGAACGCCACCAGCGCGACTGCGGCGAACAACAGATAACGCAACAGCGAACTACGAAACTGGATCACGATAACGGGAGTTAAACGAAATTAAATTAAGTTACGTGGAGAAACAAAATTTTAGGAGCGAATCAGAATTTCAGCACCTCATCCAGCACGCCCGCGAACTTTTCCGCGTTCTGGAAGCCAATTACACGTAACCCATTGATTTCATTTCCATTTTTGTCGAAGAAGATAATCCCTGGTGGGCCGAACAGGCGAAAACGCTTAAGCAGCGCCTGGTGCTCGGCATTGTTGGCTGTTACATCGGCCTGGATCTTGACCATACCCGCCAGGCGTTGCCGCACCTGAGCGTCGGAAAACGTAAATCGCTCCATTTCCTTGCAAGATACGCACCAATCGGCGTAGAAGTCGAGTAGTACGGGCTTGCCGCTGGCTACGGCCGCTTGAATCGCCGCGTCGAGTTCCGCACCGTTGGCGACACGCTTAAACAGCGCCGGGTTCGCCGCAGGTGCCGCCGCAGGCGCACCCGCTCCTCCCACCAACCCGGACAAGGGCCGCAGTATATCCTGCGCCCCGGACAATGCGCCGACCAAATACGCTGTTCCGGCCAGCAGCGCGATCACCCCCACGCCCTTGCTAAACCGCTGAAAGCCATGTGCACGCCGCGACAGCGGGTCGATCACCCGCAGGTAAACCGCGGTAACGATCAGCAGCACCGCCCACAACAGCATTTGCAGCGCCAATGGGATCAGCGGCGCAATCAAATAAATCGCCACCGCCAGCAGCAGCACGCCGAAAAAGCGCTTTACGGTGTCCATCCACGGCCCGGCTTTTGGCAGGAGCGTGCCGGCCGAGGCGCCCACCGCCAGCAACGGCACGCCCATGCCCAACGCCATCGCGAACAGTGCCGTGCCGCCCAGCACTGCGTCGCGGCTTTGGCTGATGTAGAGCAGTGCGCCCGCCAGCGGCGCCGCCACGCACGGCCCCACGATCAGCGCCGACAACACGCCCATGATGAACACGCCGGTGTACTTCCCGCCGGGCATGCGGTTGGCGGTTTCGGTCAAGCGCGTTTGCAGGGCCCCCGGCAGTTGCAGCTCGTAAAAGCCGAACATGGAAAGCGCCAGCAGCACAAACACCAGCGCGAAGCTGCCCAGCACCCACGGGTTTTGCAGCGCCGCGGCAAGCATCGCGCCGGACAAGCCCGCCGCCACGCCGGCAAGCGCATACGTGATCGCCATGCCCAGCACATAGGCTGCCGACAACATAAAGCCGTGCAGATGCGTCACCGTGTGTCCGCGCCCAACAATGATGCCCGACAAAATCGGAATCATCGGCAACACGCACGGGGTTAACGACAGCAGCAGCCCGAAGCCGAAAAAACTCGCGATCAACAGCCAGAAACCGCCGTGGAACAGGCCCGCGATGCGCTCATCTTCCGCGCCGGCCGCCGGCGCCGCCGGCGCCCCCTGCCCCATGAGGCGTGCCAACGGATCGTTGTCACGCGCGCCACCCAGTGTTCCAAACGCGCCGCCGGCCACTGCCGTGCTGCCCGCCGCCGCCAACGTCAGCCGCACCCGGCTATCCATCGGCACATAACACACGCCGACATCGGCGCAACCTTGCGAAGTCACCGTCAACGCCACGGTGCCCGCGCCGGCTTCCAGCACCGGCACGATGATTCTTAAATCGCCGCGATGCGTTTGCACCTCGCCGAAGAATTCGTCCTTCACCAACTTGCCTTCGGGAATTTGCGCCGCGCCCAGTTTGACGTTGGCCGGCTGCGCCGCGAACGCAAAACGCTCGCGATACAAGTAATAGCCGTCGGCAATTTGATAACGCACTTCGATGCGCGTAGCGTCCAGCACGCGCGCGGAAAAACGAAACGCTTTTTCCGGCTCCAGCAGATTGGCCTGGGCCGCATAGGCATGCATGACCGCCAACCCGGCCATGAAAAAAATATTCAATAAAATCAAATACTTACGTAAACTTAACATCATGCATCCCGTGTCTCGTGCGCCACCCACTGCAAATATGCCGGCAAGCCGTGCGCCACTGGGACTGCGATGATTTCCGGAAGTTCGTAACTGTGCAAGCGGCGGATCAGCGCCTGCAGAGCGGCATAACGTTCGCCGGTGGTTTTGATCAACAGCGGCACCTCCTCGGCGTTTTCCACTTGGTCTTGCCAGCGATACACCGAAGTACAGGTGCCCAGCACGTTCACGCACGCCGCCAGCCGCGCCTCGATGATCGCGTTGGCGAGTCTTAACGCCGCCTCGCGATCGGGTAGATTGGTGAA
>VGIF01000279.1 GCA_016868015.1 Betaproteobacteria bacterium
AGATACATGCGCAGCATGCGTTCGATGCCGATCGGCGGGCGGCCCGCGCCTGTCTTCGGGTAATGCGGTTCGATCAACGCGCAGAACTCGCTCCACGGCACCAGCGTTTCCATGCGTGCCAGGAACGACGCCTTGCGCGTGGCGCGGCTGTGCTTTTCAAATCCGCTCACTGCTGCCAGCGTCATTTGTTTCATGTCTTGCCTCGTGGCTCGCGAATACGTCCTCCCAATCAGAACGTACCACTGGAATTCGCGTTTACAGAGCAATCGGGGACTTATTCAGCGCTTCCTTAGAAGGTTTTCAGGAGAGGAACATGGCACTATCAGACATCGAAATCGCCCAAGCCGCGAAGATGCGGCGCGTTACCGAGATCGCGAAAAAACTCGGCATCGCCGACGAACATCTCGTGCCCTACGGCCACTACAAAGCCAAGGTGTCGCTGGATTACGTCGACTCGTTGAAAAACAAAAAGGACGGCAAGCTGATTCTGGTGACCGCGATCAGCCCCACGCCGGCGGGCGAAGGCAAAACCACCACCACGGTGGGCTTGGGCGACGCGTTGAATCACATCGGCAAAAAAGCAGTGATCTGTTTGCGCGAGCCCTCGCTCGGCCCGGTGTTTGGCGTGAAGGGCGGCGCTGCCGGCGGCGGATACGCACAAGTGGTGCCGATGGAAGACATTAATCTGCATTTCACCGGCGATTTCGGCGCAATCGGCCTGGCCAACAACCTGCTGGCGGCGATGATCGACAATCACATCGCGCAAGGCAACGCGCTCAACATCGATCCGCGCCGCATCACCTGGAAGCGCGTGATGGACATGAACGACCGCGCGCTGCGCGATATCGTGATTTCGCTGGGCGGCACGGCGAATGGTTATCCGCGCGAGGATGGCTTCGACATCGTGGTGGCCTCCGAAGTGATGGCGATTTTCTGTTTGGCCACGTCGCTGAAAGACCTGAAGGAACGCCTGGGCAACATCGTGTTCGGCTACACCCGCGAAGGCAAGGCGCTGCACGCGCGCGATCTGAATGCACATGGCGCGATGACGGTGCTGCTCAAAGACCAGTTGGCGCCCAATCTGGTGCAAACCCTGGAAAACAACCCCGCGTTCATCCACGGTGGGCCGTTCGCCAACATCGCCCACGGCTGCAACACCGTGATCGCGACTCAAACCGCGTTGAAACTCGCAGATTATGTGGTGACCGAGGCAGGCTTCGGCGCCGATCTGGGCGCGGAAAAGTTCCTCGATATCAAGTGTCGCAAATCGGGCCTGCGCCCAGCTGCCGGCGTAGTGGTGGCGACGGTGCGCGCGTTGAAACACCACGGTGGCGTGGCGCGCGATCAATTGTCGGTGGAAAACGTTGCCGCCTTGGAAAAGGGCTTGGTGAATCTGGAACGCCATGTCCATAACGTAAAAAACGTCTATGGCATCCCCTGCGTGGTCTCGGTGAACCGCTTTACCGCCGATACCGATGCCGAAATGAAGCTGTTAACCGACCGGGTCGCCAAGCTTGGGGTAAAGGTGGTGGTGGCTAACCACTGGGCCGAAGGCGGCAAGGGCGCGGCGGAGGTAGCGCGCGTGGTGGTCGAATTGTGCGACGGGCCCTCGCAGCCGACTTTTGTTTACCAAGATAGCGACACCCTGTGGGACAAGATGAAAAAGGTCGCGACCAAGGTCTACGGTGCCGCCGACATTACAGCCGATTCAAAAGTACGTAATAGAATCAAAGATTTGCAAGAAGGCGGCTACGGCCACTACCCGGTTTGCGTGGCGAAGACGCAATCGTCATTCTCGACCGATCCCAACCTGCGCGGCGCGCCGTCGGGCCATCTGGTCAATGTGCGCGAGGTGCGGCTCGCCGCCGGCGCCGAGTTTATTGTGATGGTTTGCGGCGATATCATGACCATGCCGGGGCTGCCCAAGGTACCGTCGGCTGAAAAAATCGATCTCACCGATGACGGGCGGGTAGTAGGTTTGTTCTGATTTGCGCTTATAATCCCACGTCGCGTCGGTCCCTGCTCTGTTCGAGTGAGGGGCCGGCGCGCCAGCAACGGGGAGAAACCAGCAGCGGCGCCGACCGCGCTGCGGGTTTAAGCGGATCAACAAACCATGCACCTTAATTAAATCAACATGGAAATGGAATTTGGATCGACAGTTTTCTGGATCGCCGTCCTGCAGATTATTGCAATCGACATTATTTTGGGCGGCGACAATGCAGTGGTCATCGCGCTCGCTTCGCGCCGCCTGCCGCCGGAGCAGCGCAAAAAGGCGATTTTCTGGGGGGTATTCGGCGCGATTGCGTTGCGGGTGGTGCTGATTTTCTTTGCGCTGCAGTTGCTGAAAATTCCGTACTTGAAGATCGCCGGCGCGCTGTTGCTGCTGTGGATCGGCATCAAGCTGCTGATACCGGATCACGACGACGGCCACGAAATCGACGCCAGCACCAACCTCATGGGCGCGATCAAGACCATCATCGTGGCCGATGCCGTCATGAGCCTGGATAACGTAATCGCCATCGCGGCGGCGGCCAAGGACAGCTTGGGCTTGGTGGTCTTCGGCCTGCTGGTGAGTGTGCCCATCATCGTTTACGGCAGCCGGCTGGTGCTGATGGCGATGGACCGTTGGCCCTGGATCATTGTGGCCGGCGCGGCCTTGTTGGGCTGGATCGCGGGCGATATGGCGATAACCGATGTGGTGGTGAAGGATTGGATTATCGCCAACGCGGCGTGGCTGAAATATGCATATGCCGGACCAATCATGGGTGCGTTGTTCGTGATCGCGGTGGGCAAGATGCTGGTGGCGCGCAAGGTGCCAGCCGTCGCGCCGGCGGCGCCCCTGGATTTGGCGCAACCCGAATCCAAAAAAGACTAACAAAGGCGCAAGAGAATCCCATGCCCAACATACTGGTAGCCGTTGATGGGTCGGAAAACTCCGACCGTGTGGTTGATTTCCTGATTAAACGATGCGGCTGGTACAAAGAACCAGCGCAAGTGCACCTGCTTAACGTGCAGTTGCCGCTGGTCGGCGTGAACGTCAAGATGTTCATAAGCCAGGACACGGTCAACGAGTATTACCGCGACGAGGGTAACGCGGCGCTAAAGCGCGCGCGCGAGCGTTTGGACGCGGCGGGTATCCAATATACCCACCACATCAGCGTCGGCGACCCGGCGCAAATGATCGTCGAGTTTGCCCAGAGCAAAGGCTGTGATCACATCCTGATGGGCAGCCGCGGCCTGGGTGCGGTCTCGGGGCTGGTGCTCGGATCGGTGGCGACCAAGGTATTGCATCTGACCGACCTGCCGGTGATGCTGGTGCGCTAATCGCGCCGCGCCGCGGCCGTTGCACGCAGGCAGCCGATTACTTGATGAGCGTCACCGGCATGGCCGCCAGGCGAATCACCTTGGTGGCGACGGAGCCCATCAACAGGTTGGCGATGGCGCCCATGCCGCGGTTGCCGATGACGATCATATCGCAGCCTTGTTTTACCGCATGATCGGCGATGGTGGGCGCGACGTCGCCTTCGAGTACGGCGCTGGTATGGCGTATCCCGGCGCGCGTGAGCTTCTCGGCGGCGGGCTGCAGCACCTTGCCGCCTTCCTCTTGCTGTAGCGTTTGCGCCTGATCAGGGCTCTCGGGGCTTAGTGCGCGGCCAAACGCCGCCACGTTGATCGGCTCGCGCACGTTGATTAACACGATCTGAAGGTCAGTGAGCGCGGGCGCGGTCTGCACCAGATAATCGATCACACGGCTCGCATTGTGCGAACCATCAATCGGCGCGAGAATCTTCGGCATGACGCAACCCCCCTCTTGGACTTTGCGTGACTATAGCCATGACGGCAAGATGCATATTGATCTGTGTCAATCGCCGTGTGTTTGCGGCGTGCCGCCGCAAGCCGCCGTTGCGGTGCACCCGACACCACCGTTGACCCGCCGCCGTCCCTGTTGCCACCGGCGCCAAGCGCGATTTAAGTCGCGGTAAGATAGCCTTACCTGCAGTTTCCGCAACGACTTACTTTTACCGGGAGTCCACGCATGTCCAAAGTCGCAGTCATCGGCAATACTGCCCGCGCCATCGGCGCCGTGTGCGCGGCGGATCTCACGCTCGCCGGCCACGAGGTGAGTTTTACGGTGTTCGAGGAACACCGTGCGCAGCTACCGGCGGTGCGCCAGGCCGGCGGTTTTGCCGTCGAGGAGGGCGCGCAACACCTGGTGTCGAAAAAAACCGGCTTTGCCAAATTGCACAGGGTTTGCGACACCACCGCC
>VGIF01000280.1 GCA_016868015.1 Betaproteobacteria bacterium
CTTGCCTCGTGGCTCGCGAATACGTCCTCCCAATCAGAACGTACCACTGGAATTCGCGTTTACAGAGCAATCGGGGACTTATTCAGCGCTTCCTTAAATTCAATACTTACAAGAACCCTTTGAAAAGCATTTTTTCACCATGAACCTCGACCGCGTCCCCTCCGGCAGCGCCGTGCCCAACGACATCAATGTGATCATCGAAATTCCGATGCACGCGCCGCCGATCAAATATGAAGTGAACAAACAAACCGGCGCGATGTATGTCGACCGTTTTATGTCGACCGCGATGCATTACCCCTGCAACTACGGTTACATCCCGCACACGCTGGCGGGTGATGGCGACCCGGTAGATGTGCTGGTGTTATCGCCGGTGCCGCTGATCACCGGCGTGGTGGTGCGCTGCCGGCCGATCGGCATGTTGAAAATGGAGGACGACGCGGGGGATGACACCAAGCTGCTCGCGGTGCCGATCGACAGTCTCACGCCGCTTTATCGCACAATTCAAACCACACGCGATTTGCCCGATGCCACCACTGCGCAGATCACCCATTTTTTCCAGCACTACAAAGACCTCGAGCCCGGCAAGTGGGTGAAGGTGATCGGCTGGATGGGGCCTGAAGAGGCAAAAAAAGAAATTCTCGACGGCGTGAAGCGTTTCAAACGCGCCAAACACAAGCCGCGGTTCTAGCCCGCTCTGGTCCGTTCTGGCCCACGGATTGCATCAAGCAAACGGCCAGGGCAAATCAAACAGCCATTGCAGCAGGCCGCGCGGGTAGGTGAGCGCGAGAAAATGCCCGAACAGGCTGAACACCACGACCGCGCCGAGCGCGCCGAGCATCGCGCTATGCCAGCGTGTGCGCGCCTTCACCAGCAGGAAGGTCACGATATAACCAAACACGCCGATGATGAAACCAAACGCGGCAATCGCGCCGATCAGCGCCAGTATCCACAACTGATAATGCAGATCGCTGTGGGTGGGCCGCTCCTGCTCGCCCCATTCGCGCTCGCTGTCGAAAAACACATAGTTGGGCCGGCGTAGGCAAAAGAAAAACACCGCCGCCGCCAGCAGCGCCAGCGTCACCCCGGCGGCGGCGAGCGGGAACACCTTACCCAAAAAGTTTAGCTTCCACACGTCGTAAATCGAGTACAGGCAAATGGCGAACAGCAGGCCGATGAATATCGCCTGCGGGGTTTTGTTTACCGGTGCGTGCGGCCCTTCTACCGTCAGCGGATCGCGGTGCGGCTTCATACGCGCAGCGAGGAATACAGAAACGGCGATCAACGCCAGCATGAATTGCACGCCGCCGCGCTCGAGAAACGCCATGCCGTAGACCTGGATCGATTGGTAGACGGCCGCATCCAGCCGCATCGACAGCACGTAGCCGATCAAAAACGCCGGGCGCGACCAGCCGAAGCGCTTCATGTACATGCCCAGCACGCCGAGCACGAATAACGCGATCAGGTCCTGCCAGGCGCGCGTGGCCTGAAACGCCGCGAAGTAGACGATGACGAACATGAACGGTGCGAGCAGCGCAAACGGCACGATCGTCAGGCGCGCGATCGGTCTGGCAAGGAACAGGCAGATGCCCGCGCCGATCACGTTCGCGATCGCCAGCGACCACATCAGCAGGAAGGTGAGATCGAGATGGCGCTCCATCATGCCGATGCCCGGCTCGATACCGACCAGCATCAGCGCGCCCAGAAACAGCGCCATGCTCGCCGAGCCCGGAATGCCGAACATCAGCGTGGGAATCAGCGCGCCGCCGTTATCCGCGTTATTCGACGATTCCGGCCCGATCACGCCGCGAATGTCGCCCTTGCCGAACTGCGAGCGGTCGCGCGCGGACTGCACGGCGTGCCCGTAGGCCACCCAGTTGGTGACCGAGCCGCCCAGCCCGGGCAAGGCGCCGATGATCACGCCCAGCGACGAGCAACGCACCACCAGCCACTTGTGGCGCAAGGTTTCGCGAAACCCCTGAAAGGTGCCCGCGCCGAGTTTGCCGACGGAAGAAATGGTGTTGCGCCGGCGAAGCACATCGACCATTTCCGGAATGGCGAACATGGCCAGACCGACGATCACCAGCGGAATGCCGTCGCTTAAATAAACCAGATCGAAGGTGAGGCGTTCTTCCGCGGTCGCGGGCGCAGCGCCAATGCTGCCGAAGATGAGCCCCATGCCGCACATCACCAGCCCTTTGATGGCGCTCGCGCCGGTCAACATGCCCACCATGGTGAGCGCCAGGATTACCAGCATCAATTGCTCGCCAAAGCCGACGCCCAGAATCAGCGGCCGCGCGAACTGGATCGCCAGCGTGAGCACCAGCGCGCCGAACACGCCGCCCAGCAACGAAGCGGAAAACGCCGCGCCCAGCGCACGCGCCGCCTCGCCGCGGCGTGCCAGCGCAAAACCATCCAGTATCGTTGCCTGCGCGCTGGAGGTACCGGGGATGCCCACCAGCACGGCCGGAAACGTATCCGAGGTATTGGTGACCGCCAGCAGGCCGATCATCATCGGCAGCACCAGCGTCGGGTCGCTGCCGTAGACGAAAGGCAGCAGCAATGACAGCGCGGCAATACCGCCCAGCCCCGGCAATATGCCGACCACCAGGCCGAGCAGCGTGCCCGCCAGCAGAAACAGCAGGTGCTTCACGCTCAGCAGCGTGAACAGCGCCTGCAGCAGGATGTCGCCTTGCACCGGGCTTGGCCGCTATCCGCGTGTCACCGTTACGCGCGTCACCGTTATTCGAGCGTGACCTTGTGCTCGTTCTTGAAGTAATCGCGCAGCCACGCCCAGGTTTCAGGCGTCAGCGTGGTGGCATTACGAATGATGGGTTTGGCCGCGTCACCGATAAACTGCGAGTAGCCTTCAATCACATTGGCGGCGGTCTTTTGAAATTCGGGGTCATTGAGCATATTGCGGATCGCGCGCTGCCACGCCTCGAGTATCGGCTTGGGTGTGCCCGCCGGTAAAAAGATGCCCTTGTTCATCATGGTATTCATTCTGCTCGAGGCCATCCACGCATCGAATCCGGCGCCGGAAGGTCTTTTGCCGTTCACCAGCTCAAAAGCTTCGCCGTAGTGCGGCAACTCCGGCACGTTCGGGTCACGAACCAGCGCGCCCTTTTCGTTTTCGACACCCGCGGAAAAGATGGGAACAGCCTTGCCGGATTTGACCAGATGCATGGCGCCGCCGAGATAACCGGGGGTCGAATCGTAGTTGATATTGAATTCACCGCGCTCGAACGCAAGCCGCACCGGCCCCCGGTTCAGCCCCCACACGTGATTAACCTTGAACCCGAGCAGATACAGCGACAGGATATAACGCAGCTCGCCGGAGTTGGCACTCTGGCCGCCGAATGTCAGTTGCTGGCCGCGCAGCTTGGGTAGATCTTTCCAACTGGATATCCCCAGCCCAGGCGCCGCGTAACCGACCATGCCTTGGGGCGAGAGCAAGATCGGTTCCCACTTGTCCAACTGGAACCTCACCTTGGAGCGGTCGAACACGAACGTCGCCACGGTGGTCGCCGAGACCACCACGGCATGCGTGCCATCGGGCTTGGCGCGCTCCTGAAACTGGTTTGCGCCCGGAATCGAGCGCGAGCCCGGCACGTTGCGCACGATGACCGTGGGGTTGCCCGGCAGGTGTTTCTCAAGGAAAGGCTGCAGCGCGCGTATATAAACATCCGACCCGCCGCCTGGCGCAAACGGCACCAGAATGTCGATGCGTTTACCGGCAAAGTTGACCTCTTGCGCCGTGGCCGTTGCCGTCACCAAACCCAGCGCGGCCATGCTCAGCGCGACCTTTAACCCCAACAGCAGCTTCATCAGTGTCTCCTCCTCGAATGTCCCAGAAACTGGGCCGCGGTCACTCGCCGCGACGTTCTACTATAAGCCCATGCAGGGCCCGGCTCAAGCGTGGGTGTCAGTCCACACAAAAGCGGTGCCGATCCGGGTCAGTTGCAAATGGTCAACGACTTCGATCCAGGTATCCAGGGAAATGTTGAACCAGTTGATTGCATTGATGGTTCGATGCTTCGACCGGCTCAGCATCACCTCGAACGGAATCAACAACTTACCGTTCGTCCTGATCTCGTCGAAGGACTGCCTCAGTATTTCCCTAGGTATCAGTAGTGTCCGGACGTTAATCGAATAAATTCAATTGGTTAGCGGACATGTCCGGAATTTCGTCGGCGACGATTTTGTTAAGTAGTTGATCCAATGGCATT
>VGIF01000281.1 GCA_016868015.1 Betaproteobacteria bacterium
CCTAATCGACATGCACGCGCATGTGATGGTGAACGGGCACGACATGGGTGCGCATACCGACCACTACATCTCGCGCAGCGGCGTCACCACGCTGTGCGACGCGGGCAGCACCGGTTCGTCGAACTTCGCGGCGCTGCGTAACGTGCTCGACAACCACGTGCGCACGCGCATCCGCGCCTTCGTCAATCTGTCGGCGATCGGCATCACCGGCACCTCGCGCGGCGGCGAGTTGCAGCATTTCCCCTATGCCGACCCCGAGGGCTGCGCGCGCACCATCGTTGAAAACCCCGATCTCGCGTTCGGCGTCAAGCTGCGCTTTGGGCCCAAGCTGGTGTGGGAATATTCGGCCGAGCCGGTGAAGCTCGCCCGCCGCACCGCGGACATGGCGGGCGGCGTGCCGATGATGATGCACATCACCGATTCGCCAGTGCCGCTGCCCGCGCTGATCGAGCACATGAAGCCCGGCGACATCGTCACCCACTGCTACCACGGCCGCGACAACGGCATCATGGGGCAGGAAAAACAATTCGTGCTGAAAGAGGTGATCGAGGCGCAGCGCGCCGGCATCATTTTTGATTGCGCGCACGGGCGCAACCACTTCAACTTTCGCATGATCGAAAAAGCGCTCGATCAAGGCTTTTTGCCCGACACCATTTCCACCGACCTCACCCTGACCAGCGCGACGCAAGGCCCGGTGTGGGATTTGCCGACCACCATGAGCAAGCTGTTGCACTTCGGCATGCCGCTCGACGAGATCATCCGCCGCACCACCGCTGCGCCGGCGAAGCTGATGGGTTATGAAGGCACTGTCGGCTCGTTAAAGCCCGGCGCCAATAGTGATGTCGCGGTGTTCGAATTGCGCGACGGTAATTTTGATTTGACCGACAGCGACGGCAACAAAATCACCGCCAAGCGGCGCTTGATCGCGCACACCACGGTGAAAGACGGGCGCATGTGGTATCAGCGGCCCGCGGAATGACGCGTCAGTCGGCACGCGCTCGCTGCGAGTGCAGCAGGTTTGTGCGTGCGTGTTAGTAACACCGCTCAACAGCACCACGCCCGCCGCTCACGCGCTCAATACCCGCCAGATCACACCACGACTGCACCTCGTTAAAACCCGCTAGCGCAAGCAACGCGCGACAGCGCGCCGCCTGATCGTGGCCATGCTCGAACAGCAGCCAGCCACCGGGCGCAAGATGCGCACGTGCGCCGCTGACGATGGTGCGTACATCATCGAGCCCGTCGCCGCCGCCCACCAGCGCGACGCCGGGCTCGAAACGCAAATCGCCTTGCGTAAGATGCGCATCACCCGCGGCCACGTAGGGCGGGTTGGCGACGATCACATCGAACAGCTTGTCGCGCACCGGCGCATACCAATCGCCCAGCACGAATTCAACGTGGCGCGCAGCCAAGCGCTGTGCGTTGCTGCGCGCGACGTCAAGCGCGGCGGGCGAACGGTCGACGGCAACAACTTGTGCCGCCCTACTCTCCAGCGCGATGCTGATCGCGACGCAGCCGCTGCCGGTGCCCAGATCGAGCACGCGTTGCGGCGCGCGTTGCAACGCCAGCTCCACCAACAGTTCCGTCTCCGGCCGCGGAATCAACACCGCCGGGCTTACCACAAAACCGCGCCCGTAAAACTCGCGCTCGCCGACGATGTACGCGATGGGTTCGCCCGCCGCGCGGCGCGCCGCCAGCGCGCGAAATTGTTCGGCCTGTTGCACGCCAACATCATCGCGCGCGTGCGCGATCAAATACGCATCGTTCACGCCGAGCACAAAACGCAGCAGCACGCGCGCGTCGCTGGCGTCAATTGCGCTGGCCCGCAGCAGCTCGGCTACTCCATGCATAAGTATTTGATTTAATTGAATATTTTAAAAATACACTAAAGCCACGACACCGCTCACCATGAGCAGCACGCCGGCGATTAATCGCGCGCTCAAACGCTCCTGGCGCAAGATGCCGCTATTTAACACCAGCGTAAATAGCGGGTATGTCGCGGCAATCGGCGACACCACGCTCACCGCGCCGGTTTCCAACGCGCTGTAGAGCGTAAGCACCGCGGTGCCGTTAAACAGCCCGGTGAGCCCAAACCAAATGACGCCGCGCCGATGGTAGACGCGCGATTCGGGGCGGCGGCTTAACGCGCCCACGGTCCAGATCACGGCCGTGGACACCGAATAACACAACAGCGTCGCTGCGTACGGATTGGGCCACAACAACAGTCCTGCTTTGACCACCACTTGCGCCAACGCGCGCAACGCCGCCGCGGCCCACGACACCCACGAGATTAAGCCCACGCCGCGCAAAGTAGCGCCGTTGCGCCACACCAACACGATGGAGCCCGCGACAATCGCGACCGTCGACGCGACTTGCGTAACACCCAGCCGCTCGCCCAAAAACACCACCGCGCCCAACACCGCGAACAACGGCGCGGTGCTGCCGATGGCGCCGGCGATAGTCGGCCCCATGCGGCGATTGGCTTCGTAGGCGAGCAGCGTCACCGCCGCCGGGAAAAGCAAACCCAACGCGAGAAAAATCCCCGCGGCTTGCGGCTGCCAGCCGCCAAGGTCGGCGCCGCGCAACAGCAAGACCAGCCAGAATAACAACGTCGCCGACGGAACACTCACTTTCGCGCCGGCGAGCGCATCCATGTGGCGCAGGCCGAATTGGGTGGTGATTAGAGCGGCGGCGAAGAGAAAGGCGGCTGATAGCGCGAGGGCGGCGGGCATAGGACATAGGGCATAGGGGTGCCGTCTCGCGCCGCTTGCGGGGAGAGGGAATAGGGTTCGCTACGCCGGCTGCATCTCTTGCGCCAGTTGCGCCAACTGCTCGGCTTGATGCTCGGCGGCCAGCGCGCCGGTCACCTCGTCGATGTCGCCATCCATGATCTGCGCGAGTTTATAGAGCGTCAGGTTGATGCGGTGATCGGTCATGCGTCCTTGCGGAAAATTGTAGGTGCGTATGCGCTCGGAGCGATCACCCGTGCCCACCAGCGATTTGCGCTCGGCGGCGATTTTGGATTGATGCTCTTGCACTTGCTTATCCTTGATGCGCGCAGCGAGTACGGCCATCGCGCGCGCCTTGTTTTTGTGCTGCGAGCGGTCGTCCTGGCACTCGACCACGGTGCCGGTGGGCAAGTGCGTGATGCGCACCGCGGAATCGGTTTTGTTGATGTGCTGGCCGCCCGCGCCGGAGGAACGAAAGGTGTCGATTTTAAGATCCGCGGGGTTTAACACCACGTCGGCGACGTCATCGACTTCCGGCAACACCGCCACCGTGCACGCCGAGGTGTGCACGCGCCCTTGCGCCTCGGTCTCCGGCACGCGCTGCACGCGATGCGCGCCGGATTCGAATTTCAATTTCGAGTAAGCGCCGCGCCCCACCACGCGCGCGATGATTTCGCGGTAACCACCGAGGTCGGACGGATTCTGCGACATGATTTCGACTTGCCAGCGATTGCGCTCGGCGTAGCGGCAATACAGGCGAAACAGCTCCCCCGCGAACAACGCCGATTCCTCGCCGCCGGTGCCGGCGCGGATTTCGAGGAAAATGTTGCGCTCATCATTCGGGTCTTTGGGCAGCAGTTGTTTTTGCAGCTCGGCCTCGAGCGATTCGAGCCGCGCGCGGATGTCGGTGACTTCCGCCTCGGCCAACTCGCGCATTTCCGGGTCGGCCCCCATTTCCTGCGCGCCGTTGAGATCGCCCTCGGCTTTTTCGTAGTCGCGATAAAGCTCCACCACCGGCGCAATCTCCGCGCTTTCGCGCGTCAGTTTGCGAAAGTTGTCCATGTCGTCGGTGACGCCCTCGGAGCTTAACGTGCGGTTGATTTCTTCGAGGCGGCGCGACAGTTGGGCGAGCTTGGCGGCAATGCTGGGTTTCATGGTTTAAAACCTAAGGAAGCGCTGAATAAGTCCCCGATTGCTCTGTAAACGCGAATCCCAGTGGTACGTTCTGATTGGGAGGACGTATTCGCGAGCCACGAGGCAAGACATGAAACAAATGACGCTGGCAGCAGTGAGCGGATTTGAAAAGCACAGCCGCGCCACGCGCAAGGCGTCGTTCCTGGCACGCATGGAAACGCTGGTGCCGTGGAGCGAGTTCTGCGCGTTGATCGAACCGCATTACCCGAAGACAGGCGCGGGCCGCCCGCCGATCGGCATCGAACGCATGCTGCGCATGTATCT
>VGIF01000282.1 GCA_016868015.1 Betaproteobacteria bacterium
GGCGGCATAAACGGCAATGCGCTCGAAGGTGGCGTTGCTCACGGTGTAGGGCGCGTGCGGCGCGAGGCAGAACGTGAGCAGGCTTTCGCCGCGCATTTGATCGCGCAGGGCGATGCCCTTGGCCAGGTAATCGGCGGCATCGCTGGCATAGCTTGAAGGGAATTCCACCGCGATCATGCCGATAGCCGAGCTCATGCCCGTTTGCAGGGCAGCCGCGGCGGTGGCGTCCGGGAAAAAATACATGTCGTTAAAGCAGGTGACGCCGCCTTTGAGCATTTCAGCGCAAGCGAGCAGGCTGCCGTCGCGCACGAACGCGCTGTTCACCAGGCGCGTTTCGGTGGGCCAGATGTAATCCTTGAGCCAGCGCATCAGCGGCAAATCGTCGGCGAGCCCGCGCATCAAGCTCATTGCGGCGTGGGTGTGCAGGTTGATCAGGCCGGGGATCAGCGCGTGGCGCGGCAGATCGTGCAGCGTGGCGTTGGGATAGCGCGCGCGCGCCGCTTGCGCCGGCAAGGTGTCGACGATCACGCCAGCACCGATGGCAATGGCGTGGTGCTCCAACACCATACCTTGCGGCGCTACTGGGATGATCCAGCGCGCGCAGATCAGTGTGTCGACTTGGGTGGGCATAACGACGCGCAGTGTAACAGGCAAAAAAAAGCCCTGCCGAAGCAGGGCTTTGATTTGATGCTCGGCCGCTTAGGGCTTCGGCTTGGCTGCAGGTTTTGCTTCCGGTTTGGCTTCGGGCTTCGGCGCGGGCTTCGGTTGCGGCAGCGCAGTGCCGACGACTTCAACCGTAACGCGGCGGTTCGGGCCCAAGCATTCGATCAACTGCTTGCGGTTCATCTTGTTGTCGCAGAACTTGGTCACGGGAATCGGCTGTTTCGGGCCTTTGCCTTCCCAGAAGATCAACTTCGGATCGACGTTCCCGGCGCTGACCAGGTGATCTTTCGCCACCACTGCACGACGCTCGGAGAGCTTCATGTTGTAGGGGATCGAGCCCAAACGGTCGGTATGGCCGGTCACCACCACGGCGCCGAATTGCACCGGCTGGCGTTGCTTGGTGGCCTTACGCAGGGCGGCCAGGAACTGGGCCAATTCCTTCTTGTTGTCGTCGGTAAGTATGGCTTGATCGAACGGAATGTTTTGCAGTTCGATCTTTTCAGTGATGTTCAGCGGTACCGGTTTTTTCGGCTTGGCTGCCGGCTTGGCTTCGGGCTTGGCTTTGGGCTTGGCTTCGGGCTTGGCTTTCGGCGCGGGCTTTGCTGCGACCTTCGCCGGCGCGGTGGCATCACCGCAAGCGACGATACCGCGTGCAGGCGTCCAATCGCTGGCGCGCACACAGGTTTGATAGCCCTGGGCCATTACCACCGCGCCACTGCTATCACGCAAATAGGCCGGACGGTCGACATACTCTTTGCCAGGGCCACCACAGCCAGCGATCGTGGCTAACGCGACGCCCGCCAGACTGAACTTAAATACGGAACTCATGGTTTTTGATCCTCCTGTTTTACGATGAGAAATTAGGGCGCCGCACCACACTTGTCAGCCGGTACTACCGTCTCCCAAACTGGCCGACCCAGCAACAGCAACAACCAGGCTAACAAGTATCACTAGATATCACAACCGTGATGGCATAGCAAACCGTGACGTGAATAATATCATGGATTTAAACCAAAAACCTAGGGTTGTGTGGCTTAAATGAAACGCTACTTGAGGTTGTGGTGTTTTAGTTGAATTGACCGCTTTTGGGCCAGCCCAGGCGGCGCGGCTTGGCATTGGGCCTTGACAAAGGCTGCGGCATTTGCTGGAAATGCCTGGCATTTTTGGTGGAACGCAGCAGCGCGGCACAAGTGCCGCCGCAAATGGCGTTGCGCGGTGGCAACGGCCGCTGGCGCGATCACGCTCGCCGCGCGCCCCTGAGAATGACGATCTCGACCCAAATTCCAGCGCTCAGCGCGGCCTCGGCGCAGGCCAAGCATGCTAAAATCTTACGATTTTGCCGCCTATGTTGCAGCGCGAGGGGCGCCGCCCGGCAGAGCATGCACAGGTTCATACGCTTTACATCTTTTTCGTATGTTGTTTCGTATGTCAGTTGCTTGCTTAAACCGATTAAAACTACAGATTTAAAGCGTTTGTAAAGACCTCAATGGATCCATTCGCCAAAGAAACCCTGCCGGTCAGCCTCGAAGAAGAAATGCGCCGGTCCTACCTCGATTACGCCATGAGCGTGATCGTGGGCCGTGCGCTGCCCGACGTGCGCGATGGCTTGAAGCCGGTGCACCGCCGCATTTTGTTCGCCATGCACGAGACCAACACGGTTTGGAACCGGCCGTACGTGAAGTGCGCGCGCGTGGTGGGTGACGTGCTCGGTAAATACCATCCGCATGGCGACTCCGCGACGTATGAAGCGCTGGTGCGCATGGCGCAGGATTTTTCCATGCGTTATCCGTTGATCGACGGGCAGGGCAACTTCGGTTCGGTCGATGGCGATTCCGCCGCGGCGTATCGCTACACCGAGTGCCGGCTTGAGCGCATCAGCTCGGAGTTGCTCGCCGACATCGACATGGAAACCGTCGATTTCGTGCCCAACTACGACGGCAAGGAAAATGAGCCGGTCACGCTGCCGGCGCGCGTGCCCAATTTGCTGGTGAATGGCTCGTCGGGCATCGCGGTGGGCATGGCGACCAATATTCCGCCGCACAATTTGTCGGATGTGATCGACGCCTGCCAGGCGTTGTTGAAAGACGCGGATATTTCCATCGATGCGCTGATCGATATCGTCAAGGCGCCGGATTTCCCCACGCGCGGCATCATCTACGGTATCGAGGGTGTGAAGGAAGGTTATCGCACCGGGCGCGGCCGCGTGATCATGCGCGCGCGCACGCATTTCGAAGAAACCGAAAAAGGCGGACGCACGGCGATCATCATTGATGAGCTGCCGTATCAAGTTAACAAGGCGAACCTGCTGGCGAAAATCGGTGAGCTGGTGCGCGACAAAAAAATTGAAGGCATCTCCGACATCCGCGACGAATCGGATAAGTCGGGTATGCGCGCGGTGATCGAACTGAAACGCGGCGAAGTGCCGGAGATCATCCTGAACAATCTGTGGAAAGAAACGCAGATGCAGGACAGCTTCGGCATGAACATGGTGGCCCTGCTCGACGGTCAACCTAAATTATTGAATTTAAAGCAGATTTTAGACGCGTTTTTGCGGCACCGGCGCGAGGTGGTAACGCGCCGCACGGTGTTCGAGCTCAGAAAGGCGCGCGAACGCGGGCACATCCTGGAAGGCCTGGCGGTAGCGTTGTCCAACGTAGACGATGTGATCGCTTTGATCAAAGCCGCGGCCACGCCGGCGGAGGCCAAAGTGGAGTTGATGAGCCGCTTCTGGCGTTCCAAGCTGGTGGAAGACATGTTGGCGCGTACTGCGGCCGATGTGTCCCGCCCGGAAGGCTTGTCGCCGGAGTTTGGGCTGCACAAGCGCGGCTACAAATTGTCGGACGTGCAAGCGCAGCGCATTCTGGAAATGCGCTTGCAGAATCTGACGGCGCTGGAGTCCGACAAGATCGTGCAGGAATACAGGGAGACGATGGACAAGATCGTCGACCTGCTCGACATTCTGTCCAAGCCCGCGCGTGTCACGCGCATTATTTCGGGCGAATTGGCCGAGATCAAAAAGCAGTACGGCAGCGAGCGCTGCAGCGAGATTGTTGTTCAAACCACGGATATTTCGAACGAAGACTTGATCGCGCGCGAGGATGTGGTGGTGACGTTGTCGCACGGCGGTTACATGAAATCGCAGCCGGTGGCGGACTATCGCGCGCAAAAACGCGGCGGCCGTGGCAAGCAGGCGACGACGACCAAGGAAGAAGATTTCATCGATAAGCTGTTTATCGCCAACACGCATGATTACATTTTGTGTTTTTCCAATCGCGGGCGCGTGTACTGGCTGAAGGTTTACGAGGTGCCGCAGGGCAGCCGTGGTTCGCGCGGCAAGCCGATCGTGAATCTGGTGCCGCTGATGGAGCACGAAAAAATCACCGCGGTGCTGGCGGTGTCGGAGTTCGACGACGATCATTTTGTGTTCATGGCGACCAGCAACGGCACCGTGAAAAAGACGCCGCTCTCCGCGTTTTCGCGGCCGATGAACAAAGGCATTATCGCGGTCACGCTC
>VGIF01000283.1 GCA_016868015.1 Betaproteobacteria bacterium
GGGGATAACGGCGAATTCAAAACCGTGCTGGAGCCCTACGACACCGTCTCGGTGCCGCGCGGCGAGAACCGCAAGTTCTTTAACGTCTCTAATGAAGTCGGGCGGCTTTTAGTGATGATCGTGCCCGAGAGCGACGAGCAGGTGGATCCGATTGCTTATGATCCGAGTCTGGCTCGGGAGATTGAGACGGAGTATGGCAAGGCCGCATTGACGGGGTTGCAAAAAATCGGGTTTAAGTTTGAGGGGAATTAGCGCCCGCCCTTGCACGCGACGCGTGGGGGGGGGGCGAGGGGGAAGGTGCGTTCGCTCCCCCTTCGATAAGCTGAAAAGTAATCGCCTGGCAGTTAAGCGTGGCAACGGAGAAGGCGGGTATTAGCAAGGTCGAAATGGCCCTTCGCATGAAAACCTCGCGCGGGCAACTTGACCGTGTGCTGGATCCCACTCAAGCCGAGGTGAGTCTCGATACGCTTAATCGGGCCGCCACAGTTGCCGGGCGCAAGGTCAGGCTCGAATTGGTTTGACCAGGGCAATGCGCTGCGCCCTGCGACAAGCTCAGGACAGGCTACGCGCATTGCGCCATCCGCGTAAATTTCGCGACACGGTGGGTTCCGCTGCGCCGCACCCCCCCTACGAAAAATGATTGGAGGGCACGTTATGGATAAACAAATCGCAGTGTTGAGCAGCGGCGCCATCGGCAGCAGCATCGGCGCCGATCTCTCGCACGCGGGCTACAACGTGTGCTTGGTCGATCAGTGGGTGGCGCATGTGGAGGCAATGAAGGCCAACGGCTTGCACGTGAAAATGCCCGACTCGGAACTCAAAACCAAGGTTCAAGCGTATCACCTGTGCGAGCTTTCGTCGGCGAAAAAAATGTTCGACGTGGTGTTGCTGGCGGCGAAATCGCACGATACGCGCTGGTTGTGCGAATTCATCAAGCCGTATTTGAAGGACGACGGTTACATCGTCGGCGCGCAAAACGGTATGAACAACGCCGATATCATCGACATCATCGGCCAGCCGCGGGTGATGGGTTGCGTGTTGGAGCTGTCCGCCGAGGTGTTTACGCCGGGCGTGGTACAGCGTAACACCGACCCCGCGCACACCTGGATGGGCATCGGCGAATTCGGCGGCGGTGTCACGCCGCGCTTGACCGAACTCGAACGCTTGCTTAAACACTCGGCGAAAATTTCGATTACCGACAACATCGAGGGTGCCAAGTGGACCAAGCTGGTGAATAGCTCGATGATCTTGGCACCGTTCGGTGCGTTTGGGCTTCAATCGTGGCAAGCGGTGGAAGTGCCGGAAGTGGTGAAGCTGTGCGCACAGCTGGCGAGCGAGACCATGCGCGTGGGCGCGGCGCATGGTTACGAACTCGAAGCGATTTTTGGTTTGAGCCCCGAAGAGTTTTTGGGGCCGGAAGAAAAAGTCATCGACAAACTGCTCTATACCATCCTCGGCCACCTCGGCAAAAAAGGCTCGCGCACCGCGCGCGGCGTGGTGCTGCAAGATTTGTTGAAGGACAGGCGCACCGAAACCAATTATTTGAACGGGCACATCGCGCGCAAGGGCCGCGAAAAAAATATCCCGACGCCGGCCAACGATGCGATTGTCGAGTTGGTGCGCCGGCTCGAACGCGGTGAGTTAAAGCCCGACAAGTCGAACGTCGATATCGTGTTGAAGATCCTCGACACGCGTTAAAGTGCCAAAATAAAATATTCAATGAAATCAAATACTAGCGTTATTTGCATTGCGGGGCTGCTGGCGCTCGGTGTGACGCCAGCGATCGCGCAAACGCAAAGCGATTACCCCACGCGCCCGCTGCGCCTGATCGTGCCGTACTTTCCCGGCGGCACGCCCGACTTGCAAGGCCGCGCGTTGGGCGAGCAATTGCGCACGCGGCTCAATCAACCCGTGGTCATCGACAACCGGCCGGGCGCCAACGGCAGCATCGGCACCGGCATCGTCGCGCGCGCGCCGGCCGATGGATACACGCTGTTGATCGCACCGGTGGGGCCGTGGGTGGTGAACGCGTATCTCTACAAGCTGCCGTACGATTTGCGTGGCGATCTGGCGCCGGTGATTCAAGTGTCGTCGGTGCCGGCGATTCTCGCGGTAAGCCTCGGCGTGCCCGCGCATTCGGTGAAAGATTTGATCGCGCTGGCGCGGCAAAAACCCGGCGAGTTGAATTACGCCTCCGCCGGCATCGGCGGTTTCGGCCACACGTCCGGTGCGCTGTTTTGCGTGATGACGGGTGTGAACATGACGCATATCCCGCACAAGGGCGCGGTCGGCGTGTTAACCGATCTCGCCGGCGGCCATGTGCAGGTGTCGTTCAATGTGTCATCGAGCACGTTGCCGTTTGTGAAAGCCGGCCGCGTGCGCGCGCTGGCGACCACCGGCAAAACGCGCTTCGAACATTTGCCCGATTTGCCGACCATCGCGGAAACCGTGCCGGGTTATGAAAACCTCACCTGGAATGGTGTGGGCGTGCCCGCGCGCACGCCGGCGGCAGTGATCGAGCGCTTGAATCGCGAGATCGCCGCAATTTTGAAAATGCCGCAGATGCAAGAGACCGCGCGCGTCGAGGCTTACACGATAGTCGGCGGCACGCCGGCGGAGTTGGCGGCGCATCTTAAAAGCGAGCATGCCAAGTATGCACGGTTGATCAAAGAGGCGGGGATCAAAGGCGTCGATTAAGATGGGCGCTGGCGGGCCGAGTTGAGCGTGCGGTAGGGGTTGAAAACCAAAAAAAACTTAGCCACAGAGGACACAGAGTTCACAGAGAACTTCTTAAGGTTTTTCTCTTTGTCCTCTGTGGCAAAAAGATTTTGAATTTTGAAAGGCAATCATGCGTAACTTGTTGTTCGTAGTGTTTGCCGCGTGCGCTATGCACGCCACCGCGCAAACCTACCCCCAGCGCCCCGTGCGCCTGGTCGTCGCCGTCGCCGCCGGCGGCAGCACCGATGTGATGGCGCGGCTGGTGGGCGCAAAACTCGGCGAGCGCATTGGCCAGCAGGTGGTGATCGACAATCGTCCGGGTGGCAGCAGCATCATTGGTGCCGACATCGTCGCCAAGGCGCAGCCCGATGGCCACACCTTGCTGATGGCGAGCGGCTCGTTCGGCACGGTGAGCAGTTTGTTCAAAAAGCTGCCGTTCGATATCGAAAAAGATTTCGCCGCAGCATGCTTGATCGCGACCTCGCCCTATGTGCTGGTGGTGCAGCCGCCGCTGCCGATCAAGAGTGTGAGCGACTTGGTAAGTTACGCCAAAGCCAACCCCGGCAAGTTGAATTACGCGGGCTCGACACCGGGTTCGCTGCAACGGCTCGCGGGCGAGTTGTTAAAACGTACTGCGGGGTTCGACATGACGTATGTGCCGTACAAAGGCACCGGCGCGTTGATGCCCGATTTATTAGGCGGGCGCTTGCACGTGGCGATCGACAACGTGTTGATCTTGACGCCGTACATCCGCAACAACACGCTGCGCGGCATCGGCGTCACCAGTTCCAAGCGCTCGGTGTTGTTTCCGGAGTTGCCCACACTCGCCGAAACCGGCGTGCCGGGTTTTCACGCCGTTGGTTGGTTTGGTGTGTTCGCGACGGGTAGAACGCAGCAGCCGTTGATTGACAATTTGAATGTTGCGTTGAATGCGGTGATGAAAGAGCCCGATGTGCGTGAGCGCTTGATCGCGCAAGGCGCCGAGCCGCTGGGCGGCCCGCCGGACGACGCACGCAAATATCTGGCGAATGAAATTGCCAAGTGGGGCAAAGTGATCCGCGACGCCGGCATTAAAGTGGAATAACGTAAGTATTTGATTTAATTGAATATTTTATTTTGAGCGATAACGACAGTATGAGCCGTTTCGAAAAGCTCTTTAACCCGCGCGGCGTCGCCGTCGTCGGCGCTACCGAAGACACCATACGCGCCGGCGGCCAGGCGCTGGAAGCGATCACCACGCACGGCTATCAAGGCGGCGTTTTTCCGGTGAACCCGAATTACGACACCATGGCGGGGCGGCGCTGTTACAAGAGTCTCGCCGATATCGATCAGCCGTGCGACGTGGCGGTGGTGGCGATTCCCGCCAAACATGTGCCGGGGATCATCGAGCAATGCGGCGCAAAGGGTATCCCGTTCGCGGTGGTGCTGGGTGGTGGTTTTCGCGAAGTCGGCGGCGA
>VGIF01000284.1 GCA_016868015.1 Betaproteobacteria bacterium
TAGCGCGCCACGCAACGACGAAACGTCGTCAACGGAATGTGCTGCGTGAGTTGCGCGAACACGAGTTTGCCCAGGTTCATCGATATCTCCTGCGAGTGAGTTGCTCGCAGGATCGCAAATCGAGAAAACGCTGTTCAAATCGAGACCAGAAAAAATCATCTGTTATTTATTTACAATCAACCAATTAGCACGTTTCGGGCACTCAACGTCCGGACACTACTGAAGTCCAACATTAAAAACCTTAGACGCAGATTTACGCAGATAAACGCAGATTAACCGCGAAAAAATCTGCGAAAATCTGCGTTCATCTGCGTCAAAGGTTTTTGTATCTCAAACCCGCTTTAACACATCCTTGGCAATCAACATGCGCTGCACCTCGGACGAGCCTTCGCCGATGCGATAGTGCCGCACGTCGCGATACATGCGCTCGACCGGGTAACCCTGCACGATCCCCATGCCGCCGTGGATTTGCACCGCACGATCAGCCACGCGCCCCACCATTTCCGAGCAATACAGTTTGCAGATGCTCGGCGCGGTGCCGACATCCTTGCCCTCATCGATTTGCCGCAGCGTGTCGTAGACCATGGCGCGCGCGGCGGCGATATCGACTTCGCTGTCGGCCAACATCCATTGAATGGCCTGGCGCTCGGCGAGCGGCTTGCCGAAGGTGATGCGCGTTTTGGCGTGCGCCGCGGACATTGCGAGCAGCCGGTCGGCCATGCCGATACACGAACACGACACGCCCATGCGCCCATCGCGCAGCGATTCCTTGGCAAGATTAAAACCCTGGCCCTCGGGGCCGAGCCGCGCGCTATCGGGCACTTTACAGTTGTCGAACTCGATTTCCGCCAGCTTGATCACCGCCGAGCCCATGGTGGTGTCGACGCGCGTGACGTTAAACCCCGGCGTGCCCTTGTCGACCAAAAACGCGGTAACGCCGCCGCGCGTGCGTTTCACCGCATCGGTGATCGCAATCACGGTGATGAAATCCGCGTCGTGCGCGCTGTTGATGTAGTGCTTGCGGCCGTTGATCACCCAGCCGCCGTCTTTCTTTTCCGCGCGCGTGGTCATCGCCGAGTTATCCGAGCCCGCCGCGGGTTCGGTCAGCGCGAACGCGGTACGCAGCGTGCCGTTGATCAAGCCGGTGAGATATTTTTCGCGCTGCTCGCGGCTGCCGTGGCGCGCAATCGCGATCGGCGTGAGCCCGCCGCCGCCGCTCGCCACCAGCCCGAATATGCGGTGCGAGCGGCTAAATTCCTCCAGCATCAAGGCATACGGAAACAAACCCATGCCCGCGCCGCCGACTTCGGTGGGCAAGCGCATCGACAGGTAACCGTGTTTGCCCATCAGCGGCAACAGCCCCGGCGGCAGCTCGCCGCTGCGGTCGATTTGATCTTCCAGCGGCTCGAGTTCGGCTTTGACGAATTTGCGCAGTGCCTCGCGCATGGCGGTGAGTTCGGGGGGAAGTTCGAAGTTCATTTTTTAAAAATTGCGCAGAACAACTAAGGTAAAAAAACCGACACTGTCGTTCCCGCGTAGGCGGGAACCCATAACACAGCGGCAATGACAGAACGGCCCCCATCCTACCTTTCCCCGCGCGCGGGGGAAGGGGATACCCGGCTTCGCTGGAATGACACGGTGAGTTTTGTGGTTACTATCGGATTGTACTGCGTCACACTCACGCCCCACCCACCGCGCGCCAAGCCACCATCGCCGCTTCCGCGCGCTCCAACTCGGCGTGCATCGGCTTACGCAGCCACGCCTTACTCGCCGCAAAGCGCGCGCGTTTTTGGCCAGCAGCTCGCGCGCGATGCCCTCGGCTTGCGCAAACACCGCCGCGCGCGGCAGCACCACGCGCACCAGGCCGCGGCGCTCGGCTTCATCCGCGCCGATGCGCCGGCCGCTTTGCACCAGCTCATAGGCGCCCATCGCGCCCAACCACGGTTCTAAGATCACCAAGCCTGCCAGCGGCGGCGAACCCAAATCGATTTCCGGCAGCGAAAATATAGCGCCCTCGGTGGCCACCACCGCATCGGCGAGCGCCGCGATCATAAAACCACCGCCGCTCGCCGCGCCGTTGACCGCCGCCACCAGCGGTTTCTCAAAATCGCACAACGCCAACAGCAACGCAAAAAACGCTTGCGAGCGCGCACGGCGAAATTCGTTCTCGGGCATGTCACTCGCTTCGCGCACGTCCACGCCCGCGCAAAACGCGCGCTCGCCGGCGCCGGTGATCAACGCGCCGCGCACCGCCGTATCGCTTTGCGCTTCACACAGCAATCGCGCCGGATCGCGCGTCATTGCAAGCGTGAGCGCGTTGGCTTTTGGCGCGCGCGCGAGCGTGATGACGAGCAAGGCGCCGCGATTTTCTACGCTGAGGTCCTTGGTTAAATTTTTCAATTAAATCAAATACTTATAGAACCTCTTTGCCACGGATTTCACAGATTTACACGGATTTTTTCCGCTGTGTATCTGTGTTTATCGGTGTCAGTCGGCGCCAAAGGGGTTCGCCGCTACCTTCAAAAACCTTAGACGCAGATTTACGCAGATGCACGCAGATCAAAAGCGAAAAAATCTGTGTAAATCCGTGAAATCCGTGGCAAAAAAAAGCAGTTCGCCGTTACTCAATCCGTATCCCCGCGTCGCGCACCACCTTGCCCCATTTCACGTGCTCGGCATCGATGAACTTGGCGAATTCTTCCGGCGTGCTGCCTATCGGCTCCGAGCCGTCAACCGCGAGCCGTTCGCGCACGGTAGGGTCGCGCAGCACTTTAACGATCTCGCCGTGCAACCGGTCGATCACCGGGCGCGGCGTGCCGGTGGGCACCACAATGCCGTTCCACGTGCTCGCATCGTAGCCCGGCAAGCCGCTTTCGGCGAAGGTAGGCACTTGCGGCAGCGCCGCCGAGCGCTTCTCGCCGGTGATCGCCAGCGCGTGAATGCGTCCGGCGCGAATGTGTCCCACCACCGCCAGCGGCGAGCCGAACATGGTCTGCACCTGCCCGGCAATCAAGTCGTTGATGCCGGGTGCGGCGCCGCGATAGGGCACATGCACGATGTTTATTTTCGTCATGCCGCTTAATAACACGCCGGCCAGGTGGCCCGAACCGCCGGGGCCGGAGGTGGCGTAGTTGATGTCGCCTGGGCGCGCCTGTGCCAAGGCGATGAACTGTTTGAGCGATTTCACCGGCAGCGAGGGATGCGCCATCAACAGCAGCGGCTGGCGCGTGGTGAACGTTACCGGCCGAAAATCACGCCGATCGTCGTACGGCCGGTTCTTGTGGATATAAGTCGACATCACCAGCGTGGTAATACCTCCCAAAAAGATGGTATAGCCGTCGGGCGCCGACTTGGCCGCCGCGTCTGCGCCGATCATCCCGCCGCCGCCGCCGCGATTATCGATCAACACGCTTTGTCCCCATGACTCCGTCATCTTATGCGCCATCATGCGCGCGAGAATGTCGGTGGGCCCGCCGGCGGCAAACGGCACGATCATGCGCACTGGTTTATTCGGGTAATTTTGCGCCGCGCACGGCAATGCCCAAACCGCCAGCACGGCGGCCAGGACTCGAACTGAACTCATGGTTTTCTCCTCTCGATTTATAGACACCGAAGTTACCGCCCCTTAAACACCGCCGCGCGTTTTTCCTTGAACGCGGCTACACCTTCGAGATGATCTTCGGTGAGTTTCACGGTGCTCTGATACAAGTTTTCCGTTTCCAACTGGGTTTCCAGGGTCGGCACATGCATCGCCTGGAACATTTTTTTTGCCAGCGCCAACGCGAACGTCGCCGAGCCGGCGAGTTCTTGCGCCAGCGTTTTGACGTTCGTTTCGAGTTCGGCGTCGGGCACCACGCGGTTGATCAAGCCCCATTGCGCCGCCTCCTCGGCGGGCAGCATGCGCGCGGTGTAGACCAGCTCCTTCGCGCGCGCAATGCCGATACGTTGGGTCAAAAAGTACACCGCGCCGCCGTCGGGGATAAGCCCGATTTTTTTGAATATTTGCGAAAACTTGGCGGTGTCCGAAGCGATAATCAAATCGCTCGCCATCGCAATCGAAAAGCCGATGCCCGCCGCCACTCCGCGCACTGCCGC
>VGIF01000285.1 GCA_016868015.1 Betaproteobacteria bacterium
GATGCCGATCAGCCGGCTCCGATACCTCAACGTTACAGGCTTACTTCATTTCCGCCTTGGCGCCGGCGGCGGTCAAATCCTTGAGGATTTTCTCGGCGTCGGCCTTGGGGATGCCTTCCTTCACGGGCTTGGGTGCGCCATCCACCAAGTCTTTCGCTTCTTTCAAGCCCAGGCCGGTCGCGGCACGCACCACTTTAATCACTTCCACCTTCTTCTCGCCCGCGGCTTGCAAGATCACCGAGAAATCGGTCTTCTCTTCGGCCGGCGCGGCAGCCGCGCCGCCGCCAGCCGCCGCCGGTGCTGCAACCGCAACCGCGGCCGCGGCGGAGACGCCGAATTTTTCTTCCATTTTCTTGATGCATTCCGCCAGCTCCAGCACCGTCATGCCGGACACTTTTTCAATCACTTCATCCACTGCGCTCATTTGATGCCCCTAATGTAAATTTCGTAAGTATTTGATTTAATTAAATATTTTTAAAACGGGTTTAGGCTGCCTCTTTTGCCTCATTTACCTTAGCGTCGTGCACCGCTTGCAGCGTGCGCGCAAATTTGCCCGGCACTTCATTCAGTGTTTGGACAAACTTGGCGACCGGCGCTTGCATGGTGCCGACCAGCCTGGCGAGCAACTCTTCGCGGCTGGGCATCGATGCGAGCGCCGCAACTTGCTGCGGCGTCATCATCGAGTTGGGCATCGAGCCGGCGGTGATGACAAACTTTTCGTTGCCTTTGGCGAAGTCGTTCAACACTTTCGCCACCGCCACCGGATCAACCGATATGCCGTAGGTAAGCGGCCCGCTCATTTTGTCGGCAAGCGCTTTGAACGGCGTATCCGCCACCGCGCGCCGCACCAGCGTGTTTTTCAACACGCGGAAGTAAACGCCCGACTCGCGCGCTTTTTTGCGCAAGGCGGTCATCTCGCCAACCGGCAGGCCGCGATTCTCGGCAAGCACGATCGCCTGAGCCTTCGCCACTTGGGCGCCGATCTCGGCAACCGACTCTTTCTTCTGCTCCAGATTCAAACTCAAGGTCGTTTTCTCCTTTCTTGAAAAATAGTGTGGCATTTAGCGCTATGCGTTCGGAGCAGCACTACCGCTGTTGCTCCTCACGCCTCGCACTTCACGCCTCACTCCCATACGGCGACCGTTGATCCAGAAGTCAGACACGCCGAAAACCTCTCAGCAAATTTGACCTGTTTCGGGCACACCGTCTGCGTAGAGCGTGAGGCTTTACGGGTGAGAGGTGAGGCGTGAGGGGTAACCTCGTGCTTCGCTACTGCTCCTGCCAACCCTTGCACCACCACAATTAAGTCTCCGGAAAGTTGTGCGGGGAGCCGCGCTGGCTTGCGCCTCACCCCTCACGCCTCACCTTCAACCTCTACGGTCTCTGACACCCGCCGGCGGCGTAAACCACAACACCGCCAGCGGCCCAAAGTCCTGCAAATACCTTACGTCCGCACCTTACGTCTGCGGCTGCTGCGCGAGCGTGGCTTGATCGATGCGCACGCCGGCGCCCATGGTGCTCGAGACGGATATCTTTTTCAGATACACGCCTTTCGCGCCCGCCGGGCGCGCGCGATTGATCGCGTCGACCAGCGCCTTCATGTTCTCTTCCAACGCCTCGACGGTAAACGACGCGCGCCCAATCGTACATTGCACGATGCCAGCCTTGTCGGTGCGGTATTGCACCTGGCCCGCCTTGGCGTTTTTCACCGCGCCCGCCACGTCCGCCGTCACCGTGCCGACTTTCGGGTTCGGCATCAGGCCGCGGGGCCCCAGAATCTGGCCCAGTTGACCCACCACGCGCATCGCATCGGGTGTGGCGATCACCACGTCGAAATCCATCTTGCCGCCTTTAATGTCGGCGGCAAGATCGTCAAAGCCCACCAAATCGGCACCGGCTTCCTTGGCCTTCGCCGCATTGTCGCCTTGCGCAAACACCGCCACGCGCTTGTCCTTGCCCGTACCTTTGGGCAGCACAACGGCGCCACGCACGGTTTGATCGGACTTCTTGGCGTCCACGCCGAGGTTGATCGACACATCGATCGACTCGTTGAACTTCGCGGTGGCGTTTTCCTTCACCACCTTTAACGCATCGGCCACCGCGTAGAGCTTTTCGCGGTCGACTTTGCCGCGCACTGCCGTGTAACGCTTGGAATCTTTAGACATGATCAGCCCCTTACATCTCGACTTCAACGCCCATGCTACGGGCGGAGCCGGCTATCGTGCGCACCGCCGCTTCGAGATCGGCCGCGGTGAGATCCGGCATTTTGGTTTTGGCGATTTCCTCGACCTGCTTGCGCGTGATTTTGCCTACCTTGTTGGTATGCGGCGTCTTGCTGCCCGATTCGATCTTCGCCGCTTTTTTGATGAGAATCGACGCTGGCGGCGTCTTCATCACAAAGGTGAAGCTCTTGTCGGCGTAAGCCGTGATCACGCACGGCACCGGCAAACCCGGCTCCATTTTTTGCGTGGCGGCGTTAAACGCCTTGCAAAACTCCATGATGTTCAAACCACGCTGGCCGAGCGCGGGGCCGATCGGGGGCGAAGGGTTCGCCTTCCCGGCCGGCACTTGCAGCTTGATAAAGCCGACGACTTTTTTTGCCATGCCTGTCTCCTGATGGGTTCAAACGGATGCTTGCGGCACCCTCCCCGGTTAAACAACAAAAAACCTCCACCACGAACCAACAACTTTGCATGAGCCGCGATCGCTACGCCTCACGCCTCACGCTTTAACCTTTTTCGACCTGACTAAACTCCAATTCCACCGGCGTGGAGCGCCCGAAAATCGTCACCGATACCCGTAACTTGCTCTTGTCATAGTTGACGTCTTCGACATTGCCGGTGAAATCGGCAAACGGGCCGTCTTTGACGCGCACCACTTCACCCACTTCGAACAGCACCTTGGGCCGCGGCTTTTCCACGCCTTCCTGGATTTGCTGCAGGATGTTTTGCACTTCCTTATCGGAAATCGGCGTGGGCTTGGTCGCCGTGCCGCCGACAAAGCCGGTGACCTTGGGCGTGTTTTTCACCAAGTGCCAGGACTGCTCGTCCATTTCCATCTCGACCAGCACATAGCCGGGGAAAAACTTGCGCTCGCTGGTGGCTTTTTGCCCGGCGCGCATTTCGACGACTTCTTCCACCGGCACCAATATCTGGCCGAATTTATCCTGCATGCCCTGGCGCGCGATACGGTCGGCGAGCGCGCGCTGCACGCTCTTTTCAAAGCCGGAATAGGCGTGCACCACATACCATCGCTTGCTCATTGCGCGCCTCGTCCGATCAACTTTTGCACCACCCACAACAAGCTGCCATCCACCATCCACAGAAACAGCGCCATGATCAGCACAAACACAAATACGATGCCAGTGGTTTGCAAGGTTTCCTTGCGCGTCGGCCACACCACCTTGCGCGTTTCCTCGACCGACTCCTGCGCATAGGTCTTGAACTGACGCCCCCACTCGGTAGTGAGGAACATCAGCGCCGCGGCAGCCATCCCGCCCAGCACCGCACCCACGCGGATCACCATCGCCTTGTCGGAGTAATGATAAAACGTGGCAATCCCCGCGAACACGAAAGCCACCGCGACGAGCGCCTTGAGCACTTCAACGGGGTTAGTTTTTTCAGCCATTTATCTGGACCGCTTGCTCGACCGCTGGCCGGCCCTTTCTAGGTTCACTGCACTGACACGCCGGGAAAATTTCCCGAAGATTGTTACGCCCCACAACTTGCACTACGCACCACAACTGTCTGGCAGGCCAGGAGGGTCTCGAACCCCCAACCTTCGGTTTTGGAGACCGACGCTCTGCCAATTGAGCTACTGGCCTTCTAACTGCAGTTAACCGTGAACGGTAGTGTGTCGGGTTTTCACCGTCCACTGTTCGCTGATAACTGTTCACTCGGTTCTTACTCAATAATCTTCGCCACCACGCCCGCGCCGACGGTTCTGCCACCCTCGCGAATCGCAAAGCGCAGCCCCTCTTCCATCGCGATCGGCTGAATCAAACTGACCGTGATCGAGATGTTGTCCC
>VGIF01000286.1 GCA_016868015.1 Betaproteobacteria bacterium
CAACTACTTAACAAAATCGTCGCCGACGAAATTCCGGACATGTCCGCTAACCAATTGAATTTATTCGATTAACGTCCGGACACTACTGGTCGAGGGTATATAAGCAATCGCCGTGCCAACTTGGCGTGAATTGGATCACGGTATAAAAATATCAATTAAATCAATTAGTTACATAGATATATTCCCTCGCTGGACGGAACCTTGGGCTACGGCAAACCACGGCCGTGATTTAATGCTCGGCGGCGTTACAACCCCGAAACGACGTGGCCGAATTACGGCACCTAGTTGCGGCGTACAGTGACAATTTTTGTCAGGCGAAAGGCGTGCTAGGGCCGCAATGAGGACTAGGAGATGCCAGCTTCCCTCATCCCAACCCTTCTCCCGAAGGGAGAAGGGCTTCAACCCCGCCTCACGAGAAAAGGAGTCCGCTACACGGTAACCGGTATGCCAATTGGAAGCGCCAACATGGGGGCGCGCATGTGGCATGGGAATAGTGCCAATCGAACGCTGCGGGCCGCGACGCAGCGGCCCGCCACGCTACTTAATACAAACCGCCCGCACCTGCTGGATATCGGTAATGCCTTGCAGCACTTTTTCGATGCCATCCTGCTTCAAGGTGCGCATGCCCTCCTCCAATGCGGTGGAGAACATTTGCGCCACACGGGCGTGTTCCTGGATGTCTTTTTTGATGCGGTCGGTGCCGATCAACAGTTCGTGCAAGCCGACGCGGCCCTTATAACCGGTGCCGCCGCAGGTGTCGCAGCCGCGGGCGGTGTGCAGCACCAGGCGGCCGTCTTCGTCGCCGAATTCCTTTACCCGTGATTCGAGCACTTTCGCACGCTCGCCTTTGGGGTCTGCTTTCCAGGCATCGGTATTCGTAAATTCCAGCGCGTATTCTTCAAGCAGCGCATTGATTTCGGCGTCGCTGGCTTGATGCGGCACTTTGCATTTGGCGCACAGGCGCTTGGCCAGACGCTGCGCGAGGATGCCCAGCAGCGCGTCCGCAAAGTTAAACGGGTCCATGCCCATGTCGAGCAGGCGGATGATCGACTCCGGCGCGCTATTCGTATGCAAGGTGGCGAACACCAGGTGGCCGGTCAACGAGGCTTCGATGCGGGTGGAGACGGTTTCCTTGTCGCGCATTTCGCCGACCATGATGATGTCGGGGTCGGCGCGCAAAAACGCCTTCATCACCAGTGCGAAATCAAGCCCGGCTTTTTTATTGACCTGCACTTGGCGCAGGCCCTTTTGGGTGATTTCCACCGGGTCTTCGGCGGTCCAAATTTTGGTGTCGGGTTTATTGAGATACCCCATCACCGAGTGCAGCGTGGTGGTTTTACCGGAACCGGTCGGGCCGCACACAAAAAACAGGCCGTAGGGTTTTTCCACCGCGGTGCGGCACAGTTCGAGATTGCGCTTGGAGAGCCCCAGCTTATCGAGCGGTATCGGTTCGCCCGCGGCCAGGATACGCATCACGATATCTTCGACGCCGCCGGCGGTGGGGATGGTCGCCACGCGCAGTTCGATATCGAGCGGGCCGAATTTCTTGAACTTGATCTTTCCGTCTTGCGGCTTGCGACGCTCGGAAATATCCAGATCGCACATGATCTTCAGACGCGCGGCGAGCGCGTTGCGGTAGCTCGCGGGGATCTGGATGTAGGGCGTTAACGAACCGTCCTTGCGAAAACGGATCTCGGTCTTACCCTTGCCGGGGTACGGCTCGATGTGAATGTCGGAGGCGCCTTGCTGATAGGCATCGATGATCACTTTATTAACCAGCTTGACCAGCTCGTTGTCGCTGGCGGCGCTGGCGATGTCATCGCCGGCAACGCCTACGCCGTCGCCATCGTCATTCAGATCGCCCAGCAAGTCATCAATGTTGCCGGAGTCGGCGAGCACGGAAGCACCGCCGAACAGGTGATCGAGCGTGGCCATGAACTCGCGCTGCGTGGTCACGCAATAGGCGATTTTGTTCTTCGGGTAGACGTTGTTGACCATGCGCGAAGCGCGTGTGCGCTCGACGTCGGGCGTCATCACCAGGATGCCGTCCTTCGTGTCATCGAGCGGCACCCACTGGTTAGTCACGCAAAAATCGCGGCTCATGTTGCGCAGCAACTCGGGCGGCTTGATGCGATCGGATTTATACGGCTCGTAGGGCCCGCCGAAAAACGCGGCGAGCGCCGCGCCCAGCGCCGGCACCTTGACCTGAAACTCGTCGATCAGCACGGTTTCCAGGTTGAGGTTCTTGCGCCGCGCGGAGCGCTGCGCAAGTTCCAGCTCCTTGGCGGAAATCACCGCATCGGTCACCAGGCCGTCGTACTTGCCGCGCACCTGCAACACATTGCTCGCGCCCAACCGCTGGCGGAACGCAATCGCCAGCGTTTCGCACAATTGCGCAACACCTTCTTCCATGTATTGCGGGAAGGCGACACCCTGCTTGTTGTTGATGATTTGTATGGTGCCGATCAACTCGCGCGATTTGGCATCGACAATCGGCGCCACCAGCATTTACCGCGTGCGATAACCGGTCTTCGCGTCCACCGCCTTTAGGAAATTAAGTTGCGGGCTTAGCGATTTGAGTTCCGCCTCGTCGTAGGCGTCCTTGATGTTCAGCACGCGTTTGTTGGCCGCCACAAAGCCCGCGACCGACTGCTCGTTGATCGGCAGCTTGATGTCTTTAAACGATTGCAAGCCCGTTTTGACCTTGGACACAATCGAACCCTTGTCCTCGCTCACCAAATACAGGGTCAGGCGGTCGGCCGCGAATAAGCCGCACAGTTCGCCGGAAATATCGGTCAAAATCTCTTCGATATTTTTCGACGCGTGCACCTTGTTGGTCACGCTTTGCAAGCGCTGCTGGAAATTGAGCTTTTCCGCCAGCGGATCCTGCGCCACGGGCTTGCTTTGGAGTACCGTGCTCATATCATCCCCACAACAGTCTTAAGGGAACTCACCATCAGAAGTCGAACACTTGCTGCTGCCGCAACATTTTGGGCTGCCACGGCGAAGCATGGGTTTCGATCTCCCGCATGATCTTACCGCTTTCGCCGGGCTTTAAGTGCGTAATATAAATCTCGGCCGGCTGCTTTAACAGCGCCAATTGCTCCGCCAGCAGGCTCGGGCACAAATGCCGCGCCTTCAGAGCGAGCGCACGTTCCGCGTCGGAAAACGAAGTCTCGATGATCACGTAGCGCAGGTTGTCGATGTCATTGACCGCGCGCCAGAACGCGTCGCCGCCGGCGGTGTCACCGCTAAACACCAGGCTTGCGGCGCCGGAATCAAGCGCATAACCCACCGCCGGCACCACATGATCGGCGGGTACCGGCGTAATCGTGCGCCCATTGAGCGGCACCGGGCTGCCGAGCGCAACCGGCGAAAACCGCAGCAGCGGCTTTTGCGGCGAGGGGATGCGGGTGAAATCGGGCCACAATTTTTCGTTAAACAAATGTTGTTTCAAATCGGCGATGGTTTCTGGCAGCGTGTGCACGGTGAGCGGCTTGTCGCGCTGACCGCCCACGGTGTCGGCCAAAAACGGTATCGAGGTGACGTGATCCAAATGCGAATGCGTGACAAAAACGTGATCGATGCGCGCCAGCGCTTCCAACGTAAGATCGCCCACGCCGGTGCCGGCATCGATCAAAATATCCTCATCAACCAATAGCGACGTCGTGCGCTGCGCGCCGCCGATGCCGCCGCTGCAACCAAGAACCTTTAGACGCATAAACCTGTTGTCTCCGTTGGGAATAAGGCGCTCACTCAGCGCCGCGCGCTAGTGTTCAACCTTAGCGCTTATTCCTCAGCAGAGCACGGAAAAAATACCCAAACCGCCGCACGCCGCCCGCATACGGCGTAAACGTGCTGGCTACTTAAAGATGAACTCCATTTTGACGCCGGCGATTTCAATTAAATCGTCAGTAGTGTCCGGACGTTGAGTGCCCGAAACGTGCTAATTGGTTGATTGTAAATAAATAACAGATGATTTTTTCTGGTCTCGATTTGAACAGCGTTTTCTCGATT
>VGIF01000287.1 GCA_016868015.1 Betaproteobacteria bacterium
CGTGATGCTTTCCTGCAAGCGCGCTGCGAACGCCGGCCGGTCGTGCTGGGCATTCCGTTCGACTTGCAGGAGCGGCCGTGGGTTGGGCCGGAAACGCTACCCACGCCCTCGCGCGAGTTGCTGCCGCGCGTGTCACCCATGCCGCCGCATGCGGATGATGTGGCGCGCGCCGCGAAACTGGTCGCCGGCGCCGAGCGCATTGTGATCTTTGCCGGCTTGGGCGCGGTGCAAGCCAACGCGGGGGCGGCGTGCCGCGCGCTCGCCGCCAAAGTGGGCGGCCTGCTCACGACATCGTTGCCCGCGCGCGGGCTGTTTCACCATGACATTTACTGCATCGGCGTTTCGGGCAGCTTCTCGACGGAACTTGGCCTTGAGTATCTGGCGCAAGCCGATCTGGTGATCGTCGTCGGCGGCTCGCTCGCTTACCACGCGGGCGGCGGCGGCCAACTCTGGCGCAAGGCGCAGATGCTCCAGATCGACGTCAATCCGGTGGCGGTGGCGCAGGGCCAGGAAGTCGCGCGCAACCACCTGCGCGCCGACGCGCGGCTGGGGGTGGAGGCGCTGACCGCAGCATTGCCCGCGCGCGCCAACCCGTGGCGCACCGAGGCGATGGCCGAGCGCATCCGCACCACTAAACCGGACAGCCAAGTGTTCGACATCGCGCCGGGCCTGCTCGACCCGCGGCTGGTGGTCGAGGGCCTTGAACAGGCGCTGCCCGCGGATTGGGAGATGGTGAATTCCGGCGGCCACTGCTCGTGGTTTTTTGGCCAAATGCCGTCGCGCCCGAACGAGCGCTTTCTTACCATTCGCGAGTTCGGCGCCATCGGCAACGGCATCTCATTTGCGATGGGCGTGGCGGCGGCGCGCCCGGAGCGGCCGACGGTGCTGTTCGACGGCGACGGCAGTTTTATCATGCACATCCAGGAGCTTGAAACCATCAAGCGCCACAAGCTGAATATTCTGATCATCGTCATCAACGACGGCGCCTACGGCTCGGAGGTGCACAAGCTGCGCGCCGAACAACTGCCCGAGACCGGCTCAGTGTTCGGCTACAACGATTTTGCCGCCATCGCGCGCGGCTTCGGCATCGAAGGCAAAACCGTCAGGAACCTCGATGAGCTGCCCAAGCTGGTGAAAGAATTCAGCGAGCGCGGCGGCGCCGCGGTGTGGGACTTTCACGTCTCGGACAAGGTGACCTCGCCGACGATACGGCGTGCGCATCCGCCCAAGCAGGCGAAGGCTTAGGGGCGGTCGCCTTTACGTACTACCCTTACTACCGTACTACTGCACTACTCCGAGCGGATGCCTTGCGCTTTGAATATGGCGCCCCACTTTTTGATTTCACGCGCGAGATGCGCCGCCGCTTCGTCCGGCGTGCTCGCAATCACGTCCAGGCCGCGATCTTGCCAGCGCTTCGTGGCCTCGGGCGCCTTCAGCACGGCGCGTATTTTCTCGTTGAGCGTCGCAACAATGGGCGCGGGGGTGGCTTTCGGGGCCGCCAGTATCTGCCACGTCACGAATTCATAGCCGGGCAGGCCGGCTTCCGCCATCGTCGGGATTTGCGGCGCGCTGGGGTTGCGCTTGGTATCGGTGATGCCGAGTGCCTTGAGCCGTTTTGCCTGAAGGTGCGGCAGCGCTTCAGGAATGGCGTTGACAAAGTAAAGCTGCGTCTCACCGCTTAACGTGGCGATGGTCGCTGGGCCACCGCCCTTGTAGTGCACCGGAAGGAGCTTGATCTTCGCCAGATTGTTGAGCAGCTCGCCCGCAATGTGCGGGTTCGAGCCCGCGCCCGCCGTGCCATAGGTGATGGCGTTGGGTTTTGCCCGTGCCAGCGCGATGAGTTCTTTCATTGAACTCACCGGCAGCGCCGGATGCGACACCAGCACCGACGCCACCGACGCCAGCAGCGACACGGGCGCGAAATCGTTGACCGGATCGTAAGGCGTTTTGGCATACGCGAACTGGTTGGTCACGAACGGCAGCGTATTGATGAGCAGCGTGTAGCCATCGGGCGGTGAGTTCTTGGCAATTTCGGTGCCGATCATGCCGGTGGCGCCGCTGCGATTATCGATGATGATCTGCTGGCCGAGCACCTTGCCCACGTCCGCGCTCACCAGGCGCGCCACAAGATCAACGCTGCCGCCGGGCGGAAACGGCGCGACGATGCGGATGGGTTTAACCGGATAGTCGGCGGCGAACGCGCAGGCAGGCGTGCAGATAAACAAAAGGGATGCTAGAACTCGCTTCACAGAATGACTCCGTCCGGGTGAGGATGCAGGGGCGTCGAGGGTAACGGCGGGTGCCGTGCTTGTCAAAATTCATCGATAGTGTCGCGCGACTGCGTATCGCCCGGCGCCATGCCTGTTACTGGTCATACCGTACGGCCTTGCGATGCCGGTGTATCGCCCGCACTGCGCGGTTTGGCTTTTTTTGTGCGCATCAGGTTTTGGAACGCGCGAAAAACCACCGCTGTCGTTCCCGCGTAGGCGGGAACCCATAACACACGCGCAACGTGAGACACCGTTCGCTCCCCACCCTACCCTCCCCCGCACGCGGGGGAGGGGGATACCCGCCGGCGCGGGAACGACTAAGGAGGGCGTGCCGCACGGTAAAGGTTGAACGGCCACCTTTTCTGTAGAATCAACGCATTCGCATCAAACCATCGGAGGCGCCATGGATACCATCGAAAGCCGGATCACCATCAAACGCCTGCATCCGCTGTTCGTCGCCGAGGTGACGGGCATCGATCTCACCCAGCCCGTGCCGCACGAGGATTTTCGCGTGATCTGGGAGGCGTTTAACGAGCATCAAATCCTCGTGTTCCGCGATCAGCATTTCGACGATGAAACGCAAATCGCATTCAGCCGTCACTTCGGCGAACTCGAAACCATGATTGCGCATCCCGGCAACGACTGGAATCCGGGCCACATCTCCATCATGACCAACCTCGGCAAGGATGGGAATTTCCTGCCGCTCGACCATCCGGCTATGTTGCACCGCGAGCGCAATGAGGAGTGGCACAGCGACAGCTCATTCAAACCCGTGGCGGCGCTCGCCTCGCTGCTCGCATCGCGCATCGTGCCGCCGGTTGGCGGCAACACCGATTTTGCCAGTGCGCGCGCGGCGTACGAGGATTTGCCCGCCGAGCGCAAGGCCGCGCTGGAAGGCCTCACCGTGCTGCATCGCATGACCCATCGCGACATGGACGCCGACAAAGGCTACAACGAGGAAGACAAAAAACGCCACGTCGTCACTCACCCGCTGATCCGCGTGAACCCGGTCAACGGCCGCAAGGCGCTCTACGTCGGCTCACACGCGCAAGAAATCGTCGGCATGCCGCCGGAAGCAGGCGCTGCGCTGCTCGACGAACTAACCGCGTTTTGCACCCAGCCAAAATACTTTTACAGCCACCACTGGCGCGACGGCGACGCGGTGATGTGGGACAACCGCTGCACGCTGCATCGCGCGACGACGTTCGACAAGACTAAATACAAACGCAAGCTGCATCGCACGACGATTGCGGGGAAGGCGCCGGATATTGCGTTTGGGGCGATGCCGGAGCGGTGAAGCGCGAACATGGCAAACAAAAGACTGCGCAAAGATCTGGGTGACACCGCGCGCGGACTTTACGACTTGGGCTGGTTGATGCGGAAACGTTGCGCGAATTTGATGCCTCGCGCTTGCCGGCGTTGAGGCACTATGATGCAGCGGATATCAAGTGATTGCGGTTAAAAGCAAAAACCAGTCAATCCGTATTTGCCGCCTATCTCAACACCAGCGTAGCGGCGGTGCAGAAATGGGAAATAGGCGACAAGAAACCTAGCGGGCCGGCGTTGAAACTGCTTAATATCGTCGAGCGTAAGGGGTTGAAGGCGTTGGCGTAGTCAGCATTGAGGTTGCGCCATTATCCTTTTAAGGATACGCTGATCAAGTAGGTAAAAGGTGCGCCCGAGGAAAGCGATGATGCCGATTAGGCGAAATGAATGCTGATTTCATCAGGCCGAAGGCGCTTTCGA
>VGIF01000288.1 GCA_016868015.1 Betaproteobacteria bacterium
GCCCGCAGGCGAGGAGGCCGAAGCGATCCTGCGCAAGTGCGTGCACTGCGGGTTTTGCACGGCGACGTGCCCCACGTATCAACTGCTGGGCGACGAACTCGACGGCCCGCGCGGGCGCATCTATTTGATCAAGCAAGTGCTCGAAGGGGCAGCGGCCACCGCAAAAACGCAACTGCACTTGGATCGTTGCCTCACTTGCCGCTCGTGCGAAACCACGTGCCCGTCGGGCGTGCACTACAACCGCTTGCTCGACATCGGGCGCGAGGTGGTGGAACAACAAGTCGGGCGCGGCGTCGATGACACGCTGCAACGCGCGGCGCTGCGCAAAGTGGTGCCCAAGCGCGCGGTGCTTACACCCTTGGTGAAAATGGGGCAACTCGCGCGCCCGCTACTGCCGCGCGCCCTCAAACAAAAAGTTCCGCCAAGAGCGGCGCCCTCGGGTGCTTGGCCGCAAAACAATCACGCGCGCAAAATGCTGGCACTGGAAAGCTGCGGGCAGCCCGCGATGTCGCCCGCCACCAATGCGGCGGCAGCACGCGTGCTCGACCGGCTGGGCATTTCACTTACGCGTGTTACGCAAGCAAGTTGCTGCGGCGCATTGTCGTTTCATCTCAATGCGCAAGACGAAGCGCGCAACTACATGCGCCGCAACATCGATGCCTGGTGGCCGCATCTCGAGGCCGGCGCGGAAAACATCGTCAGCACCGCCAGCGGCTGCGGCGTGATGGTGCAAGACTACGCCCACGCGCTGGCGCGCGACGCGGCGTATGCCGAAAAAGCCAAACGCGTGTCGGAACTCGCCTGCGACATCAGCGATGTCATCGCCACGGAGCTACCGAAGCTAAAGGAGCGCCTCACCCCTCACCCCTCACGCCTCACGCCAAAAATCGCCTTCCACCCCCCCTGCACCCTGCAGCACGGCATGAAGAAAAAAGGCCACGTCGAAACACTGCTGACCGAACTCGGTTTCACCCTCACCCCCGTGCCCGATGCGCATCTGTGCTGCGGCTCGGCGGGCACCTATTCGATTTTGCAGCCGGCGCTAGCGCGGCAATTGCAGGCGAATAAAATCAAGGCATTGGAATCCGGCACGCCGCAGGAAATCGTCACCGCCAACATCGGCTGTCAGTCGCATTTGCAGGCGGCGACGCGGTTTCGTGTACGGCATTGGATCGAGTTACTGGATGAACATCTTCCGTAGGGTGGGTGAAGGCGCGAAGTTTGCGCCGTAACCCACCATTCGTGCGAGGCCATGCCGCGAACGGTGGGTTGCGCTGCGCTTCACCCACCCTACGATACTTCTTTCTCGCTTTCGAATCGGTAAACGATGCAACCCAACGCAAATAGCTACGACTTCATCATCGTAGGCGCAGGCAGCGCCGGCTGCGTGCTCGCCAACCGCTTGACTGCTTCCGGCGAACATCGCGTGCTGCTGCTGGAGGCCGGCCCCGATAGCGGCCACCCGTGGCTACGCATTCCGTTGGGCTACGGCAAGCTCTTCAAAGACCGGCGCTTTAACTGGTGCTACGAAACCGAACCGCAACCGCATTGCGCGGGCCGCAATATCGTCGCGCCGCGCGGGCGCGTGCTCGGCGGTTCGAGCGCGATCAACGGCTTGATCTACATCCGCGGCCAGACACAAGACTTCGACCAGTGGCGGCAGTTGGGCAACGTCGGTTGGGGCGCCGACGATGTGTTGCCCTACTTTCGCAAGGCGGAGGACAACGAGCGCGGCGCCGACGCGTGGCACGGCGCGGGCGGGCCGCTCGGGGTTTCTGATTTGCGCGACCGGCATCCGCTAGCGCAAGCGTGGGTCGACGCCGCCGAGCAATGCGGCTATCCGCGCAACGCGGATTTCAACGGCGCCGAGCAGGAAGGCGCGGGGCTCTATCAGACGACCATGCGCAACGGCGTGCGCAGCTCCACTGCAGCGGCTTACTTGGCACCCGTGCGTAATCGTAGCAACTTGCATGTGGTGACCGATGCGCTGACCACGCGCATCCTTTTCGACGGGCGGCGCGCTAGCGGCGTCGAATACCTGGCTGGCGGCACAACCCACGTCGCAAACGCGAACGCCGAAGTGCTCGTTGCCGCCGGCGCGTTTAATTCGCCGCAGTTGTTGCAGTTGTCTGGGCTGGGGCCGGCGAAGCTGTTGCGCACGCACGGCATTCCCGTCATCGCCGATCTGCCCGGCGTCGGCGAGAGCCTGGCCGATCACTACTTCACCCGCATCATCCTGCGCTGCAAGGAACCGCTGTCGTTAAACGATGCCGTGAACCAATGGCATCGCGGCGCGGGCGCGGTTTTGGATTACGCCATACGGCGCCGCGGTTACTTCGCCATTCCCGCGCTCTCAGCGGGCTGCTTTTTGCGCGCGCATCCCACCGCCCAAACGCCCGACATCCAAGCCTCGATCGCGCTTTACTCCGTGCAGAACATCGGCGAAACCTTGCATCCGTTTTCCGGCATCACGGCAGTGTGCACCTTGTTGCGCCCGGAGAGCCGCGGGCACCTGCGCATCAAATCAGCCGATCCGCGGCAAGCACCGGCGATAAACCCCAACTACCTCGCCTCCGAAAAAGACTGCGCCACGATGGTTGAAGCCATGCGCGCCCTGCGCCGCATCCTGCAAGCGCCAGCGATGGCGCAGCACATCGCCGAGGAAGTCGAGCCCGGCCCCGCGTGCGCGAGTGACGACGAGCTACTTGATTACGTGCGCCAGCGTGGTTCGACGGTTTACCATCCGGTTAGTACTTGCCGCATGGGCCGCGACGAACTAGCGGTCGTCGATGAGCGCTTGCGTGTGCGCGGTTTTGCAGGGCTGCGCGTGATTGATGCGTCTGTTATGCCCACGCTGGTTTCGGGGAACACCAATGCGGCGACGATTATGATTGCGGAGAAGGGGGCGGAGATGGTGCTGGAGAATGCGAGGGCGTCGGTATCTTAGAGTAAGCGAGTTTTTTGTGCCCACACCACGTGTGCTAGGCATCTCGTTCAACACGGCGTTGTTGCTCTTCTATGACGCCGCGCAAAATTTCAAGCTGCTGTGAGTCCGTTAGGCTTCCGATACGCGGTACCGCAATTCGGTTGAGGAAGTCGGAAACGTCAGAGTCCGTCGCAATCCAACCAAACTGACCATTCTCAACTGCCGCCGCCATGATCCGCTCTACTTCTTTCAACGAGAAATATGTAAACCCCTCAAGTTTAGCAATGATGTGATGCGTACTTGCGAAACTCCCGGACTCGCATAAGTCGTCGATCAAAGCGTCTTTTGTCTTATCGAAGGAGAAAGCGACCCCGTCGAAATGCTCTTTCATGAATGCAGATAAAGTTCTGTAAACGTAGAGCGAAGATCTTTTCTGATTATTCCATTCATCAGTTAAGAATGGATGCGCTTGATCCTCGTTGAGGGTCGAATAGAAGTCTCCGTCTTCACTGATTACGTGAAGCGGCTCGCCGTCGGGGACCGTTCGGAGCAATATAGTCCAGTTTATCGCGTCACCAATAGATCCGTTCTTTCCTGGCGGATTACCAAGCGCAAGCCTCATACTGGCAGCCGAAAAAAGTTCAGGCGTCGTTGGAATAATCTTTGCTCGTGCAAAGATGTCCGAGAATAGCTGATCGGCGACAAGACGCTTGGCAACAATATCGGCGTCGACCTTCTCGGATATGCCTTTCACAAGACCTTGCAGTTCGCCGGCTAGTCGTCTGATTGAGTTGTACTCTTCGTAAGCCTTCATGAAGGACGGAAGCTGCGCTGTATACTTGATTTCCTTGAAACGTTTCAACGCGTCCTTGATTTTCGATTCTCGATTTCGCTTAAACTCGTCACAAACCTGCTGGGTCAAATGAACCTGGGCTGCCCCATGTTCGTGAGATGCAAATACGTCGCTCAGTGCATCTAAGGAAGCGCTGAATAAGTCCCCGATTGCTCTGTAAACGCGAATTCCAGTGGTACGTTCTGATTGGGAGGACGTATTCGCGAGCCACGAGGCAAGACA
>VGIF01000289.1 GCA_016868015.1 Betaproteobacteria bacterium
CGTTCACTTCTTCGCATACTGATGCCCACCCATAATCTTCTTAACCGCCTCAATTCCGCGCGCCTTAAGTAACTGCCCGACGCGCTCATCTTCTTCCGCCAACAGCGCCTTGGCGCACTTCACCACGTCTTCCAGCCGGTCGGCGGGGAATTTCACCGCGCCATTTTCATCCATGTGGATGATTTCGTTGGGCGCGACGTCCATGCCGCAAATCGACACCGGCACTTGCACCGCGTGCACCGCTTGCGGGCCGTGGCCAGCGCAGATGCCACGCGTCAAGTATTGAAAATTCATCAGGCGGATTTCGTGGATGTCGCGCGAGGGGCCGTTGGTGACACAGCCGATCGCGCCGCACGCACGCATCGAAGAAGTCATGTTGCCGCCGGAGAGGCCGACCTTGTCGGCAATCGCCTCGGGGAATTTTTGTTGCAGGCACAAGATCGAGGGCTTGCCGATTTTGTCCATCGCCTCCAGCACGGTTAACCACGAATGGCCCTTGTAGGTGTGATCGGGCAGCCCATAAGTGCAGGTCACGGCGTAACCCGCGATCGGCCCCAACGCCGGGTACCAGCATTGCAAGCGGTTATCGGTGTACCAGTTCTCGCTCCACGGGTTGTAGATTTCCAGGCAATGCGGCCGGCCGGGATACGTCGCCACGACGTTGGTGATCGTCGGCGTATCAATCTTCTTTAGTTCTTCGAGCAGTTCGAGTTCGGTCATGGCGATGCCTCATCTGAATTTGTAGGATGGGTGAAGCGTAGCGTAACCCATCAATCGTCGTGATGGGTTACGGCTTCGCCTCCACCCATCCTACGTTATTTGCGCTCACTTACGGTTCGGAATCACCATCTGCGTCTGCGTCACGATCGCCACGCGGCGATCATCGCCGGAGTTGCGGATGGTGGTTTCCAACACGATGGTGGTGCGGCCGACGTGCAGCGGTTTGGAACTCGCTTTCAACAGCGGCCCCACGCCGGCGGAGAAAAAATTGGTTTTCGATTCCAGCGTTGTCGTCCAGTGGCCCTCGGGCAAATTCATCAGCGCGCCTGCGGCGCCGATGCAATCGGCATAGGCCATCAGCGCGCCGCCGTTGGCGCGCGCGTTGCGGTTTAACACAAAGGCTTTGGCCGGCATTTCGGCGAGGATTTTTTTCTTGCTGGCGTAGGTGATTTTCACGCCCATCGCGCGCTGCAACGCGGCGCCGAAGCCGCGCAGTTTTTCCGGCACCAGGCCGATGTCGGTTTTGATGTGTCCGTTTTTGCGCGGTGATTTAGGGGATTTAGTGGTTTTCTTGCGAATGGCCATTTTAAAAAATATCAATAAAATCAAATACTTACGATTCTACCATAAATCGGCGTCGCAAGGCAGTGCGTGGTGCTGGCGCAGCCCGCCGCGCCAGCGCGCGATCACGCGCGCAAAAACGTCAGCGCGTGGCGGCCCACATCGGTGGCGCGCTCCCAGCTCATGCAAAAACGCGCGTTGGGGATCACTTCGCTGCGCAGGTTTTTATTCGCGGCGTGAAACTCGTCGCGATTTTTTAGATAATGAAAATGCTCGCCGATCAACAGCAGAATCGGGCAGGTGATGCGCTTTAAGTTGTCGACGATGTCGTACTGATGCAGCGCATCGAGCGCCTGCCAGCGATGCCGCCCCGCCTCGATTTGCGCCACGTTGACGCGGTCCATCCACGATTGCGTGGGCTGCATCGGCGCATGGCCAGGGTCTTTTTCCAGCAGAAAATCGATGGTGCGCGTGAGCGGAAAGCCCGACGCATCTTCGGGACGAAGCCCGCTTTTTAACGGCGCGTGGCGCGTATCGGCCACACCACGATTGGCGTAGTACGGGCAGTTCACCAGCACCACTTGCGTGACGCGCCGCGGGTAATCCACCGCCAGCGCGATCGAGGTGGCCGCGCCCACCGCCTCGCCCAACACGGAAAATTCCTCAATGCCAAGCGCATCCGCCACCGCCGCCACGCAACGCGCGTAAGCGTTGATCGTCGGCTGCGCCTCGACGTGATCGGAATGCCCGTGGCTCGGATAATCGATGGCAAGCACACGCATTGTCGGCGCGAGCACCGCCATGAGTTCCAGATACAACGCGGAGAATTGTTGATTGATGTGTTGTAAACAAATCGCGGGGGCACCGGGCGAGCCGGCTGCGCGGTAGTGGATGTAACCGAAATCGGTTTTGATCAGGCCGCGCTCGATGTTCATTGTGGATCACATCAAAGACTTCACTGCGGAGACGCGGAGGCGCAGAGGTGACGCAGAGAAGGGCAAAATCAAATTTGTTTTCTCTGCGAACACTCTTCGTCCAACCCTCTCCCCCGGCTCCCGCGAGCGGGAGGGAAAACATTTGCTTTCCTTCCCCCGCGTGCGGGGGAAGGGTCGGGGATGGGGGCTGGCGCCTCTGCGGTGAAGGGGTTTCAAGTACGCTTAATCCGCGCGTATCCCGTGCTCCTTCACCACTTTACCCCAGCGCGCCATTTCCGATGCCACGAACTTGGTCATTGCCTCCGGCGTGCTCGCCACGAGATCCATGCCGAATTGCTCGGTGAGTTGCTTGCGCAGATCGGGTTGCGCGTAGGCTTTGCTGATCTCGCCGTGCACTTTGTCGAGGATCGGCCGCGGGATGCCCGCGGGCGTGACGATGCCCCACCACGCCGGCGCGGCAAAGCCCGCCACGCCGCTTTCGATCAGCGTCGGCACGTCGGGAAAACTCGCCGAGCGTTTTTCACCGGTGGACACCACCGCGCGCAGCCGTCCTGCCTTGATGTGCGGGCCGGGCACGGCGATTGACGTCACCGCCAGATCAATTTCGCCGCCCATCGCCGCGGTCAGCGCGGGGCCGCCGCCTTTGAACGGCACGTGTATCAGCTTCATGCCCACTTGCGCCTGCACCAGCATCAGCGCGAGATGGCCAAGGCTGCCGCTGCCCACCGAGCCGACCGTGACGGTGCCGGGCTTGGCGGCGGCGAGCTTGCGTATGTCTTCAAAGCTCTTGAGCGGCTTATTCGGGCTGGTAGTGAACACCATCGGCGCGGTGCCCACCAGCATCACGCTGGACAAATCCTTCATCGTGTCAAACGGCAGGCTCGGAATCAGCGAGGGGTTTACCGCGTGGGTGTCGAACACAAAAATATAGGTGTAACCGTCGGGCGCGGACTTCGCGCCGAGCGCCGTACCGATCGAGCCCGAGCCGCCGGCGCGATTGTCGACCACGAATTGCTGGCCCAGCGCCGCGCTCAAGCGCGCGCCGGTCAGGCGCGCCAGCGGATCGACCGATCCGCCGGGCGGAAACGGCACGATAAAACGCACTGGTTTGTTAGGCCAGTTCGCCGCGCCTTGTGCATGCGCATGCGAAACCATCCCCGCACACGCCAGCGCCGCCGCCCACCACCAAGCTTTTGCCGATCGCATACAACCTCCTCGCAATAACTATAAGCATTTGATTTTATTTATATTTCTTAAACCGCGCCAAAGACGCTTATGAGCGCGTGGCGGTCCACTTGCCGCTGCCGTTGGCGCCCTTGAACGTGCCCTCGATGGTTCTGCCGTTGATGTGGCCGACGTATCGCGTGCCGCCGGCGCTGAACGTGATTTGATAACCGTTCATCCGCGCATCGGAAATCACCGCGTTGGCGCCACCTTGCGCGAGCGAGCCGCTCAACATTTGATATTCCTGCTTCAACGTTAAATCGCCGTGTGAAGTTTTCCACGCGCCCGCGGCGTTCGCCGGGACAATCCACATATACGCGGTGCACCACGCGGAGCACTCACCGCCGGCGGAAATTTTCTCGTCCTCCTTCCAGTCGCCCATGGTGAAGCTGTTGGACACCACTCGCGTGCCCGGCTTCATCTTGAGCAGATTCGGGCGCAGCTTCACGTTCAAGTCGGGCAGCAGAAACAGCGTGATCACTGTCGCCTTCGAATATTTATCGATGCTCGCCTGGGTGAAAATATCGCCCTGCTCG
>VGIF01000290.1 GCA_016868015.1 Betaproteobacteria bacterium
TAGCGCGCCACGCAACGACGAAACGTCGTCAACGGAATGTGCTGCGTGAGTTGCGCGAACACGAGTTTGCCCAGGTTCATCGATATCTCCTGCGAGTGAGTTGCTCGCAGGATCGCAAATCGAGAAAACGCTGTTCAAATCGAGACCAGAAAAAATCATCTGTTATTTATTTACAATCAACCAATTAGCACGTTTCGGGCACTCAACGTCCGGACACTACTGATTTAACCTACCCCACCATCGTAGCCGTAGATCCCCCAATCATAATCACAGAGAAAATCATAAGTATTTGATTTTATTGATATTTTTATAACCCCGCTTGAGTAACGAATTTACCGACCAAATAAGGCTCCAACGCCTCCAACCCACCCTCCGAGCCATAACCCGAATCCTTCACCCCGCCGAACGGCACTTCGGGCAGCGCGAAGCCCAGGTGGTTGATGGTCATCATGCCGGTTTCGACTTGAGAGGCGATGGCGTTGGCGGTTTTCGCCGAGCGTGTCCATGCGTATGCGGCGAGGCCGTATGACAAGCGGTTGGCTTCGGTCGCCGCGTCATCAAACGTTTTGAATGGGTTGATAATGGCGAGCGGGCCGAAGGGTTCGACGTTCATCGCTTGCGCGGTTTTGTCGAGTTCGGTGATTACCGTCGGCTCGAAGAAATTGCCTTTTTCGCCGATGGGGTAGCCGCCGGTTTGCACTTTGCCGCCGTGTTTTTTGGCATCTTCGACGTTCGCGATCATCGCGGTTTGGCGCCGCGCGTTGGCGAGTGTGGCCATTTTGGTGTCTTTGTCGAAGCCATCGCCGACTTTCACCGCTTTGGTGCCTTCGACGAATTTTTCGACGAACTGTTTGTAGACGCCTTCCTGCACCAAAAAGCGCGTGGGCGACACGCACACCTGGCCGGCGTTGCGGTATTTCATGAAGGTCATGGTTTTGGCGGCGACATCGATATCGGCGTCATCGAAAATAATTACCGGCGAGTGCCCGCCCAATTCCATGGTGACGCGCTTCATGTGTTGCCCGGCCATCGCCGCGAGTTGCTTGCCCACGGGGGTTGAGCCGGTGAAGGTGACTTTGCGGATGATCGGGTGCGGTATCAGATAACTCGAAATTTCCGCCGGCACGCCGTAAACCAAATTCAACACACCGGCCGGCACACCGGCATCGGCAAACACGCGCACCAGTTCGGCGGGCGAGGCGGGGGTTTCCTCCGGCGCCTTGATGATGATCGAGCAGCCAGTGCAAAGTGCCGCGGAAATCTTGCGCACCGCCTGGTTGATGGGGAAGTTCCAAGGCGTAAAAGCGGCGACCGGGCCCACCGGTTCTTTCACCACCAGTTGGTAGACGCCTTCCGCGCGCGCGGGGATCACGCGGCCATACGCGCGGCGGCCTTCCTCGGCGAACCATTCGATCAAGTCGGCGCCGGCCATCACTTCGAGTGTGGATTCGACGATGGGCTTGCCTTGTTCGAGTGTCATCAAGGTGCCGATTTTTTCCGCGCGCTCGCGCAGCAGGCCCGCGGCCTTGCGCATGACTTTGGAGCGTTCATACGCCGACACCTTGCGCCACGCTTTGTAACCTTTGTCCGCGGCTTCCAGTGCGCGGTCGAGGTCGGCCTTTTCGGCGTGTGCGACGGTGCCGATAGTCGCGTGCGTGGCGGGGTTGACCACGGGTATGGTGCGGCCTGAGGCGGCGGGGGCCCATTGGCCGTCGATGTAAAGTTCAGTGTCTTGATAGGCAGGCATGGTGATTGCTTTCTGAGGGTGGAACGGGAAGTGCGGAGGATAACCAAAAACGCGAAGATTTGCGCGGGCGCATCCATACCCTCATCGTCATCGCAGCGAATGCCGCAATCCGGGTGGTCAGCTGCGCCGAATGCTCAAGCAGGGGGGGCTTGGTAACGGGCGGCGAACCGGGTTGCACCGAGCGTTCGTACGCGGGGAAAACCCTACTGCGCGCTGTCGATTTTCAGACCCGCGGTTTTGATGACCTTGCGCCAGCGCTCGGTCTCGGCGAGGATCATTTCGCGAAACTCCGCCTGCGTGCGCGGCGTTGCTTCCACGCCCTGCGCGAGCAGACGCTGGATGACGCCGGGGTCGGCGAGCGCGCGATTAAGCTCGGTGTTGATGCGTGTGACCACCGCCGCCGGCGTGCCGGTGGGTACCACGATGCCGAACCAGGTGTTGCAGTCAAAACCCGGAAAGGTTTCCGCAATGGTGGGCACATCGGGCGCCACGCGATTGGGTTTGGGGGTGGCCGTGGCAATGGCGCGCAGCCGCCCCGCCTTGATAAAGGCCGAGACTTGCGGAATGCCCGAAAAAAATACTTGTACTTGCCCCGACACCAAATCGGTCACCGCCGCGGCGCCACCCTTGTAGGGCACGTGCACGAACTTGACGCCGCCGAGTTGGTTTAACATTTCAATGCCCAGATGATTGGGCGTGCCCACGCCGGGCGAGGCGAAGTTCAGCTTGCCCGGTTGCGCCCTGGCCAGATCGATGAGTTCCTTGACGTTGCGCACCGGCAGCGACGGGTTGACCACCAGCAGATAGGGCACGTACACCATCAATCCCGCCGGCGTGAAATCGCGATGCGGGTCAAACGGCCACTTCAACCCCATGGCCGGCACGATGGCGAGCCCGGTCGAGGTGGCGAAGGTCAAGGTGTAGCCGTCGGGCGCCGCGCGCACCCCTTGGGTTAAGCCGATCACCGTGCCGCCGCCGGGGCGGTTATCGACGACCACCGGGTGGCCGAAATACTCGCTCATTTTGTTGCCCAGTTCGCGCGCCACAAAATCGGTGGAGCCGCCGGGCGGATACGGCACCACGAAGCGCATGGGTTTGACCGGGTAGGCCTGCGCGTGGGCCGCGCCCGCAGCGAGCAGCATGATGCAGGTGAGCAAAATCTTCATGGACAAACCTCCTCTTGTCTTGATGGTGCTATTTTTTATTTGGCGCGCAGGCCGGCGGCGAGCACCAGTTCGGACATGCTGGCTGATTGCTCGCGCAAAATTTTGTCGTAGGCTTCGGGCGTGGTGGGCGCGATATTAAAGCCGATCAATTGCAGCCGTTCCCTGATATCCGGCAGATCGAGCACGCGCACGAGCTCTTTGTTGACCTGGTTGACGATCGCGCGCGGCGTGCCCGCGGGCGCGATCAGGCCGTGCGATGTGTCGGACTGTCTGAACTGCGGCATGAATTCGCCCAGCGCCGGCACGTCGGGGATCGCGGGCGAGCGCTGCGGCGCGGTGACCGCGAGCGCCACCATTTTGCCGTCTTTCATGAACGGCAATGCGACACCCAGCGTTTGCACCGAGAAGTGTATGCGCCCGGCCAACAATTCGATGGCCGCTTCGGGGCCGCCCTTGAACGCCACCGAAATCACTTTGATGCCCGCGGCATGAACAAAGCGAGCGCCGCTCAAGTGGCTGGCCGAACCGGTGGCGCTGGAGCCATGGATCAGCTTGCCCGGCTGCGCCTTGGCTAGCGCGATGAGATCCTGGATCGACTTCACGCCGGCACCCGCCGAGGCGACTAGCAGATTGGTGCTCGAGTCGATTTGCCCGATGGCGACGAACTCCTTCAGCGCCGGATGGGCAAAACCCGGCTGCAGCGCCGGGTTGATCACAAAATTGGGCAGCACATACATCAGGGTGTGGCCATCGGGCGTGGCCTTGGCCACCACGGTGGAGGCCAGCGTGCCGCCGCCGCCGCTGCGGTTATCCACCACCACCGGCTTGCCCAACTGCTCGCTCATCTTTTGGGTAATCATGCGCGCGATGGAATCGGGCTGGCTGCCGGCCACGGTAGCCACCACCAGGCGCACGGGTCTCGCTGGAAACGCCGTTGGGCCCGCTGACGGGCTCGCGCCCGGCGCTTTCGCCGGCGCTTGTTGCGCCAGCGAAAAACCGGCTGTCGCCGGGCACACAGCCGCCGCGAGCACGAGGGTTGC
>VGIF01000291.1 GCA_016868015.1 Betaproteobacteria bacterium
GCGCCTTCGGCCTGATGAAATCAGCATTCATTTCGCATAATCGGCATCATCGCTTTCCTCGGGCGCACCTTTTACCTACTTGATCAGCGTATCCTTAAATCTATTCGCTTGCATAAGCAAGTTAGTTGCAATAATGAACCCAGCATGCCCAAAAAAATGCCCGCCCCAGAACAATTCAATACGGGCGGGCAATACCGATGCGGATGACGATCGCTATTGGCGCAAGGCTCGTCGCGGTGTTCGGCCGATTCGATCAGCCGAACCCAGGGCACCGTACAAGCACTGGAATCTATTGATTATTTTTATTGACTTGCAAGCGCCAGTTAATGTCCGTGCTGGGCGTTGCTGTTCTCCGCCCAGCCGGTGGTTTTCGCCCCCTCGGTGGCGATCAGCACATACGCCATCACGCACGGCTGGTTACCCTGCACCACCCAGTTGTGATTGGTGCCGCGTTGGATCACCACGTCACCGGGGTTTAGCACCACCGCGCCTTCTTCGAGTTCCATGCGCATTTGACCGGAAATGCAAATTGCATAGTCGACCGAATCGGTGGCGTGCCAGCGCGCGACGTTGCCCGGCGTGTAAACGCCAAAGCGAAACACCGAGCCACCCGCCAGGCTGGTGCCCAATTCCCAGGTGTTCGGATCCTCTTCGGTGGTTTCTACCGGCAATTTTTTGGTGGCCCACATCGGCACGTTGTCAAAGCCGGGGCGCAGGGTTTTGGGTTCGATATTGGTGTCCCACTTCACGCAGCTTTTGCCGTCTTTGTTGAATCCAGTGACCACTCTGCGAAATGCCATTTCTCATCTCCAATAAAAATAGTTCGGGTAGCGCCCGCTCGCATGCATAAACTAACACAGCGCGTTGATGAATGACCGCGCCAATGGGACAATGCACACGCCAACAACACTGGAGGAGCGTTTCACGATGCGTAACTTGTTTCTCGCGGCCGCGCGCGGCGTTTGCGGCAGCTTCGCGGTTTTACTCGCCGCTATCACGGCCCATGCCGCCGAGCCCGCCTGGAAGCCCACCAAGCCGGTCGAACTGGTGGCGATCAACGCGCCCGGCGGCGGCTCGGATCGCATTTTGCGCTTGATGGTGAGGGTGTTTCAGGATCAGAAGGCGATGGACGTGCCGGTGAATCCGGTCAACAAGCCCGGCGGCGGCGGCGCGGTGGCCTACGCCTATGTCAATCAACAAGGCGACGGTCATACGCTGGTGCTCGCCAACAAATCGATGCTGACCAACAACATCGTCGGGCGCGGGCCGAGTTATACCGAGTTCACGCCGGTGGCGAATTTGTTCGGCGAATATATTTCGGTGACGGCGAAACCCGATTCGCCGATCAAAAGCGGTGTCGATTTGATCGAGCGTCTAAAAAAGGATGTGAATGCGGTGAGTCTGGGCATCGCCACCAGCATCGGCAACCCCAATCACCAGGGCGTGGCGATTGCGTTCAGCCTCGCCGGCATCGACATCAAGAAAACGCGCAACGTGATTTTTCCCTCGGGGGGTGCGGCCACCACCGCGATGATGGGCGGGTACGTCGATGTGGCACCGGTGACGGCGGCGTTTGCGGCTTCGCTGCTGCGTAACGGCCAGGTGCGCGTGCTGGCGGTGGCGGCGCCCAAGCGCCTGGGTGGCGTACTGGCCGATGTGCCGACCTGGCGCGAGCAAGGTTACGACGCGGTGGTGTCGAACTGGCGCACGTTTTTGGGGTCGCGGAAAATGACTGCCGCGCAAGTGGCGTATTGGGAGCGGGTGTTTAAGCGCCTGTCGGAATCCGACGAATGGAAAAAAGAGCTCGCGGATAACTTCTGGTCGAACGAATTTTTGGACGGTGCGCAAGCGCGCAAGCAAATGGATCGCGATGATGCGCAGTTGCGGGTGTTTTTGAAGGAGTTGGCGTTGTTGAAGTGAGTGTCATGCGGTATGCGTCTGGTATCGAGTAGCGTCTAAACCACCTTGTCGTTCCCGCGCCGGCGGGAACCCATAACACCGCAACACTTGAAACACCCCATGGGTTCCCGCCTGCGCGGGAACGACAGCGCGGATTTTGCGTGCTCTTGGTTTGAACCAACACCAGAAAACGCAATGAAACCAAAATCCGCAAAACGCATCGGCCTCGCCATCGTCGGCGCCGGTCGTGTGGGCCTGATGCGTGGTGAAATCGCGGCGCGCTTTCCGGCGGTGGATTGGATCGGCATCGCGGAAATCGACCCGGCGCGCGGCAAACTGGTCGGCGAGAAACTCAACGCCGATTTTGTCACCACCGACTACCGCGAGCTCTTGAAACGCAGCGAAGTCACCGCCGCACTCATCTCGACCGTGAGCCACTTGCACGCCGAGCCGACGTTGGCCGCCTTGGAAAACCCCAACAAAATTTCCCTGCTGATCGAAAAACCCATCGCCAACGAGCTCGCGCAATCGGAAAAAGTTCTGCGCGCCATCGAGCAAGCCGGCGTCGATGCGTTGATCGGTTACACCCAGCGCTTTCGCCGGCGCTGGCTCACCGCCAAGGAAAAAGTCGCGGGTGGTGCGTTGGGCGATATCACCACCGTCACCTCGCGCGCGTTTTTGAACCGGCTGGTGGCGTTGAACAACTACAAACGCCAGGAAGACCCTGCGCCCAATTCGCCGATGGTGATTTCCGGCACGCATGCGCTGGACATCGTGATGTGGATGATGGCCGCTAAAACGCCGGTGGAAATCTACGCGCGTTCGGTCGACAAGGCGCTCTCGCCGATTTGCATGGGCACCGACGCCACCGCCGGTATCATCAGCTTCAGCGACGGCACGATTTACAACAGCGTCGTGAGTTGGGCACTGCCGGTGTCGTGGCCGGGCGCGGTGTATGGGCTGGAAGTCGGCGTTATCGGCACCGAGGGCGTGATGACCATCGACGACACGCATCGCGATTTTGTGCTGGCGGCGAATTCGGCGCAGGGCATGGGTTATGTGTCGGACGGCAGCCGGCTGGTCGATTTTGTCGGCAGCACGCCGGCGGGCGACATGGCGCTGGGCGCGCTGCGCGGGCCGCTCGCCGAGGAAACCCAGCAGTGGCTGATGCGGCTGTCGATGGGCTTGCCCACCGTGCACGCCACCGCCGCCGAGGGCCACCATCGGTTGATGCTCGGCAAGGCTTACGACTTGTCGGCGCGCCCCAAAGCGCCGATCCAGTTGCCGATCACGCCAGCTGATGAAGCACGCGCCAGGATAAAACCAGAAGTATTTGATTTTATTCATCTTTTTTAAAGTTTGGCGTTGAGGCCATACGGCAACCACCCCGTGGTACTGCACCGCGATGAAGCACCTTTTTCGGACCGCGCTGAATTTGCAAAATACTCACAGGCCCGCAATGAAATAGGGCATTACTTCACTTGCATAGCGCGAGCGCGACATTAAAATCGCACGCTCTTGACCAAGGCTCTCCAACAATAATGAAACGCCATGCCCATGGGGCGCGCGCAGGTCGGCTTTTTGCCGTGCGCGTGCCGTATTCAGATATTCCCAACGGCCACACCGCGCGCCCAATCAACATGCCAATCCCAACGCTGTCTTGGGAGGCCGCATGAAAATCCGCACGCAGTTACTGGTGCTAGGCCTTGCCGCGATCGTGCTGATCCTGGTGCTTGGTGGATTGTCGGTGTACGCCAAGCGCAAGGTCGATGTCGCGCTGCAAGCCAACACGCTGCTCACCACCGTGCTGCGGCATCACGGCGAAGCGGACATGATGCACGATGCGCTGCGCGGCGACGTTTATGAGGCCATCCTCGCGGGCGTCAACGACGACACCGCGCATATCCAGGAAGTTAAGGAAGCGCTGAATAAGTCCCCGATTGCTCTGTAAACGCGAATCCCAGTGGTACGTTCTGATTGGGAGGACGTATTCGCGAGCCACGAGGCAAGACATGAAACAAAT
>VGIF01000292.1 GCA_016868015.1 Betaproteobacteria bacterium
TGCGCGATCGTGCGCATGGGGGCGATGGCGGCGGCGTTCAAGTCGTTCTACCTGTTGTCTTATCGGTCTTGTTGGTCGTGCGGTGCGGGCGCGTTATCGATCATTTTTTGATGCGCTCCTTGTGCAGCGCCTCCAAGAACGTATCGTTGACGTCGAGCACGCCGTTCACCGAGCATTCCGGTTTGCGCACAAACCGCCGTACCGTCATGATGCCGTTGATATCGCCCGGCATGCCGCAAAAGCGGCCGCGTTCGACTTGCTCGAACTCGAACACGTAAGCGTCCTTGCGCGTACGGATCAAAAAACGCCCTTCGGGTGTGTGCACGCGCATCGCGCCGTCCGGCGTCAAACGCCATTTGGTGCCGGGCGATTTGCGCGAAAAGTCCAGGGCGCAGGTGCGCGGCTTCCATTTGCTGTAGTAAGCAAAATGCACCACGCGCCCACCGCGCGCCTCGAATGCGATGCGCGCGTGCAAATCGTCGTTGCCGCTGGTGCAATCAAAGCGCTCCAACACACCTGCAAGAGGCGGCACGGGTTTATCGCCCGGCACGTCGGCCATGGTATCGATACGCGGCGCCGCCGGCGCTTCGACCGCCGGCGGCGGCACCACTTCGGGGGGCGGCGGTGCCTGCACCGCGGGCGTTTCGGGGGGCAGCGTCGGTGACGGCGGCATTTGCACGTGCGGCTCGCTCGGCGGCGCCGTGTGCGGGGCCGCGCACGCGCCGAGCACGGCAGCCAACACCAGCGACAGCACGTGTTTCACGTTAAACCGAAACTTCGGATCGTCAAGCGGCATATTCAAATTCCCCTATTGGCGGGTTCGCGACGAGCGGGCGCTTGCGCGCGGTATTGTATACGATCATTCGCGCGGCGAATTTAAAGCAAGTTGAGCAAATCTCAAGTCATCGGGCCAAGTCACTTTAAGATTGGTGGGGCTGCCCATCACCAGTTTCGGACTCAAACCGAGTTGTTCGATGGCGCCCGCTTCGTCGGTGAGCGCCGCGGCATCGGCGCGGCGCAGCGCTTCAAGCAACAATCGGTAGCGAAACATTTGCGGCGTTTGCGCTTGCCATAATTTTTTGCGTGGCACGGTGACGCTGACGCGCTGCGCATCATCGGCCTTCTTTAGCGTATCAGCCACCGGCAGCGCGAGCAGCCCGCCGACCGCGTCGTCACTGAGTTGTGCCAGCAGTCGATCGATGAGAAGCGCCGTCAAACATGGCCGCGCCGCGTCATGCACCAACACCCAATCATCGGGTTCGACGGCATCCAGCATCGCAATCAAGCCGTTCATCACGCTGGCCGCGCGCGTCGCGCCGCCACAATACAACGGCTCGACCTTGCCGTGATGAGCCGACCAGTCGTAACGTTTGAAATAGTCATCGTGCGGCGCCAACACCACAAACACTTGGCGAATACGCTCGTGCGCGGATAACGCATACACCGCGTGATGCAACAGCGGAACACCCGCAAGCATTTGATATTGCTTGGGAATTTCAGATCCCATGCGGCTGCCGCTGCCGGCGGCGGGGATCAGGGCGTAGTAGTCGGGCATGGCGCGGTTGTAACGAAACGTTCACCGCGATTTTAGCAGGCGCGTGCGCCGCTACCTTTATAATGGAACTGCGGCACACTCGTTTCATCCAATGTTAGTTGACGGTTTACGAAAGGAAAGACCATGGGCTTACTTGAATCCATACTCGGCGCGGCACTCGGCGGCGGCCAACAAAGCCAGGCCTCGCCGCAGGCGGCGATACTCAATGCCGTCATCCGCATGATGATGAGTAAAGGCGGAGCCGGCGGCGGTGGCCTGGGTTCCGTGCTCGGCTCGGCACTCGGCCAAGGCGGCGGCACGGGCGGCGGCAGCCTTGGTGGCTTGGGTGGCTTGATCGGCGCACTGAGCCAGGGCGGCATGGGCAACGTCGCGAATTCGTGGGTGGGCGGCGGCCAGAATATGCCGATTTCGCCCGATCAAATTTCCCAGATCTTCGGCAGCGGCGGCGGCGGATTACTCGCGCAAATCGCCCAACAAGCCGGCGTGTCGCAAACGGAAGCGGCCTCGGGGCTGTCGCAAATTCTGCCCAACCTGGTCGATCAGTTAACGCCCGACGGCCAGATGCCCTCGCAAGAATCGTTCGAACAAATGCTGGGCTCGCTCAATATCGGGCGATAAGTTGCGCGAAGATGGCATCGATACGCCCCGCCGCGACTGCCGGGATGTTTTATCCCGGCGAGGCCGCGGCGTTGGCGCGCGAGGTCGATGCCCTGCTGCGCGCCGCCGCTCCCGCGCCAAACGTCGCGCCACCCAGGGCGATCATCGCGCCGCACGCGGGTTATCGGTATTCCGGCCCCATCGCGGCCAGCGTCTACGCGCGTATCGCGCCGGGGCGAGCGCGCATCAAACGTGTGGTGTTACTGGGCCCGGCACATCGTGCGGCGGTGTACGGCATGGCATTGCCCGCCGCGGCCGCGTTTGCCACGCCGCTGGGCAACGTGCCGCTCGACACCGACGCCATCGCGCGGCTTAAAGAACTGCCGTTCGTCGCGGTGAACGCCGAAGCGCATCGGCTCGAACATTCGCTCGAAGTCCAGTTGCCGTTTTTGCAAAAAATCATCGACGAGTTTGTGCTGGTACCGCTGGCCGTCGGCCGCGCCAGCACCGAGCAGGCAGCCTACGTGATCGGCATGCTGTGGGGCGGCGAGGAAACGCTCACCGTGGTGAGTTCGGATATGTCGCATTACTTGCCTTACACCCAAGCACAAGTCAGAGACCGCGCCACGGCGCAAGCGATCGTTGCGCTCGCCACCGGCATCGATCACGAACAAGCTTGCGGCGCCACCCCTGTGGCGGGTTTAAATCTTTTCGCGCAACGGCATGGGCTCACCGCCGAGCTTGTCGACTTGCGCAACTCCGGCGACACCTCGGGCGACAAATCGCGCGTGGTGGGTTACGCCGCGTTTGCTTATTATGACGCTCAACATTCCCGCCACTGAAGCGGCGAACACGCTGTTTCCGATCGCACGCGCATCGATCGCCGGTGCGCTCGGCAAAACGCAGGTTGTGGATGAAAGCGCGGCGTGGTTGCATCAACACGGCGCTTCGTTTATCACCTTGAATCTCGATCAAAAACTGCGCGGCTGCATCGGCTCGTTGCACGCCCATCGTTCGCTGCTCGAAGACGTTAAAACCAACGCACGCGCTGCGGCGTTCAACGACCCGCGCTTTAAGCCGTTGACTGCCGCGGAGTACGTCGGCATCGAGATGGAAATCTCCCTGCTCTCGGCGCTAAGCGCCTTGCGTTTCACCGACGAAGCCTCGGCACTGACGCAGCTCACGCCGCATGTGCACGGCGTGATTTTCGAGTACGGCCATCACCGCAGCACCTATTTACCTCAAGTGTGGACGCATTTCACCGACCCGGCGATGTTCCTCGCGACCCTCAAGCAAAAGGCCGGGCTGCCGCCGAATTTTTGGGAGCCGGGCGTGAAGCTGCACACTTACACCGTGACCAAGCTGCGGGAAACACCGCCAAATGACTATCCGACCAGCGGTTGAAAACCGTTGGTCGCACGAATCTCCCCTCGCCCGCTCGCGGCAGAGGGGTCGGGGGACAACCCGTACGATGTAGCGAGGGTGTAGATGACCAACCAAGCACACCCCGCACGCTGGTGGCACCGCATCGACGACGGCCGCCTACAGTGCGATTTATGCCCGCGCGATTGCAAGCTGCAAGGGGGCCAGCGCGGGGCGTGTTTTGTCCGTGCACGCGAAGGTGATCGTATGGTGCTCACCACCTACGGACGCTCCTCGGGTTTTTGCATCGACCCCATCGAAAAAAAACCGCT
>VGIF01000293.1 GCA_016868015.1 Betaproteobacteria bacterium
AGTTGCTCGCAGGATCGCAAATCGAGAAAACGCTGTTCAAATCGAGACCAGAAAAAATCATCTGTTATTTATTTACAATCAACCAATTAGCACGTTTCGGGCACTCAACGTCCGGACGCTACTGTCATTTAATACCAAATCGATGGCGGGATAACCCACCTCGACATTCGATTGATTCTCCAGCGTGACGATCAATTGAACCCGATGCGGCATCGCCGGGTCGACGATCAGCAGGTCGCTCGCCTGTATCGCGAGCACCGAAGGTTTTTGCAGCGGCAGCACGCGACAATCCGCCAGCTCGCACAACGCCGCGAGCGGCTGCTTGAGCCGCGGAAAATAGGCGGCGATTTCACTACGAAAGGCATACACCACTTGCCCCGCCAGCGCGACCGCCGCAAAGCTCGCCGCCAGTGCCCACGGCCAGCGGCGGCGCGGCCGCGCGGCGGCGATAGGCCTAAACGGCTGCTCAAACAGGGCCGGTGCCGCATCCGCCGCAGGCGCGAGAATAACCGCCGCGGCCGCCACGGCGGGGGCTGGCTCGGCCGGCGCTGTCGAGGGTGCTTGCACAACCGCCGCCGGCAACGGCTGGGGAACTTGCGGCACCGCCGGTAGCGTCGCCCAATTCACCGGCGAAAATCCGTGCGCGGGCGCGGGTGAAGGGGTAGGCGCGGGCGCGGGCTCAACCGCCGAGGCCACCGGCGCCGATGCCGCAGCTGCCGGCACGGGCGCGGGCGGCTCATCAACGCGCGCGGGCGCAACACCCGCCTGCAGCGCCTGCATCGAAGTCAGATGCACCAGGCCGTCGAACACTTGTCGGCAATTGCCACAGCGCACACGCCCGTCGCGCGCGAACAGTTGCTCGGGCACGACGTTAAACGCAGTACTGCAGTGCGGACATTGCGTGATCATGGTGAGCGCCTTTAAGTCTTACGCCCCGTCCCGCCGGCCGCGGCCATCGTCGCCGTCTCGCTTGGCGCCCGCCAACAACACCCAATCATCTTCGTGTTCGGTGCCATACATATTGAACCAAGGTTGATAGGCATCGCGCACTTCGTCGGCTTGCGCGCGCAGAATGCCCGACAGTACCACGCGCCCGCGCGGCAGCGTAAGCCGCGCCAACAGCGGCGCCAGCACCGTCAGCGGATTGGCCAGAATATTGGCCACCACCACATCGGCCCGCGACTGGATGGCGTCGGCTGCGGCATAAAACGCCACTTCACTGTGATTTTGCACCGCGTTGCGGCGCGCGGCCACCAGCGCCTGGTCGTCGATGTCCACGCCGGCGGCGCGGCTCGCGCCCAGTTTCATCGCCGCGATCGCCAGGATGCCCGAACCGCAACCGTAATCGATCACCGACTCGCCGCGCCTTAAATGTTGCACGAGCCAGCGCAAACACAACTGCGTGGTGGGATGCGTGCCGGTGCCGAACGCAAGACCGGGATCGAGGCGGATGTTGATCGCAGCCGGATCGACGATCTCGTGCCAGGTCGGCACCACCCACAGCCGCGGGCTCACGCGCTGCGGCGTGAATTGCCCCTGGGTCAAACGCACCCAATCCTGCTCGTGCACGGTATCGATGCCGTAGGTGGCGGTCTGCGGCAGCGACGCCGCGCGCAATGCCGCCGGCATCAACCCGGCAACGTCCGTGCCCGCGGCAAACAACGCCACCAGGCGACTCACCGGCCAGTTGCTTTGTGGCGCGCTGCCCGGCTCTGCAAACAGCGGCCGCTCGCGGCGCGTGCCCGCCGCGGCATCGGATACATCCACCGACAAGGCGCCCGCCGCCAACAAAATATCGGAAAATGTATCGACGCAGCGGGCGTCGACGATCAGTGTCACAGCGAGCATGTTGCAATCAATCGTGGCAATTTCGCATCCCTCTTTTCTGTCGCGGTTGGAACAAGGATAACAAATCAAACGCCGCGCGCCCGGCGCCGCCCTGCTTTTTGTGGTGTTTTACGATTACACTGATGCTTGCTTGGCCTTCGCTTAACCGGAAGAAATATGACAACATCAGACCTCGCCGGCCCTCGCCGCGACCGCCACCATCCCGATCCCGATCCCCATTGCGATCGCCGCTGCGCCCGGCGGCGCTGGCTGTTGGGCGGATTGGCATGGCTTGCCGGCTGCGCCACACGCATGGAACCCGCTATGGACGGCGCCAATGGCGGGCAACCCTCCACCCAACGCACGCTCGCCTTTCAGGATAAATCGATCAGCCCGCGTAACGGCGGCGAGCTGATCAACAACGAAGCCTTGCGCAGCGGCGATATTTTGCTCACCGCCGCGCCGCAACTGCTGTCGCTGGCGATACGCACATTTACGCTGGCGCCGGTGAGCCATGCCGCGATTTATGTCGGCGAGGATACCGTGGTGGAAGCGGTCGGCGCGGGGGTGCGCCGGCAGACCATGGCCCAGGTGCTGGGCGAGAGCTCGGTTGTCGTGGCGTTCCGGCACCCGCGCCTGGAACCATCGCACGCGCAAACGATACGCGCCTTCGCGCTTTCGCAAGTGGGCCGGCCCTACAACCATGTGGGCGCCGTGTTGCATGCGCCGTTTAGCCTGCAGCGGCGGGTATGCGAATTGCCGCTGATACCGGAACTGGTGCGCGAAGCCTGCGTACGCGGCATCGGCGCGATTCAGCTCGGCGCCGCGAGCAATGAACGATTCTTTTGTTCGCTATTCATTCTGGAGGCTTATCGCCGGGCGGGTTTACCGATCACGCGCGCGGATCCGCGGCTCGTCAATCCGGCCGATCTGTTGCATATGCGCGAAGGCGACGTGCCGTCGATACGCAGCGAGCAAACGCTTGAATACGTCGGGCATCTTAAATATGCCGTAGGGCCAAAAGGCGAGCTCGACGTTTAGGGTAAACCTTGCGGCCGGCGGCCCGCGTCAGCTCACGTTCACCAGTTTGGCGAGCTTTTCCTCGAGATAATGAATGCTGGTACCACCGCGCAAAAACGCCGCGTCGCGCAGCAATTCCTGATGCAACGGGATGTTGGTTTTGATGCCCTCGATCACCGTTTCGGAGAGCGCGATCGACAGCCGCGCGATCGCCTGTGCGCGGGTGTCGCCGTAGGCGATGATTTTGCCGATCAGCGAATCGTAATTCGGCGGCACGGTGTAGCCGTTGTAGGCGTGCGTATCGACGCGGATGCCGGGCCCGCCGGGCATGTGCAGCGAGGTGATTTTCCCCGGCGAGGGGGTGAATTTATAGGCGTCTTCGGCGTTGATGCGGCATTCGATGGCGTGGCCGGTCAATTCGACATCACGCTGGCGCAGCGCCAAGCGCTCGCCGGCGGCGATGCGGATTTGCATTTGCACCAAGTCCAAGCCGCTGATCATTTCGGTCACCGGGTGTTCGACCTGCAGGCGCGTGTTCATTTCGATGAAATAGAACTCGCCGTCCTGGTATAAAAACTCGAATGTGCCCGCGCCTTCGTAACCGAATTTGCGGCAGGCGTCGGCGCAGCGCTCGCCGGTGCGCATGCGCGCGCGCGCGTTGATGTCGGGCGCTGGTGCTTCCTCGATGATTTTTTGATGGCGCCGCTGCATCGAACAATCGCGATCGCCCAGATACACCGCGTTGCGGTGTTTGTCGGCGATCACTTGAATCTCGACGTGGCGCGGGCGTTCGAGGAACTTCTCCATGTAGACCATCGGATTGTTGAACGCGGCCTGCGCTTCGGCGCGCGTGGTACTGACCGCGTTTAACAACGCCGCCTCGGTGTGCACCACGCGCATGCCGCGCCCGCCGCCGCCGCCCGCCGCCTTGATGATCACCGGGTAGCC
>VGIF01000294.1 GCA_016868015.1 Betaproteobacteria bacterium
CTGTTCAAATTGACTTGCCCCGGGTCGCCGTCGGCGCGGTCGGGGCCGCCGAGGATGCGCCCATCGGGCATGGTCGCAAGCTTCAATTGCCGCATGCGGTTGGCAAGCCGCCGCCCCAGTGCCTCATCCACTTCGCGTTTATCGTCGGTGACGAAAAACGCGCGGGTAACGCCCACGCGCATCGCATCCCAAGGCTCGCCTTTGTCCTCCACCGCCTTGCGGTAGATCGCGATATTGCGCGCGACATCGCCGGGCGCGGCGTATTGCCCCAGCAGCAGATTAAAACCGCGGCGCGCGACCTCCTGTATCGAGCGCTCGCTGCCCGCGCCCATCCACACCGCCGGGTGCGGTTTGCGAAACGACGGCGGCTCCACCACGATATTGTTAAACGTCCAGAATCGGCCCTTATGCGAAAACGGTTCGTTCGAGGTCCAGGCTTTGAGCATGACCTCGATCGACTCTTCGAATTTGGCGCGCGCATCGTCCATCGGCAGATCGAAGCCGACGAATTCGTTGTAGCGATAACCGGTGCCGACGCCAAAATCGAGCCGCCCGCCGGAGAGCAAATCGAGGGTTGCCGCCTGCTCCGCCAGCAGCACCGGGTTGTGCCACGGCAGCACCATCACCGCGGTGCCCAGGCGCAGCGTTTTGGTGCGCGCGCCGAGCCACGTCAGCAGATTCAACGTCGCCGACACCTGCCCATAGCCGGTGAAATGATGCTCCACCACAAAGGTGCCGTGAAAGCCGAGCGCCTCGGCTTCAACGTTGTATTCAATAAAATCGTGAAAGCCTTCGGTGCTGTCGAACTCACCGCTGCCGCGCTTGGCCGACGCACTGCCGAATAAACCGAACCGCATGGATTGCTCCTACCCCATTAGTTTTATGCCGAAAACACTGAAATCAAAACCGGTAGAGACGCGCCGGATTTTGCACCAGTATACGCTCGCGTGTCGCCGCATCCGGTACCCACGCCGCCAGTTGCTCGACCAGCGTGCCGGTATTGGGCATCGCGCCTTGCATCATCACATGCGGCCAATCGGTGCCGAACAGCAAACGCTCCGGCGCGGCGGCGGCAAGCGCCTGCGCGAACGGCGTGATGTCGTGGTAGGGAATCGGCGCGCGCGAGGTGCGGTACGGCGCGGATAACTTCGACCACACGCGCCCGCCTTTTAACGCGCGGAGCAGCGCTTCAAACCCCGGCGCATTCACACCTTGGGTCGCATCGGGCCGCCCCATGTGATCAATCACCATTTCGCTGGGAAACTCGGCGGCGATCCGATCGAAATCCGGGAAGTTTTCGATGTCGAGCAAAAACTGCGCGTGCCAGCCGAGCTTGGCCACGCGCGCGGCGAGCTTTTTCGCGGCATCGAATTGCACGCCGATTTTCGCCACCAAGTTGGCGCGAAAACCGCGCACGCCCGCTTGATCGAGCCGTTGCAACTCGGCATCGGTGACATCCGCGCGCAGCAGGGCGATGCCGCGCAGCCGCCCGTTTGCTTGCGCCATCGCATCAACGATCACCTGATTGTTGGTGCCGTGCACGCCCGTTTGCACCACCACGCCGCGCGCAAAACCGATGGTGTCGTGCATCGCGAGATAGTCTTTCAAAAACACCGGCGGCGGCGTGTATTGCCGGTCATCCGCGTAGCCGTATTTCGTACGCTCGCCGAACACATGCGCGTGGCAATCTACCGCGTTGGGCGGCAGCGCAAACGAAGGCTTGCGCGGGTTCAAGTCGGGGCCGACGCAGACTGGCGGCTCCGGTTTAATCGTCATCGTTGGAAAAAATAAAACGTAAAATCGTAACCAATTGATTTTATTCAATATTTTTAAAATGCCTTAAGCCCATGGTAACGCGCGCCAGCGTCTGCATTCAACCGCTTGGGACGACGACGTTAAAAATCATGCGCCCATCGCCACGCCATCTGTAAGCGTTTGTAACCGAGCGTAAAAGAGATTTGCTCGCGGCCCAAAACCGGCGACCCGCGCGTTGATCACTCCTATACTGAGGCGGCCCAAGGTGCCGGACGGAGATCACGATGAGGCTGATGAAATTTTTGTTAAGCGTTGGTTTGCTCGCGGGCGCGGGCGCGGCGTTTGCCGACCCGCCCGCCACCGTTGGGCGTTTGAGTTTTTTGTCCGGCACGGTGTCCTTCGCCTCTGCCGATACCCAAAACGAATGGGGGGTCGCGCCGCTCAATCGCCCAATCACCACCGGCGATCGTTTGTGGGCAGACCGCGACGGGCGCGCGGAAATCCGCATCGGGCCCAACGCTATCCGCATGGCGGCGATGACCAGCCTCGATATGCTCAGGCTAGACGACGATGTGACGCAGTTGCGCCTTGCGCAAGGCACGCTTAACTTGCGCGTGCGCGAGCTTGAATCCGGTGACAGCTTTGAAATCAGCACGCCGCGCGGCGCAGTGCTGCTCTCGCGCCCCGGCAGTTACCGCGTCAGCGTCGATGCCGATGGCCTCACCGCCGTACTCACGCGCCACGGCGAAGCCGATGTTTTAAGTTCCAGCGGCACGCCGCTTACCGTGCGTGAAAATCAGTTGGCGAGTTTTTCCGCGCACGGCCAAGACCTCTATAGCGCGCCCGCGCCCGATGAATTCGATCAGTGGGCGTTGGCGCGCAAGCGCGGCGAGGAGCGCCTCGTCGCGACACGCTATGTCTCCCCCGCCATGACCGGCCACGAAGACCTCGATCAACACGGCGCCTGGCACAGCGCGCCCGAATACGGCAACGTCTGGGTGCCCAGCGCGGTGCCGCTGGGCTGGGCGCCGTATCGCTACGGGCGTTGGCTCTGGGTGTCGCCGTGGGGCTGGACTTGGGTGGACAACGCGCCGTGGGGTTTTGCGCCGTATCACTACGGGCGCTGGGTGTATTGGGGCAACCGCTGGGCGTGGGCGCCGGGCCCGCGCGTCGCGCGCCCGGTGTACGCGCCGGCGCTGGTGGCGTTTGTCGGCGGCTGGAACTGGTCGGTGTCGGTGGCGAGCGGCCCGGCGGTGGCGTGGGTGCCGCTGGGTTGGCGCGAGCCGTATATCCCATGGTATCGCCACAGCCCCACCTATGTGCGCAACGTCAACATCACCCACGTCACCAACATCAATGTGTTTCACCAGTACAACAACGTGCGTAACGTCACGCACGTGCGCCATGTCAATCGCGACGTGCCCTCGGCCACCACCGTGGTTGCGCGCGATACTTTTGTGCGTGCGCGCCAGGTGCATCAGGCGCGGCTTGACGTGCCGGCACACGCACTGGCGCATGCGCGCGCCACCTACGAAGCGCCGGTGGCGCGGCCCGAACGACAAAGCGTGATGCCCAGCCCGGCGCACGCGCGGCTGCCCGCCGCGGTGCAAGCGCGTGAAGTGTGGTCTATGCGCGCACCCGGCGAACGCCCTGCGGATGGCGAGCAACGCCCGCGCGTGCGCGTGCTCGAAACGCGTGCCAGCGACGCGATGCGCGGCGCCGCCGAACCCGATGCTGAACAAGCCCGACCCGCGGCCGACGTCGCGGCGGCGCAACCGCGAGCCACCGCCGGCGCCCCCCGTGGCACGACAGATGATGCGCCGCGTACGCCGCGGTTCGCGGCGCCGCCCGGCGAGCGTGCGAGGGCCACCGAACCCGCGGCGCAAAACCCCCACCGCGCCGCCGAGACCCAGGCTACCGAAGACGCTCGCGCTGCACGCGCCGCCAGGGCTGCTGCTGAAGACCAGCGCGCCGCGCAAGCGTCACGAGCGGCAAGGACGGCGGAAGAGTCACGAGCCGCCAGAGCA
>VGIF01000295.1 GCA_016868015.1 Betaproteobacteria bacterium
CTGCGGCGCGCCCGCCACCGCGATGAAGGTGCGAAACACGCCGTCCCCGTAATTAAACCCGCGGTCGCTGGCGGGCACCACTTGCGCGCGATGGCCGTTAACCAGCATCATGACAGCAAAGCGGCCAACCGTGGATCAAATCCGGCGAAACAAGAGGCTACCGTTGGTGCCGCCAAAACCGAAGGAATTCGATAGCGCCACCTCGATTTTCATCGCGCGCGCGCTGTGCGGCACGTAATCCAGGTCGCAAGCCGGATCCTGGTTTTGTAAATTGATGGTGGGCGGCGCCACTTGATCGCGAATCGCCAGCACCGAAAACACCGCTTCGATGCCGCCGGCCGCGCCCAACAAATGCCCGGTCATGGATTTGGTCGAACTCACCGCGAGTTTTTGGGCGTGATCGCCAAAACAGCGTTTGACCGCCACGGTTTCGGCGACGTCCCCCAGCGGCGTGGAAGTGCCGTGGGCATTGATGTAATCGACCTGATCGGGATTAAGCCCGGCGTTACGCAGCGTGTTGGTCATGCAGCGCAAAGCGCCCGCGCCGTCTTCGCACGGCGCGGTGATGTGGTGGGCGTCCGCGCTCATGCCGTAACCGGCGAGCTCGCAATAAATGCGCGCGCCGCGCTTTTTGGCGTGTTCGTATTCCTCGAGCACCAGCACGCCGGCGCCCTCGCCGATGACAAAACCGTCGCGGTCCTTGTCCCACGGCCGGCTCGCGCCTTGCGGGTCGTCGTTGCGGCCCGACAGCGCGCGCGCCGCGCAAAAGCCGCCGACACCCAGCGGCGAAATCGCGTCTTCCGCGCCGCCGGCGATCATCACGTCCGCGTCGCCGTATTCAATCAAGCGCCCGGCTTCGCCGATGCTGTGGTTGGCCGTGGTGCAGGCCGTGACCACCGCGAGATTGGGGCCGCGCAGTCCGTACATGATCGATAGTTGTCCCGAGATCAAATTGATGATCGATCCGGGTATAAAAAACGGCCCGATCTTGCGCGGCCCGCCCGCGATCACGGCATGGTGCGTGCTTTCAATAAGCGGCAAGCCGCCGATGCCGGAACCGATGCACACGCCGGCCATATCGCGATCGATGCGCTCGAGATCGAGCCCCGAATCCTTCAGCGCCTGGATGCCCGCCACCAGGCCGTAGTGGATAAAGTAGTCGAAGCGGCGCGCTTCCTTGGCATTGAGCCATTGGCCGACGTCGAAGTTTTTGACTTCGCCCGCGATGCGCGAGGTAAAAGGCGCGGCGTCAAAGCGGGTGATCGGGCCCACGCCCGATTTGCCGCCCGTAATATTGGCCCACGCCTCGTCGATGCTGTTGCCTACCGGCGAGACAATGCCCAAACCGGTTACGACGACCCTGCGTGTGGATGTGCGAGGCATGCGCTGTTATACCGCCCTGAAAGGTGTCGGAAAATCATGGCCGGCGAAACATAAAAAGATACAAGAAAACATAAGATTACGGCGGCCCGCCTGCGCGAGCCGCCGTAACGTCAAAAAGCCGGCCGCTAAACTCAAACAGGCGATCACGCCTTGGCGTGCGATTTGATGTATTCGATAGCCTGCTGGACCGTGGTGATTTTTTCGGCAAACTCGTCCGGAATTTCGGTCTCGAATTCCTCTTCGAGCGCCATCACCAGCTCAACCGTATCGAGCGAATCGGCGCCTAAATCATTGACGAACGATGATTCAGGCTTGACGTCGGCTTCGTTGACGCCGAGTTGCTCGGCAACAATCTTTTTGACGCGTTGCTCGACATTTTCCATGGTAATCCCCTTTTCTAGTGTTAAGCCGCGGCCGCGCCACCCCTCGGCTACGCTTGCCAGCGGCAAATACAGCCATTTATTTTACCACAATTTGAAACTGCTCTCCCACAAAAAACCTTTTAAAATCAATATCTTACATTGCATAACCTTAATCCATGTGCATGCCGCCGTTGACGTGCAGCGTTGCCCCAGTGATGTAGGCTGCGCCCGGCCCAGCCAAAAACACCACCGCGGCAGCAATGTCGCTGGCCTCGCCCAGCCGCGCCAGTGGAATTTGCCCGATCAGCGCCATACGCTGCTCTTCACTCAGGGCGCGCGTCATGTCGGTATCGATAAAGCCCGGTGCCACGCAATTGACGGTAATGTTGCGGCTGCCGATTTCGCGGGCAAGCGACTTGGAAAAGCCGATCATCCCCGCCTTGGCGGCCGCGTAGTTGGCCTGCCCCGCATTGCCGGTGGCGCCCACCACCGAGCCGATATTAATAATGCGCCCGCCGCGCGCCTTCATCATGCCGCGCAGCACCGCCTTGGATAAGCGATACACCGACTTTAAGTTGGTGGCGAGTATATCGTCCCACTCTTCATCCTTCATACGCAGCAGCAGGTTGTCGCGGGTAATACCGGCGTTGTTGACCAGTATGCCGATATCGCCGAACTGTCTGGCGATGTCGCCGAGCACCGCGTCGACTTGCGCCGTATCGGTGACGTTAAGGGCAAACCCCGCGCCATTGATGCCCGCTTCGCTCAACGCTTGCGAAATGGCTTGCGCGCCCGCCGCGCTCGTAGCCGTGCCGGCGACGGTGGCACCGGCCTTGCCCAACGCCAGCGCTATCGCGCGGCCGATGCCGCGGCTGGCGCCGGTGACCAACGCCACCTTGTCTTGCAGCACGCTCATTTGCATGCCTCCAGGGTTTGCGTAAGCGATGCGGGATCGGTCATGGAAAAGCTTTGCAGCGTTTTTTCGATACGCTGCGTCATGCCCGAGAGCACCTTACCCGGCCCGCATTCGGCGACGTGGGTGACACCCGCCGCGGCCATGTGACGGATCACCGCCACCCAGCGCACGGGGCTGCACGCCTGGCGCGCCAGCGCGGCTTTGATCGCTTGAGGATCACTCACCACCGCGACATCGACATTGTTCACCACCGGGATCGACGGCGTATGAAAAGTGATGTCTTTCATGTACTCGGCGAGACGATCCGCCGCGGGTTTCAGCAACGAGGAATGAAACGGCGCGCTCACCGGCAACGGCAGCGCGCGCCGCGCGCCTTTGGCTTTGCATGCCGCCATGGCGCGCTCCACGGCGGCTTTGTGCCCGGCGATCACCACTTGGCTGGGCGCGTTGAAGTTTACGGCTTCGACGACTTCTTCCTGGGCTGCTTCGGCACAGGCCGCGTGCACCGCCGCATCGTCGAGCCCCAAAATCGCCGCCATCGCGCCGCTGCCCATCGGCACCGCCTCCTGCATCGCGCGCGCGCGAAAACGCACCAGTGGTAGCGCATCTTTAAACGCAATGACGCCGGCCGCCACCAGTGCGCTGTATTCGCCAAGGCTATGCCCGGCCACCATCGCCGGTGTGGCGCCACCCGCGGCCTGCCACGCGCGATACACCGCGTAACCGGCAGTGAGCATCACCGGTTGCGTGTTCACCGTGGCGTTGAGTTGCTCCGCCGGGCCATCGGCGACCAGCTTCCACAGATCTTCGCCCAGCGCATCCGAAGCTTCGGCGAATGTTTGTTTGACCACCGCCGTGTCGGCAAACGGCTGCATCATCGCCACCGCCTGCGAGCCTTGGCCGGGAAACACCAGCGCCAGTTTCATTTTATTTTTCTCTTTAAAATCAGATACTTAAATGGTAACAAGTACGGCACCCCAAGTGAAGCCGCCGCCCACGCCTTCGAGCAGCACATTATGCCCCGCGTGAATGCGTCCGTCGCGCACGGCGAGATCGAGCGCCAGCGGGATCGACGCCGCCGACGTGTTGGCGTGTCGATCGACGGTGGTAATCACC
>VGIF01000296.1 GCA_016868015.1 Betaproteobacteria bacterium
CGAATTAAACATCGAAAGCGCCTTCGGCCTGATGAAATCAGCATTCATTTCGCCTAATCGGCATCATCGCTTTCCTCGGGCGCACCTTTTACCTACTTGATCAGCGTATCCTTAACGATATGGCGGCCAACACCGAACAACTGGTGGTCTCGCTCGCACAAAGCGAAACGCGTAATCGGCTGCTGGCGACCGCGGTGGCGCAATCGAGCGAGGCGATGTGGACTACTGATTTGAATCAGGTGATTACGAGCTGGAATGCCGGCGCGCAGGCGGTGTTTGGTTACCCCGAGGCCGAGGCGGTGGGCCATGTATTGCGTCTGGGTGCCGAGGCTCACGCCGAAGATGAGCGCATGGCGCGCATCGGCAAGCGCGAAAAATTTTCTATGAAACGCAAGCGCTGACCAAGTCGGGCGCGCGTATCGATATCGAGGTGGCGCTGGCGCCGCTCCTGGATGAGCAGGACGAAGTGATCGGCAAAATCGCGGTGGCGCGTGACGTGACCTAACGCAACGCCAACGAGATGGCGCTGCGCGTGGCGCGCGCGGCGGCCGAATCGGCCAACGTGGCGAAGAGCGCGTTTTTGGCGCGCATGAGTCACGAGATGCGCACGCCGCTCAATGGCATGGTGGGCATGGCCGATTTGATGATGGAAACGGAGTTGACGCCCACCCAGCAAAAGTACGCGCAAACCATTCAACGCTCGGGCGCGGAGCTGATGGGCGTTATCGGCGACGTACTGGATTTTTCGCGGATCGAGGCCGGACGTTTGACGCTTGAGGCGGTCAACTTCGATCTGCGGCGGGTGATCGAGGACGTGGCCGATACGCTTGCCGGACGCGCGCAGGCCAAGGGGCTCGATTTCGTCTGCAATATTCCGCCCGGACTGCCGTTAAACTTGGTGGGCGACCCGCGGCGCATTGGACAGATCCTCGCCAATTTGGCGGACAACGCAATTAAATTCACCGACAAGGGCTCGGTGTTGATCGAAGCCTCGATCACCGATGAAACGCGCGATCACGTGAACTTGCGCGTCAGTGTGAAGGACACCGGGCCGGGCATCGCGCGCGATGCCCAGTTGCGCATTTTTGACGAGTTTGCACATGCCGATGTTGCCGCGCCAGGGCAGCGCGGCGGCGCCGGCATGGGGCTTGCGATCAGCCGGCAATTGATCGATCTGATGGGCGGCGATATCCAGGTTCAATCCTCGCCCGGCGCGGGCGCCACCTTCTGGTTCACGCTGACGCTGGCCAAACAGCCGCAGCCAACAAGCGCGCCGGCGCCACGCGCGCTCGATACGTTGCACGGCGTGCGCGTGCTCATTGCCGCTTCCAGTGTGTTAAGCCGCGAGGTGCTGCAGGCGCAAGCCGCGGCTTGGGGCATGACGGCGCGCGTTGCCGAGGGACGCGAGCCCGCGCTCGATTTATTGCGTCAAGCGGAGGTGCGCGGCGCAGCCTTTGACATGCTGGTGATGGATGTGGCGTATGGCGGCGAAGCGATGCTGGAATTGGTGCGCCTGGTGAAGGCGGACGCGGCGATCGGCGCGATCAAAATGGTGCTACAAGTGCCGGTGGGCCATTACACGTTGACGCAGCAGGCGCGTGCCGCCGGCGTGCAGGCGTGTTTGATGAAACCGGTGCGCCAGGCGGTGTTGCAGGCCGCGTTGCTGGACGTGATGCAAGGGCGCGTTTGGATGGACGAGCGCCGCGGCAAGGCGAGCGCGGGCAGCGGGGGCGGTGCGGCGCAGACCGCGCAGCCGGATGTCAGCCGCGGCAAGGTGCTGTTGGTGGAAGATAATGAAATCAATCAAGAAGTGGCGCTCGGCATTCTCGGCAAATTCGCCGGTTGCGAGGTGGTGGTCGCGCAGCACGGTGTGCAGGCGCTGGATTGTTTCGACAAGGACAGCTTCGATCTGATTCTGATGGATGTCGACATGCCGCGGATGGATGGTTTGGCCGCCACGCGCGAAATACGCCGCCGCGAGCGCTAAGCGGCGGCCGGTGCGCATGTGCCGATCGTGGCGCTGACCGCGAACGCGCTCGAACAGGATCGTGAAGCGTGCATTCACGCCGGCATGGATGACCATCTCGCCAAGCCCTTCGGCACGCAGCAAATGCGCATCCTGCTCGATCGCTGGTTGCCGCGTTATGGCCATCAAGGTCGGCTCGGGCGCTATGTGCCGCAGGTTGCGCCGCAGCCCGTCAAGGCGGCGCCCCCCGATGCCGCGCTCGATCCGAGCGTGCTGGCGCAATTGCGCGGCTTAAAGAATGACCATGTGCCCGACTTGCTCGCGCGCGTGCTGTCGCTATTCCACCGCGCTTCGCCGCTGGAAATGGAGCAAATCTCTCATGCATTGCAGCAAGGCGATACCGCGCAGGCGCGGCGCCTTGCGCACGCATTAAAAGCCAGCAGCGGTAACATCGGCGCAGTGGTGATGGGGCGGCTGTGCGCCGAGCTGGAACACGCCTCGCGCAACGGTGAACTGGCATTATCCCGCGAAATTAATGTCAAGCTCGTGGCGGAACACAGCCGGGTGATGGCCGCGGTAGGCGACGAAATCGCCACGCTGCAAAAATCGCAATCGGCGTAAAATCCTGTTCCGCACGTTGACCAGCCGGGCCGACCTGTCCAACCTGATTAACCTTTGGGGCTACGATCATGCAAGTTACTCGTTTGACACCGAAATTTGGCGCCGCCGTTACCGGCGTGGATGTGGGTAATTTGACCGATGGCGAGTTCGCCGCGGTAATGCGCGTGTGGCACGAGCACCGAGGTTTAGTGGCGTTTTTGAGGCAAAATGTGTCCGACGACGGGCTGTTGGCGTTTTCGCGGCGCATCGGTGCGCTCGATTCGCCGCCGAATCAAGAGCATGGCCGCCAGTCGCCGGAGGGTTATCCCGATATTTACGTGGTGTCGAACGTGAAGGACACGGCGGGCCGCCCGATCGGCGCGCTCGGCGACGGCGAAGCGGTGTGGCACACCGACATGAGTTATGAAGCCAAGCCGCCGCTGGCATCGATGCTGACCGCGCGCGAACTGCCCGCAAGCGGCGGCGGCGACACCTGGTTTTGCGACATGATCGGCGCTTTCGAGGATATGCCAGAAGCATTAAAGCAGCGCGTCTCGCGCCTGCAGGTCAAGCACGACGGCACCTATAACTCCGGCGGCTATTTGCGCAAGGGCGTGCGGGAAACCAACGATCCGGTAAGCGCGCCAGGCACGCTGCACCCGGCGGTGATTCGCATCCCGCAGACCGGCGAAGCGGCGTTGTATCTGGGGCGCCGGCGCATGTCCTATATCGGCGGTCTCACGCTCGCCGAAAGCGAAGCGCTGCTCGATGAACTGTGGAAATACCCATCGGCGGAACATCGCATTTACCGGCACAAATGGCAGGTCGGCGATTTGGTGATGTGGGATAACCGTACCACCATGCACCGGCGCGATCCGTTCTCGGCCAGCGACCGGCGGGTCATGCATCGCACGCAGATCAAGGGTGTGGCGGCGCCGGCGGCATTTGCGTAGTTTTGCGTAGTTTTGCGTGGTTTTCCCTCGGCGCTTGAACAGCGCCGGTGCGATAAGCATTTTAAAACAACGTTTTATCAGTAGTGTCCGGACGTTGAGTGCCCGAAACGTGCTAATTGGTTGATTGTAAATAAATAACAGATGATTTTTTCTGGTCTCGATTTGAACAGCGTT
>VGIF01000297.1 GCA_016868015.1 Betaproteobacteria bacterium
GCGACGCCTCCACCTTGGCCGCGACCACCGCGCGCAGCCGTTCGAGCCACGCGCCGCCGATATAGCCCGGCACGGCCAAAAAGCCGTCGGCGAAATAGCGCTCGCGCGTGCGCTGTTCCAGCACCAACGGGGCTTGCGCCAATATGCATTGCTCGTCCATCGCGGCATTCCTCTGCTTTGCACCGCGCATCGTGCCATAGTTTCGCCGGGGCCGGTTGCCGCGCGCGCGCAAGCGCTTGCGCCGATGCGCTAAACTAGCGCGCAACACCGGGGTTGCGCGAGCGCTCACTATAGCCAACGCCGCGCCGGGCCAAAAGGGTTTTTCCCGCGCCGGCCGGGAGAAGCCGGGAGAAGCCGGGCGCGAGCGCAAGAACCACAGGAGATTGCACATGGCCACACCCCAAGTCAGTTTCGGATGCTCGATCGGCCATATCGAGCCTGCCCACATCGCTGAATTCGCGCAACGCGCCGAGGCGCTCGGCTACGACCGGCTGGTGTCGGGCGAGCACGTGCAAGACGGCGTGCCGCCGATACCGCGGCTGCTGGCGCTGCCCCTGCTCGCCGCCGCCGCCGCCGCCACCCGGCGCATCCGTGTGATGAGCGGCATCGTCATCGCGCCGCTGTATCACCCGGTGATGCTGGCGAAGCTCGTCGCCACCGTCGATCACATCGCCGGCGGGCGCCTCGATTTTGGCATCGGCATCGGCGGCCAGCGTGAAACCCGCATCGAATACGACATTCTCAACGTGCCGGTTGAAACGCGCGGGCGCCGCGCCGACGAAATGCTGCCGCTGCTGCGCCGGCTGTGGTGCGAAGAAAAGGTCACGCACCGCGGCACCCACTATGCATTCGAAAACGCCACGCTGCTGCCCCAGCCACTGCAGCGCCCGGGGCCGCCGATCTGGGTCGCCGGGCGCAGCGACGCGGCGATGCAGCGCGCCGCCACGCTGGGAGACGGCTGGTATCCGACGCTGTTTACCGTGCGCCGCCTGAAAGAGAGCAATGAAACGGTGCGGCGCCTCGCGCAAGCGAACGGACGCGACTTGAGCCGCTTTCATTTCGGCGTGTTGCAGAACGCCTCGATCGCGGACGATCCGCAACGCGCACTCGCGGTGGCGGTGCAAAACCTCGGCAAATACGCGACCGCGCAACGCAGCGCCGAGGACGTCGCCAAGGCGCTTTCGCTCACCGGCGGCACGCGCGATTGCATCAGAGGCATCGAAGAGCGTATCGGCGCGGGCGCGCGCCATCTCAATCTCTCGTTCCTGGCCGAAGATGAGCAGGATAGCTACCGGCAGATGGAACTGGTCGCCAGGGAAGTGATACCGCATTTTCGTTAGCAAACCCGGGAAAAACTTTCCGCGAGGAGCCCGCCATGCCCAGAGCCAAAGTGAACGTCCCCGATGTCGCCGAAGCCGCACCCGGCTTGTGGTCCAACGCCATCCGCGCCGGCGACACGTTATATATCTCCGGCCAGGTCGCGCGCCCTTTCGAGGGCGGCGCGGGCATGATCGGCAAGGATGAATACGAACAGACCAGACACATCTTTGCCCGCATCGAGCGCATCGTCAAAGCCGCCGGCGGCAGCATGGACGACCTGGTGAAGATGACCATCTTCATGGTCAATATTCAAAACAACACCGAAGTGTGGCGCGCGCGCCGCGAGTTTTTCAGTGGTGATTTTCCCGCGTCCACCTTGGTGGAGGTGCGCTCGCTGGCAAAGCCGGAGGTGTTGGTGGAAATAGAATCGGTTGCTTATTTGGGCGCGCGTTAGGCAGCGGCCGGTGGTGGGCGCGGTATGACCCGACATCCGGCACATCCGGTTCATCCGGCGCAAGCGCCATGAATGGCGCGGCACAACACCAGGGAGGGCATATACCGTGATCATTCAACTGCTGCGACTGACCGCCGCCTTGTGCGCATTGACCGGCGCGAGCGCCGCCATCGGCGCCGAGCGTGTGCCGAAATACCCCGTCAAACCGATACGCCTGATCCTGCCGTTCGCGCCCGGTGGCGGCGCCGATCTGACGGGCAGGCTGGTCGCGCCGGGCCTGACCGAGCGTCTCGGCCAGCCGGTGGTGATGGACAATCGGCCGGCGTCCGCGGGCATACTCGGCGCGGAAATCGCTGCCCGCGCCGCGCCTGATGGGTACACGCTGTTGATCGCGACCTCGAGCTTTGCCGCGAACCCCTCCATCTACAAAAAACTGCCCTACGACGTATTGAAGGATTTCGCGCCGATCACACTGGCGGTCAATTCACCGCTGGTGGTGGTGGTGCACCCCTCGGTGCCGGCCACGACCCTGCAGGAACTCATCGCCCATGCGCGGGCGCATCCCAGGAAGTTGAACTACGGCTCCTCCGGCGCCGGCGGCGCGCCGCACATCGCCGGCGAAATGTTGAAATCCATGGCGCGCATCGAGATCGAACACATCACTTACAAGGGCATCGGTCCGGTGTTGACCGCGCTGCTGGGCAATGAAGTGCAACTGACTTTTTCCAACCTGTTCGTCGCGCAACCGCACATTAACGCGGGCCGCATGCGAGCGCTAGCCATCACCAGCGCCGAGCGCTCCAAGGCCAGGCCCGAGTGGCCCACCGTCGCGGAATCGGGGCTGCCCGATTATCAAACGGGACTATGGTTCGGATTCATGGCGCCCGCGGCGACGCCGGATGCAATCGTGCGGCTACTGAACCGGGAGCTGGTTGCGATCCTGACGCAGCCCGAGTTGCTCAACAACATTCGCGCTCAAGGCGGCGATGTGGTCGCCAGTACCCCCGAGGCGTTTGCGCGCGTGCTGCGCGAGGACATCGCGCGTTACGGGAAAATCATTCGCGCGGCGGGGATTGCGCAGCAGTAGTTTGAGCGGGGGCGCGGCTTGGGGATTGCACCTGCGCACCGTGCGCAGGAGGCGGTTCAATATAGCGCGTCAGTTTCCGCTATGATTTCACGCATCACCGCAAGTTGCCGTGCAACACGAGCCGTGGCCGCCTCTAAATCATAGGTCGGGAGTAGCCCGTGATTTAGCTCAAACAAATCGTATAGCGGCACGGCAAATAAAATCATGAGTTGCCTGGCTTGTATTTCCATCCGAAATAATGAGCTATTTTGAGGGTGCGCGAATAGCCATTTAACGGCAAAAATCGTCTTGACAGCGTGATCATTGCGCATTTGCTCGAGGCGGCGACTTATTTTGCTTATCGCCCCTAAAAATTCCGCAGTGATCAAGGGTGTTGCGAGTTGTTTGTTGTTGCTAAAAAACTTCAGCTCGGATGAAGTTCCAAATTTATCAATAGCCTCGAACTCCGCAAACTCATCGCCGCGCCGCACCCCCTGAAAATCCAATTTTGTAATGAGTTTGTTGACATGATTGGTGGCAATGATGGTGGCGGTTGCGGGCTTCGGCAGATCAACTATTAGCGCAACGCCGCTGAAGTTTTTTATGTTACGACTGTGGATCGAATGAAAAACCGTGCGTAGGTTCGATAGGCGAAACGATTTGCCTTCATGCGTACCGCAAAACAAATTATTGCTGTAGTAGCGATTACCATAAGGCACTATGGATACGCTGATCAAGTAGGTAAAAGGTGCGGCCGAAGAAGGCGATGATGCCGATTAGGCGAAATGAATGCTGATTTCATCAGGCCGAAGGCGCTTTCGATGTTTAATTCGGTGTTTTTC
>VGIF01000298.1 GCA_016868015.1 Betaproteobacteria bacterium
AGGTGGAATTGTTCTTCAAATGGATCAAGCAGCATCTTCGTATCAAAGTCTTCTTCGGTACTTCGGAGAATGCGGTCAAGACGCAAATCTGGATCGCGGTCTCGGTCTACGTGCTGGTGGCGATCGTCAAAAAGCGGCTTAACCTGTCGGCGAGCCTGTATGAGATGCTACAAATCTTGAGCCTCACGATGTTCGAGAAAATGCCATTGGATCAACTACTTAACAAAATCGTCGCCGACGAAATTCCGGACATGTCCGCTAACCAATTGAATTTATTCGATTAACGTCCGGACACTACTGCGCGATCAGCTCTTTTAAATTATTCACCGCGGACAATGAAGGCCCCACCGCGATCAACACCGGCCCGCGCCCGAAGATGGTGACAAAGTCGAAATCCTTGATCGGATCGTACGGCAGTTTTTTGATCACCGCGGGGTTCATCACGAACGCGGTGGAGGCTTGCAGCAGCGTGTAGCCGTCGGGCGCGGCGCGTGCCACCAGTTCGCTGCCGATCATGCCTTCGGCGCCGGGGCGGTTGTCCACCACCACCTGCGTTTTCAGGCGCTCACCGAGCAGGCTACCGAGGTAGCGCGCCCAGATGTCGTTGCTGCCGCCCGGTGCTTGCGGCACCACCACGCGTATCGGTTTGCTGGGAAAGTCACCCGCGCCCTTCGGTTGCGCCATCGCGCCACCGCTTGCCACCGCCAATGCCACACTCGCCGCGACTACTATTTTCATTTACGCCTCACGTAAGTTGGACTCGTTGGTAAATCCTGCTGGCGCAGTATGCCGTTAACCGCCCACACCTGGCAAATGCATCGCGTGTTTTGCTGTTAGCGTAAACTACGCCGCGACCGGATTAACGCGGGAACCCTGCACATGGCCTACGACTTGCTCATCAAAAACGGCACGCTGATCGACGGCAGTGGCGCGCCGCGTTGCAACGCCGATGTCGCCACGCGCGGCGGCCACATCGCCGCCATCGGCAACATCGATGCTGCCGCGGCCCGCACCATCGACGCCGCCGGCAAAATCGTCTGCCCCGGTTTTTTCGACCCGCACACGCACTACGACGCGCAAATTACCTGGGACTCGCTGCTCTCAAGTTCGAGCGAACACGGCGTCACCAGCGCCATGATGGGCAACTGCGGCGTGGGCATCGCGCCCTGCCGCTCCGACGCGCGCGCGATGTTGACCGAGGACTTGGTCACCGTCGAAGGCATCGATCATGAAGTACTGAAACAAGGCATCCGCTGGGATTTCGAAACCTTCCCGCAGTACATCGACGCCGCGGCTAAACGCGGCAGCGCGATCAACCTCGGCTTTATCGTACCACTCGCACCCTTGCGTACCTACGTGCTCGGCCCCGAAGCCAACCAACGCGCCGCCACGCGCGAGGAAACCGCGCAAATCGCCGGGCTGTTGCACGATGCCATGCAAGCCGGCGCCTGGGGATTTAGCACCACGGCGAGCCGCCAACACATCGGCCATGGCGGTAAACCGCTGGCCGCACGCCTGGCGAACCGCGACGAACTCAGCGCCTACTGCGGCGTGCTCAAAAAATTGAATCGCGGCGTGATCGAAATGGCGTTGACCAAACGCTACTCGAATCTTGATGCCGACGAAGAAGAGTTCCTGAAATTCATGGTCGATGCCAGCGAACGGCCGGTGACGTGGTTGTCGTTGCATAACCTAGCGGAAAAACCCAACGAAATCGAAAACATTTTGAAGCGCGTCGAGCCGCTGATCAAACGCGGCGCGATTCCGCAAATTCTGACGCGGCCGTTGCTCTATGACATGAATCTACGGCGGCCCTTCATGTTCACCGAAATGACCTCGGCCAAGGCGGTGTTCGACGCCTCGTTCGAAACGCAAATGGCGATTTACGCGGACAAAGATTTTCGCAACGCATTCAAAGCGGAGCTAAAACTCGGCCGCAAATGGGCGGGCTTGGCGAAAAACGCCACCATAATCGCGGTGGAAAACACCGCGTTGAAGCAATTTGAGGGCATGACGGTGGGCGAAGTCGCCGCGCAGCGCGGCGCCGATGCCGACGGCACGTTTTTCGATCTCGCGGTGGAAGATCAACTGCAAGTCAAATATGTGATCCCGCGCGCCAACACCGACAAGCCTGCGTTGGCGGCGGCACTGCGCGATTCGCGCACCATGATCGGCTTGTCGGATGCGGGCGCGCATTGCGATATGCTGTGCGAATCGGGCTATCCGACTTACCTGCTCGGCCACTGGGTGCGCGAGCAAAAGGCGTTATCACTGGAACGTGCGATACAGCGCATCACCAGCGAGCCTGCGGATTTCTTCGGTGTTAAAGGCCGCGGCCGTTTGCAAACCGGCAACGCCGCCGATGTGGTGATCTTCGACGAAAATCAAATCGCCTCGCCGCTACGCCCGATGCCTGTGAGAGATTTGCCCGCCGGCGGCACGCGGCTTTACGCCAAGGCACAGGGCATATCGCAGGTGATCGTCAATGGCGCGGTGCTTTATCAAGACGGCACGCCCAGCGAAGCGCGAGCGGGCATCGTACTGCGTTCGCATTAAGCCGTTTGTTGACTCTGGGAATGTTTCGTTTTGCGGCGGGCCGAGGTGACGTTGCGCACTGCGATTTTTGTTCCAAACTTACTGGCACGCCGGCATCCTGACCCTGCGCGCAGACGCCGTTCAGCGCGCCGTGTCTCCCATCGTCCCGCTCAACCCGCGCTGCCAGGTTGACGGTTTGATCCCGCCACGGCCATCCGCGCGCTTTTGCAGCCAATACGCGAGCGATTTGTTGACGCCCGAAAACGGCGTTTCGACCCCGAGTTTTTGCGCGGCGTCGATCGGCCAGTTGGGGTTGTGCAGCAGCTCGCGGCCAAGCGCCACCAGATCGGCGCCGCCGGAGGCGACAACTTCTTCCGCTTGATCGGCGTGGACAATCAAGCCCACCGCCATGGTTTTGATGTCGGCGTGCTTGCGCACGTGGCGCGCATACGGCACTTGATAGCCGTAGCTCGGCGGATGATCGCCGGTGGAAGCATCGGACATGCCGCCCGAGCTGCAGTCGATGACATCCACGCCGTGTTCTTTTAACACGCGCGCGACGGCAGCGCTGTCCTCCACCGTCCAGCCCACTTCGTCCACGGCCGAAACGCGCAGAAACAACGGCTTGTGATCGGGCCAGTATTTGCGCACTTCGCGCACCACTTCGGTCGGAAAGCGCACGCGGTTTTCGAATCTGCCGCCGTATTGATCGGTGCGCCGGTTCGAAACCGGCGATAAAAACTGGTGCATCAAATAGCCGTGCGCGGCGTGTAGTTCGAGCACGTCAAAACCCGCTTCGTTGGCACGGCGCGCGGCCTGCCCCCAGTTGGACACCGCTTCTTGAATATCGTCGTGCAGCATTTCGCGCGGCACCGCGTATTTGCTGTTAAACGCCACGGCGCTGGGTGCGATCAATTCCCATTCTTCGCCGTGATCGACACCGGGCACGTCCGCCAGCGGCGCGCGCCCTTCCCACGGCACGCTGCGCCGCGCCTTTCGGCCGGAGTGCCCCAGTTGCAGCCCCGGCACCGCGCCGTGCTGGCGAATGAAATCGGTGATACGTTTAAACGGCGCGACGAAATCGTCTTTCCACAAACCCAAATCGCGCG
>VGIF01000299.1 GCA_016868015.1 Betaproteobacteria bacterium
GCCGGCGCATTGTTTGCCGCGGCCGCGCTGCTCGGTTTGCTGCTGCGACGCTAACGCGTGGCGCTACGCCGGCGGCAACGGCATCGACAAGCACCCGCCACGAGGGCGGCCGTTCTGAACCACCAGCCTTTACGGCATCACTCGCGCGGTATGCCGGTCTCGCGTATCACGCGCGTCCAGGTTTCATATTGATCCTTGGTAAACGCCGCGAATTCCGCCGGCGTGGTCGCTTGCACTTCGACGCCCTGGCGGCCGATCTGCTCGCGAATCTCGGCGCGGGCGAGCACGGCATTGAGGTCTTTCGAAATGCGCGCAACGACACCAGGGTTCACGCCCGCCGGGCCGAACATCCCCACCCAGGGCGTGATGGTGACGCCGGGCATGCCGGCCTCCGCGATGGTCGGCACTTCGGGCGCGAGCGAACTGCGCCGCGGCAGCAGCACCGCCAGCATGCGCAGCCGCCCCTCGCGCGCCTGCGCCAGCGCGGGTGTGGGCGCCATGAACGCAAAATGAATGCGCTCGCCCAACAAATCGGTGGTGGTCGGCGCGTCGCCCTTGTAGGGGATGTGGGTGATGTCCAGCTTGGCGAGGTGTTTTAACTGCGCGGTGGCGACAATGGAGCCGGTATTGCCGGTGCCATAATTTATCTTGCCCGGATTCGCGCGCGCTCGCTCGATCAACTCGGCTAGCGTTTTTGACGGCGATGCGGCCGGCACGAACAAAAAGAACGTGACATGGCCGAACAAGCCGACCGCGGTGAAATCCTTCACCGGATCATATGGCGGCACCTTGCGCAACGCGGGCGCGGCGGAGAGCGGCGTGTTGCTGCCGAAAAAAGTGGTGTAGCCGTCGGGCGCCGCCTTGAGCACGATGTTGGCGGCGAGTATGCCATCCGCACCGCCGCGGTTATCCACCAGCCATTGCTGGCCCATCGTCTGCGTCAACTGCTGCGCGATGATGCGCGCAACACCATCGGCCGTGCCGCCCGGCGGGAACGGCACAATGAAGCGCACCGGACGGTTGGGATACTGCGCGTAACTGGATGAAAAAGCCGCGCCCAACAGCAGCGCGATGCCAGCTAGGAAAACTGATTTGCATTTCATACCCGCCTCTTCGCGGAAGTTTATCGAATGCCACTACGTACCCGGCAGCTTACACCGTTGCGGCCAAGCCTGTTAAAGCCCGCTCAAACCCCCAACGCCTTCCTCAACTCCCCGGTCACGCGCTGGCCTTCGGCCAGCATGAACGCAATCTCGCTATTGGTGGTGATAAAGCGCATGCCCTTTCGGATCATGTCGACTTGCCGAGCGAGATTGCGGTCACCGCCCACGCCCGGCACCTTGCCGTGTTTTTTGCACGCGGCGAGCACCTTGTCCACCGCTGCGGTTTGATCGGCGCTGCCGAAGGTGCCGGTCTTGCCCATCGAGGTGAGCAAATCGTTTAGCCCGATGTGAATGACATCGACACCGTCCACCGCGGCAACCGCATCGACATTCGCCAGCCCCTCCAGCGTTTCGATCATGCACACCACCAGCGTATTGTCTTGCAGCGCGGGCACGATTTCCGGCATGGGGATCGGGCGATACTGCGTCACCGAATACGCGCCCGCCACCGAACGTTGCCCCACCGGCGGGAACTTCGAGCGCGCCACCGCGCGCCGCGCCTGATCGGGCGTGCCGATGTCGGGGAACACAATGCCCATCACGCCGTTATCGAGCAACACCTGCACGGTGGGGTCATCACAACTCGACACGCGCGCCAGTGGCGTAATGCCGATGCCGTTGGCCGCCATCGCGATCGTGCCGATCGTCTCGACGTTATAGAGCGCATGCTGGCCATCAATAAAAATAAAATCGTGGCCGGACGTTTTGGCGATGCCGGCGATTTCGCCCGAACGCGCCAGGCGCACGTTCATGCCGAGCGCGACTTTGTCTTGTTTGAACAGCTCTTTGATGCCATTGGGGATGGTCACAGCCATACGATTTCTCCTGAGTGAAAACCAAAAGCCTTTTTTGCCACGGATTACACAGATGAACGCAGATTAAATAAAATGCGGCATCAACACAAGCGGCCGGTGAAACGTTCACCCCTCGCATCTTTTTGGGTCAACATTATGAATAAGAAAATCGCAGTACTGGGCTGCGGCGCCATCGGCAGCAGTATCAGCGCCGACCTCACCGTTGCAGGTTACGACGTCACCGTCATCGATCAATGGCCGGCGCAAGTCGAAAAAATCCGCAGCGACGGCATCGAAGTGACGATACCGGACACAGTGGTCAAAACCAAGCTCAACGCGCTGCACCTGTGCGATCTGTCGTCGGCCAAACTCGAATTCGACATCGTGTTCATGGCGGTGAAATCCAACGACCACCGCTGGATGGCCGAATTCATCAAACCGTACCTCAAGGCGGACGGCGTGCTGGTCGCCACGCAAAACGGCTTTAACGAGGAATCGCTCGCCACCATCCTCGGCAAGCAGCGGTTGATCGGCGCCGCGATCGAACTGTCCGCGGAAATTTTTACCCCCGGTTTCGTCAAGCGCAACACCACGCACAAAAGCACCTGGTTTGCGGTGGGCGAACACGATGGGCTGCTCACGCCGCGCTTGAAGGAGATTCAGTCGCTGCTCAACCACGTCGGCCGCTGCGACCTCACCGGCACCATCCAAAGCGCGAAGTGGACCAAGCTCGTCGCCAACAGCATGACCATGGGCCCGTTTGGGCTGCTGGGCCTGGGCAACACCGAAGCCGCGCACCTGCCCGGCATGTTCGAAATGTCCGTGCGCCTGGGCAACGAAGCCGCCAAGGTCGGCGAAGCGATGGGCCTGCGCCTGGAACCGATCTTCGGTTTGCGCGCCGACGAATTCGCCGGCACCACCGAAGAAAACATCGTCACCGCGATGAAAACGTTGTTAACCCACGTTAGCCGCGGCCGCACCGCGCCGATCCACGATCACATCAAGGGCCGCACGAGTGAAATGGCGTGGATCAGCGGCGTGGTGGCGCGCAAGGGTAAAGAGTTGGGGATTGATGTGCGGGCGAATGAAGCCGTCGTTGAGATTGATCGGCGGATTAATCGCGGGGAGTTGGCGATGGATAAATCTAATTTTGAGTTGTTGCGGGGGATGGTGGGGGATAAGGGTTGAGCATGTTACGTTCGATTGGGCTATCCAAAAAATATTGATAAAATCAAATAGTTATAAAAATACTCGAAGTTCATCGGTGCGTGTCACGCGCAGAGAAGCAAGATTAACGTAGTCGCTAAAATCCCGAAATCAAATCCCACGAATTGTCGTTTTTGGGCTTTTTGTTAACCCGGTATGCAGACTTACAGGGGTTGGGTACCCAATTGTTTTTGAAACGGTTATCGCTAATCGCCTCGGTATGTTAAGGATACGCTGATCAAGTAGGTAAAAGGTGCGCCCGAGGAAAGCGATGATGCCGATTAGGCGAAATGAATGCTGATTTCATCAGGCCGAAGGCGCTTTCGATGTTTAATTCGGTGTTTTTCGCCGTTTTAGGCTTCCGCTGCACGCACTTATCCCGTGAGCGGCCTATCCCATTTGTAAATGTTCACCATCGCCAGCATCGCAAAGGCGCGATTGGCGTTCT
>VGIF01000300.1 GCA_016868015.1 Betaproteobacteria bacterium
CTTTCATTTGCGCGGCCATTTTTTCCGGGCCGGTGAAAAACGGCTCCATGCCGGCGGCCACCAGCCGCGCCGAAATTTCCGGCAGGGCGATCACTTTGCCGACCTCGGCCGAGAGCTTGTTCACGATCGCGCGCGGCGTGCCAGCAGTGGTCAGCATGCCCTGCCAGTTCTTCGGGTCGTAACCGGGCAAGCCCGCTTCGGCATACGTCGGCAAATCCGGCAACGACACCGTGCGTTTGTCGCCGGTGACCGCCAGGCCTCGCAGCCGGCCCGACTTGATGTGGGGAATGACATTGATCGCATTGGAAAACGACGCCTGGACCAGGCCGCCCATGAGATCGAGGATGCCCTGCTGCCCGCCTTTATAGGGAATGTGCTGCATTTTGACGCCGGTCATCATGCCGAAGAGCTCGCCCATCAGGTGCTGCGAACTGCCGGTCGCCACCGAGGCCACGTTAAGCTTGCCGGGGCGCGCCTTGGCGTAAGCGATGAACTCCTGCAGTGTATTCACCGGCGTCGCCGGATTGATCACCAGAATGTAATTGGTTTTGGCGATGACGGTCACCGGCGCGAAATCCTTGAACACATCGAACGGCGGCTTCATCAACAAGCTCAGTATGACCTGCGTGTTGCCGCCGAGCAGCAGGGTATAGCCGTCGGGATTGGCCCGCGCCACGGTCTCGGCGCCGATCATGGTGTTGCCGCCCGGCCGGTTGTCGATAATCACGTTGCGGCCGAACGCCTCGCTCAGCTTTTCGCCCACCAGCCGCGACAAAGCCGTGGTGCTGCCGCCCGGCGGATAGGGGGTGATCCAGCGGATCGGCCGGTTCGGATAATCGTGTTGATTCGCCCGCGTGACGGTAAACCCCGCCAGCAGTACGGCACCCAGTAGGCATGACAGTGCAGCGCGCAATCTCATGGGATCCCCTGCTCTGACTCTCGGATCGGTATGCGGGGCATACTACCGCCTCCCGCCCGGCAATGCCAGGCACATGGAATTGATCGCCGCCCTGTCGATATCCGAATCGCACGGCACCGTTGCGCCGGCGATCGCAGCCACGCTGCCGGGCGTGATCGGCGCGGTGGTGACGGTGTGCTGGCTGACATCGTTTGCATTGAGATGCCCCGTGCGTTCAGTCACCATCGGGCTCACACCCTTTGCGTTCGCGGGCGGATGAATGCTGGTTGGGACCACCGTGCTGGTTCTGGCGCATGGGGCATCCGAAGCGCCCATCGCAGGATAATTGTCGCTATTGGCACTTATCGGCGGCAAATCATCGCCGCGCAAAGCGGACGAGAATTGATACACTGTAGTTTGTCGATTGACTGTCGATAGGAGGATTCCATGACCGACGCCGAAATGATCGGGTACCTTTGGACCCATCGCACCCAAGACCACCCGCTCTATTCCGATGAAGAGTTGATGATCGAGCGCGGCGAAGGTGTTCATATCTGGACGCGCCGCGGCAAGAAATTAATCGACGGCTTCTCCGGCCTGATGGTGGTTCAGGTGGGCCACGGCCGGCAGGAGATTGCCGACGCCATCGGCGCCCAGGCCGCCAAGCTCGCCTACTATCCGACGACCCGCCAGTTCTCCAACCCACCGGCGGCGGAGCTGGCGGCAAAACTCGCGCAACTCACGCCGGGCGATCTTGACTATACGCTGTATGCCGTCAGCGGCGCCGAGGCCAACGAACGCTCGATCCAGATCGCCCGCCACTACTGGCTCGCCGCCGGGCGCCCGCGCAAATACAAAATAATCGCGCTGCAAGGCGGCTATCACGGCGGAACCATCGCCACCTTCGGTGTCGGCGGCAGCGCGGACCAAATCAAGGCGTACGAGCCGTATCGATGGAGCGGCTTCACGCGGGCGCAGCAACCCTATCCGTTTCGCGATCGCGGCAAAGGCACCGACGAAGACTTGGTGCGCCGCTGCTCCGATGCATTGATAGCCGCGATTCGCGAAGCCGACCCGGAAACCGTGGCCGCAGTGATTTTGGAGCCGGTGCAAGGCGCCAGCGGTTTCGTGGTGCCGCCGCACGGTTGGCTTACGCGCGTGCGCGACATCTGTGATGATCTCGACGTGCTGATGATCGCCGATGAAGTCATCACCGGCTTCGGACGCACCGGCAAATGGTTCGGCGTGCAACACGAAGGGGTGGTCCCCGACCTGATGTCGGTCGCCAAGGGCATCACCTCGGGTTATCTGCCGCTGTCGGCCTCGATTGCTCGAGCGAAAATCGCCGACGCATTTGATCGCGAAAGCACCGAGGAAAACGTCCACCCCGGCACCTACGCGGGCCACCCGACGTGCTGCGCGGCGGCGCTCGCCAATCTTGCCATTATCGAGCGGGAAAGGCTGTGGGAAAATGCCGAGCGCATGGGGGCGCGCCTGCACGCCGCCCTTGAAAAATCGGTCGGCGGCCTGCCGATCGTCGGCGAAATACGTTCGCGCGGGTTACTGATCGCCGTTGAGATGGTGGATGCGCAACGGCGCAATCAAGCGCTCGATAAAAAGCTCATCGCAAAACTGAGCACGCGCGCGTGGGAACGAGGTGCCGTTGCGCCTGCCGCCGGCAGCGTATTGCGCGCGGCGCCACCGCTGTCGATCAGCGCGGGCGAGGTGGACGAGTTGGCCGATATCATGGCCGGCGCCATCCGCGACGTGCAGGACGACATATCGCGCGCCACGCGAACAGCAGCGACGGCATAAAACGCTGGTGTCGGTTAAGTCCCGAACACACGATGCACCGTTTTCCCTCACCCTGCCCACTCCCGCAGGGCTGACCATTACCCAGATCTTTGCAGTAAATATCAAGCGCTTGCGAGTAGGGTGCGCACCGCGCACGCGTGGCGATTGCTGACTAGATCCAGATCAAAAGACGCCAGCACAATTTGCGCGGTTTGCTGCGAGCGGCTTTGAGGCGTTGCCGGCGCGCTGGCGGCTGAAAAACTGTGCCCACTGTGGTCGGCAGGCCAAGAATTGCCGCCTTAAAAATAATTCAATAAAATCAAATATTTACGATTAAACAAATTAATTCGACTGCGGCTCCTTTAATTTTTCGATCAAAAAATCTGAATGGGTGAAACCGACCCGTTGCTGCCAGTCGAGCATTCTGAGGATCAAGGACAGGTATCGGACTGGAGCAGTCATCTGACCAAGGAAGCCGGCAACGTGACGCGTGCGGATATCGACGGCTTGCGTGCAGCGGGCTGGCGCGATCCGCAAATCGTGGCGACTGTTCACATCAGCAATTTCTTCACGTACATGGATTGCGTTGCCTCGGCGTTTGGAGTGGCTTGATCAAAAAACATTCGTCTGATACACGCCGCATTTATTCTTCTTTCATTCTCAATTTTGAGTCAGTAGTGTCCGGACGTTGAGTGCCCGAAACGTGCTAATTGGTTGATTGTAAATAAATAACAGATGATTTTTTCTGGTCTCGATTTGAACAGCGTTTTCTCGATTTGCGATCCTGCGAGCAACTCACTCGCAGGAGATATCGATGAACCTGGGCAAACTCGTGTTCGCGCAACTCACGCAGCACATTCCGTTGACGACGTTTCGTCGTTGCGTGGCGCGCTA
>VGIF01000301.1 GCA_016868015.1 Betaproteobacteria bacterium
GAGTTGAAATACGTCACCGTGCGCACGCGCGAGCGCGAGCATCTGGTGGAGGAATCGCTCAGCAAACTCGAAGAAGAATTCGCCGAGCGCTTCGTGCGCGTGCATCGCAGTTATTTGGTGGCGCGCGCGGCGATCCAGGGCTTTGAACGCGTCGCGGCGGACAACGGTGAAGTGCACTGGGAGGTGTTGTTAAACGGCTGCGACGAGCGCATCGCGCTCAGCCGCCGGCAGCAGCACATAGTGCGTGAATTTACAAAAAACTTAATAAAATCAAATACTTACAAAATATCTATAAATTTACTGCGGCTTGAACTTCTGGATGCGCCGCCCGAACCCCACCTCGGCGGTGTAAATATTGCCCTCGAAATCGATCGCGATGTTGTGGATGCCGCGAAACTCGCCGGCTTGGCGCCCCGGCCGGCCGAAGCTGCCGAGCTTGCGGCCGTCTTCGCGCGCGAGGATGTAGACCTGCGCGTTCGAACCGTCGGCGGAGAACAAATAACGCTGCCGCGCGTCCTGCGAAATCGCGATGTCGGCCACCGGCCCCGATAGGGTTTCGCGCTCGACAAAAAACTCGCGCAAGAATTTGCCGCTGGCTTCGAACACTTGGATGCGGTTGTTCGGCCGGTCGCACACGTAAATCAAACCGTCGCGCGCGCGGCGCACGCAGTGCGGGTTGCCGAATTGTTTGGAAGGTTCAACGCCGGGCTTGTAGGGCGGTTGTTTCCCATCGTCGGGCACGCCGCCGTAGGCGCCCCAGTGGCGTTTGTACGCGCCGGTAGTACCATCGAACACGATCACGCGTTTGTTGCCGTAACCGTCGCCGACATAAATTTCGTTGGTGCGCGGGTCGGATTCGATTGCCGCGGGCTGGCCCAGTTGCGTGCGCGAGTTGCTGCCTTCGGATTTGCCGGGCTTGCCGATTTGCAACACGAACTTGCCCTCGCGCGTGAACTTCAAAATGTGATGATCGGCGCCGTGGTTGCCGGAGATCCACACAAAACCCTGATCGTCGACGTGTATGCCGTGTTCCTGCCTGGGCCAGTCATAACCCTCATTGTTTTTCGCGGGCCCCCCCCAGCCGCGCACGTAATTGCCGTCGGGATCGAACTCGATCACCGCGGGCGCGGCGACACAGCAGCGGTTGGTGGGCGGCTTGGCTTGCGCGCCTTTTTCATCGGCGAGCAAGGTGTTCGGGCGATGCAGCAGCCACACGTGATCGCGTTTATCGACCGCGACGCTGGTGACTTGGCCGAAAATCCAATTGTCTTGCAGCGGCTTGGGTCAGCTCGCGTCGACTTGATAACGCGGTATCGCACCGTCACCGCCTGGCGTGCTCTGCGTCGGCGATTGCGCGCAGCCCAACACGGTCAGCGCGCTCGCTGCGGCGATGACGGCGGCCCATTTGATACTTGTTGATGTGTTCATCGTGTTCTCCCTAGTGTGTTGCGATGGTATGCGGCGCGCGGGGCGCTCTGCAACCTATGCAACCTATCCAACCTATGCACCCGTTTCAGCTTAAAATAAAAACGCCAATAAAATCAAATACTTATAATAGCTCGATAAAACCGCAACCCCATTCGCATATCACTGCCGTTTACAACCGCAATCGATACGGAGCGCGTGACATGCAGCACAACAATAATCGTAGGGAATTTCTACTCAACTTGCGCACCGCGGCGGTAGCGGGCGTCGCGTTCAACTTGGTGCACGGCGTGGCGGCGCAGGAATTGCGGCCCGCCGAGCTAACCCCGCCGCGGCTAACCGTCGCGCAAGGCGCCGAGACGCCGGTGGTGTTGCAAGCGGTGCGCATCGACGCCGAAATTTCCGGCAGCCGCGCGCTCACGTCAGTGGAAATGACGTTCTTCAACCCCAATGCGCGCGTGCTGGAAGGCGAGCTGCAATTTCCGCTGCTGGATGGGCAGCACGTCGCGGGCTTCGCGCTCGACATCGACGGCCAACTGCGCTACGCGGTGCCGGTGGAAAAAGCCAAGGGCCAACAGGTGTTCGAGGATGTGATTCGCGCCCGCATCGACCCCGCGTTGCTGGAGACCACTGCCGGCAACAACTACAAGCTGCGCGTCTATCCGCTGCCCGCGCGCGGCACGCGCCGCGTGCTGCTGCGCTACGCGGAAACATTGCCTACCACGGGCGCGCAACGCCGCTACCGCTTGCCTTTGGAGTATGCACGTGAACTTGCGAATTTCACTCTGCGCATCGCGGTGCGCGCGCCGGAACTCGCGCCGCTGATCGCGAATACCTTGCCCAAAGCCGTTCAAGGGCTTTCGTTCAAAACGAACGGCAGCGATTTTGAAGCCGAAATCACTCGGCAGGATTTCACCGCGCGCGGTGTGCTCGAGGTGCAACTGCCGGTCGCCGCCAAACCCGAAGTGCACACGCAGCAGCACGAGGGCAAAACCTATTTTGTCGCGGAAATTCCCGTGCGGCCCAACAGCGCGGTGTTGCGCGCCGTGCCATCCGTAATTGGAATTATTTGGGACGCCTCTGGCTCCGGCGCCGCGCGCGACCACACGCGCGAGTTTGCGTTGCTCGACGCGTATTTTCAGCGCATGAGCGATGGCGAAGTGCGCTTGACGCGGGTGCGCGACAGCGCGGAGCCTACTGAACGTTTTCGCATCCGCACCGGCGAGTGGGCCGCGCTAAAGCGCGCGCTGCAGGCAACGCCGTACGACGGCGCCACGCAATTGGGCGCGTTTGCACCGGAAGCCGGTGTTAATGAATATCTGTTGTTTAGCGATGGGCTGGAAAATTTCGGCGAGCGCCCATTCGCGAGCTTAAGCGTGCCGCTATACACGGTGAACGCGGCGACGCGCGCCGATCCCGCGCGGCTGCGGCATTTGGCCGAGTCGAACGGCGGCTCGTTGGTCGACCTCGCTTCGCTTACCGCCGCTGATGCCGCGCGCCGGCTGCTTTATAGCGACGCGCGCATCCTATCGCTCGACGGCGATGGCGTCAGCGATTTGGTTGCCGTTTCGCGCTCGCCCGACGGCGGGCGCTGGTTGGTGGCGGGGCGACTGCAGGGCGATGCCGGCACGCTGCGCGTCATGGTGAACTACCCCCGCTCACGTGCGTTTGCGCAAGGGGTGACGCTGCCGATACGCGCCGGGCACAACGCCGATACGCTGGCCGCCGCAGCGTGGGGGCAATTGCGCATCGCGCAACTCGATGGCGAGCACCGTTTGCATCGCGCGGAAATCCGCCGCCTCGGCATGGCATTTGGTTTGACCTCGCGCGAGACCTCGCTGATCGTGCTCGATCGTATCGAAGATTACGTGCGCAACGAGATCGCGCCGCCCGCCGAATTGCGCGCGGCCTACGACGAGCAACGCCGCCATCTGCATCTGCGCGCGGCGAACGAGCGCGCGCAGCAGTTGGAGCGCGTGGTGCACTTATTCAAGGAAAAAATCGCGTGGTGGGAAAAAGATTTTCCCAAGGGGCCGCGCCCGCAAGCGCACATCAAGCCCAAGCTGGGTGAAAGCGCGCGCGGCGAGGGCGCGCTGATGCAAGAACGGCAACAAAATTTCGCGCGCGACCGCGCCGATGCGCCGGCGGGCCGCCTCGAAG
>VGIF01000302.1 GCA_016868015.1 Betaproteobacteria bacterium
GAGTCTCACATCACGGACAATGTGTTTGACCGTGCATGCGTGCAGGCGTAGGCTGAAAATGAGAAAGATCATTCGTCACACCCCTATGGACGCCACTTCGAATCCCGATACAACCCAAACCACCGGCAAAGACGCCTCGCGCAAATTCTCGCGCCACGCCGCGACCTTGCAGTACGACGCGATTCCGCGCGAGTTGATCGAACTCACCAAGCAATGCGTGCTCGATACGCTGGGCGTTGCCATCGGCGCTTCGGGTGTTAACGACGAAGCCAAACTCGTGCACGAATACGTGCGCGATCTTAGCGGGCGCGAGGAAGCGACGATCTGGGGTTTTGGCGGCAAAGCGCCCGCGCCGTGGGCGGCATTCGTCAACGGCAGCCTCGGCCACATGCTCGATTACGACGATGTGTCCGACGGCGGGCATGTGAGCATCTCGACCATACCGCCGGGGTTGGCGATTGCGGAAAAACTCGGCGGTGTGTCAGGTAGAGATTTCCTCACGGCGGTTGTCGCCGGCACCGACATCCACACACGGCTCTCGCTCGCGGTGGACATCCCCGACTGGACCATGGCCGAGGGCTGGTTCGCGACACAACTTTTCGGCTATATCTCCGGCTCGGCCACCGCGGGGCGCTTGCTTCACCTCGATGAAGAAAAGATGGAAAACGCGCTCGGCATCGGCTACAACCAGATGAGCGGCAGCCGCCAAATGGCGGTGGGCGCGGCCACCCACATGCGCGCGATGCAAGCGGGTTTCTCCGGCCAAGCCGCCACCGCCGGCGCGGAAATGGCGCGACGCGGCATCATCGGCGACAAGGCATTTCTGGAGGGGCGCTACGGCCTGTTTCACAACTACGTGCGCACCGGTACACCGCATTGGGATGCACTCGTCGGCGAACTCGGCACGCGTTTTCCACTATTGAAAACTCACGGCTTCAAAGTATGGCCCGCGTGCGCGTACACGCGCCCGACCAATGCCGCGATTTTGATTTTGCGCAACACGCACCACGTCAAACCCGAAGACGTCGAAGCCATCACCATCATCGGCGGCACCGGCGGCACGCAACTGCTGTGCGAGCCACTGGAGAAAAAGCGCCGCCCGCAAGTGGCGATCGACGGCAAATACAGCATCCCCTTCACCACCGGTGTGATGATGGCACGCGGCAACGTCACGCTGCGCGATTACACCGATGAAGGCTTGCGCGACCCGGCGGCGCTCGCCATGGCCGACAAAGTAAGCTGGCGCGCCGACCCTGGCCAAAAAATGGCACGCGGCGGTTCGGGTGGCTCCATCGGCATGGTGGAAGTGGAAATCAAAACCAAGGATGGCCGTGTGTTGAGCAGCCGGCCGACCAGCGTGCCGGGCGATCCCAAGCAGCGCGTGGGCTGGGAGGTGATTGAAGCCAAGTTCCGCGATTGTGTGGCGTTTGCGGCGAAGCCGATGGCGGCGAAGAATATCGAGCGTGTGATTGAGCTGGTGCGGGATTTGGAACAGCTGCGGGATGTAACTGAGGTTGTGCGATTGCTCTGAATGGAACGTCTCGTGCAGGTGTGAGTTGGCAAAGCACGCAAATCTAGCCTTGTCGTTCCCGCGCAGGCTGGAACCCATAGGGTGTCTCCAGTGGCAACGGTGTTATGGGTTCCCGCCTTCGCGGGAACGACAGAAGTGGTAATTCGCCCACGCGAACGCCTGATGCACCATAGAATCCAGATAACCGATAGTCAATAGGAGCACACCATGCCCACCGCCCTAGAAGGCACACGCGTCATCGATTTCGGCCAATACATCGCTGGCCCCTTGGCGGCGATGCTGCTCGGCGACCAAGGCGCGGATGTGATCCGCATTGACCCACCGGGCGGGCCGCGTTGGAACACGCCAGCCAACGCCACCTGGAACCGCAACAAGCGCAGCATAGCTCTCGATCTAAAGAACGAAGCCGACCGCGACACCGCGCGCAAACTGATCGCCGGCGCCGACGTGGTGATCGAAAACTTCCGCCCCGGCGTGATGGATCGTCTGGGTGTCGGCCCCGCCGCGATGACCGCGGCCAACCCGCGTTTGATCTATTGCTCGCTGCCCGGCTTCGGCGCAGACGACCCGCGTGCGCAAGTGCGCGCGTGGGAAGGCGTGATCGGTGCGGCCACCGCCGCCTATCGTACCCATGGCGCACACAGCGAGCGGCCGGTCTACACCGTGATTCCCTATGGCTCGATGTACGGCGCATTTTTGTGCGCGGTGAGCACGGCCATCGCATTGAACGCCCGCGCGCGCAACGGCTTGGGCCAGCGCGTGGAGATACCGCTGTTCGACGCCACGTTCAGCGTGGTCGGCGCGCGCGGGCTGTTGGTCAACGGCAAGCCGGTGCCCGAACCGGAATTCAACTGGAGCCGCCAACTACCGTGCAAGGACGGGCGCTGGTTGATGTACGTGGCGAACAACAAACGCTTCGAAGCCTTCATCAAATCCATCGGCATGGACGAATGGCGCGACGCCAAGCTGCCGCCAAAGGAGCTTGCCGCGAAATACGACGAGGTGATGCGCACGCGCATCGCTAAGGAGTGGGAAGACATCGTCGCCGAGATCGGCTCCGAGGCCGTGATTTGTCATTCGAGTTCCGAGTGGTTGAAGCATCCGCAAGCCCTGCAATCGCAAATCATCGCCGATTACGATGACCCGGAGCTGGGGCGTTTTCGCGGGCCGGGTATTAACACGCGGCTGTCGGTAACCCCTGGCGCGGTGCGCAAACCACGGCCGAAGCTCGATCAACATCGAGCAGAAATTCTCAAAGAGCTCAGCAACTCCCCTCTCCCGCGCGCGGGAGAGGCAAACATTACGAACCCCTCTCCCTCCGGGAGAGGGGTAGGGGAGAGGGAAGAACTGCGCGCCGCCCTCCAAGGCATCAAAGTCGTAGACCTATGCATCGTGCTAGCCGGCCCCACCTGCGGCCGCACGCTAGCCGAATTCGGCGCGGATGTGATCCGCATCGACAGCCCCCACACCAAAACCGTGCTGCGCCATAACGACATCAACCGCGGCAAACGCAGCATCCTGGTCGATCTCAAAACCAAGGAAGGCCTCGATATTTTCTGGAAGTTGGTCGACAACGCCGACGTGGTGCTGCAGAACTTCCGCGCCGGTGTCGCCGAGCGCCTGGGTATCGGCTACGAGCAAGTGCGCGCGCGCCGGCCCGATATCGTCTACGGCTCGATGAACACCTTCGGCCATCTCGGCCCTTACGCCGGCCGCCCCGGCCACGAACAGTTGGGCCAAGCGGTGAGCGGCATGCAAGTGCGCTACGGTTCGGCCAAGCCCGCCACTGCGCCGTTCGCCGCCAACGATTACGGTACGGGCCTGATGGCGTGTTATGGCGTGGCGCTAGCACTGTTGCATCGGCGGCGCACGGGACAAGGCCAGTTCGTCGACAGCGCGCTCGCCTACACCGCCACCATGTTGCAATCGGCGCTCTTACAGGATTACCCCGGCAAACAATGGAACGAACCCCATGGGCAAGAAGCGTTGGGCAGCGGGCCGCTCGATC
>VGIF01000303.1 GCA_016868015.1 Betaproteobacteria bacterium
AGGCCGCCCCAAGTGGTCACTTCGTAGCCGGGCAGGCCCGATTCGGCCACCGTGGGCAAGTCGGGGAACGCCTTGGTGCGCGTTGGGCCGGTGACCGCCAAGCCGCGCAGCCGACCGGAGCGGATTTGCGGTGCGACACCGCTGGCCGGATCGAACATCAATTGCACATAGCCGCTCATTAAATCGGTGGCGGCTTGCGCACCGCCCTTGTAGGGGATGTGCACAATCTGCGTGCCGCTCATCATTTTGAAGTATTCGCCGGCAAGATGGCCCACGGTGCCGGTTCCGGCCGAGCCGTTGGACAGTTGGCCAGGCTTGGCCTTGGCCAGTGCGATCAACTCTTTTACCGTTTTGACCGGTAGCGTGGGTGCCACGGCCAGCATCATCGGCGCGCTGACTGCCTGTGAAATGGCTTGCACTTCCTTGTCCACGTCATAGGGCAAGTTCGGTGTGATGCTGCGGTTTATCGCCAGCGGCCCCGCGCCGGCGTAGGCGAGGGTGTAACCGTCGGGCGCGGATTTGGCGAGCGCCTGCAAGCCGATCGCGCCGCCCGCGCCCGCGCGATTATCGGGCACGACTTGCTGGCCGAGCTGGCGGGATAACTCCAGTCCATAAAGACGTGCCGAAGTATCGGTCGCGCTGCCGGTGGCGAACGGGATGATCAGGCGGATCGGCTTTTCGGGATATTGCGCCCACGTGCTCGCGCCGGCCAGCAGCAGCGGCAGCGGAGCCACGCGTAGCAGCAACGCCGCGCAGCGCGGTTTAATGCATGTCATGTATCGTTTTCCTGAAATGGGAATTGTTTCGCTGGGGTTTGTGCCGGGGTTTGTGCTGAAGTTTGTACTGAGAAAACGCGAGCCAAATTTTAATGCAAATGGCGGCAAAATACATCGGGATCTATCCGTAGCGCGCAACGCTACGCCACAACCATGTGAAAAACACGCTAGCGTGGATAGGGCGTTTTGATGATTTCGCCATTGGCTTGCACGTACCAGCGCTCGGCGGCGAACGGCTTGCCGTTTAAGCGCGCGAGCATCCAGTCGGCCACCAGCGTTTGCGGGTGCGGGCCGAGATGGGCTGCAGGCACGTTGCCCACCGAATGGCGCGAGTCTTGATAGATCACCAGTTGCTTGGGGCAGTTTAACGTTTGCAGCAGCCGCTCGGTGTGTTCGAGCGGGCTTAACTCGTCCGCCTCGCCGGCGACGCACAAGTACGGGACGCGGATGTTTTCGGCGTGGCCTTCCCAGGTGAGCGTTTTGCAGAATGCGTCGAACCGGGCTTCGTCGGTGTAGCCCGACATGTACATGAAGCGGCGCTTAAACGTGGGCGAGGCTTCTTCGAAAATGGTGCGGCACGTGGGCTCAAGGCAGGTGGCGCTCACCGCGCACGCCTTAAAACGCGGCTCGTGCGCGCAGGCGAGCGTGCCGAAAAACGAGCCGAAGCTATTGCCGGTGACGGCGATGCGCCGCGCGTCGATTTCGGGGCGTGCGCTGAGCCAGTTCATAACCGCGCCGGCGGCTTCGATCCAGTTGGGCACGCTGACACGGATGTCGTTGACCGCGGCCTCATACTGGCCGGGGCCTTCGAGGGTGAGCACGGCGATGCCGCGGCTTAACCAGCGGTCGCCGTAGAGCGCGACGTTGGCTTCCTTAAAGCCGTCCATGCCGGGGATTGACCATACGGCAGGCAGTTTGCCCAGAGTGGTGTGTCCCGGCGGTAAATGCAGCCAGCCGGGCAGCGCTTTGCCTTGAAACGGTATCCAGGCCGCTTCGACGTGATGATCGGCGAGTTTGGCGTAGTTCGAGTAGCAGTCGCGTTTACACGTGTTAAGCGCGAGATTTTTGTCGTTGTTTTCGTCGTGCGGCCATTGCGCGGCCGCGTAAAGAATCGCGGCGTAAAAATAATTGTTGCGCGCAGTGACCACTTCGCCGGCTTGTTGCGCGGCGCGCGCCTTGGCCTCGCGGCGGCGCGCGGCCGTTTCAAAAGCGGGTGAAATGTCGGCGTATTTTTTAACGCGTTCGCGGATGCCGGCGAAATCTAAATTGGCTTCCGCGCCGCACGGCGTGTTGTAGGAGATGGTGCGCGGCTGATCCCAATCGATGCCCACGGAACGGATAATATTGTCGAGTAACCAGCGCTGCTCGGTCCAGCGCCGCGTTTGGATGCCTTGAGGTGAGTGTGCCATGGTTTACATAAGTATTTGATTTAATTGAATATTTTTTTAAAGCCTAGGCGCCCTTTAAACAACCGTCGATAATGTAGCTAATTTTAAACGGGTGTCGAACCATGGATTTGCAACTCAACGGGCGCTGCGCGCTGGTCAGCGGCGCAAGCCAGGGCATCGGGCGCGCGATTGCGCTCGGGCTTGCGCGCGAGGGCGTGCGGGTGGCGATGGTGGCGCGGCGCAAACCTTTGCTGCAGGCGCTGGCCGGCGAAATCGTCGCGGCGGGCGGCGCCGCACCGGTGATCATCGAGGCGGATTTTTACCCGGAAAATGCCTCTGAAGACGTCGCCGCGCGTGCGCTACAAGCGCTGGGCCGGGTGGACATTTTGATCAATGCCGCGGGCGGCAGCCGGCCGATCACGTTCGAGGCCAGTAAAGAACAATGGCATGAAGGCATGACGCTGAACTTTTGGCGTTTGCGCGAGTTGACGCATGCCATCGTGCCGTCGATGAAACAAAACCGGTTCGGCCGCATCGTGAACCTCACCGGCACCTCTGAACCGAAAATCTTGAATGCAGCGTTTAGCGCCAAGGCCGCCGTGCACGTGTGGGCCAAGGGGCTTTCGCGCGAGCTCGCGCCGCACAACATCACCATCAATTCCCTGCAGCCGGGGCGAATCCGCAGCGAGCAGATCGATAAACGTTATCCGACGGACGCATCGCGCCGCGAGTTCGCGCAGGCTGAAATTCCCGCGGGCCGTTTTGGCGAGGCGGATGAAATTGCCCATCTGGCGATATTTTTGGCTTCGGCTCTGGCCGGCTATGTCACGGGAACCGTGATCCCGGTGGATGGCGGCATGAGCCGCTTCGCGTTTTAAGGGGCGCCTGCCGCAGCGCGCGGCGATTCAGGTCGACGATATCGTCGGCGGCCAGGAAATCGTCATCAAGAATATCGGCCCGCAATTGGCGCGCGTGCCGGGCATCACTGGCGCGGCGGTGCTGGGCTCGGGCGAGACGGTGCTGATTTTGAACCCGGTGGTGTTAAGTGCCCGTTATCTCGCGGCACAGGCGCTGGCGCAACAAATCGACGCCAGGGCGCTACCCGTCGAGAAGGCCGCGGCGCTGCCGCCGGCACCGGCCGCGGCGGCGCAACCGGAACGCCAACGCAGCGTGCTGGTGGTCGACGATTCGTTGACCGTGCGCAAAATCACCGACCGTTTGTTAACCCGCGAAGGTTACCGCGTGATCGTCGCCAAGGACGGCATCGACGCGCTGGAAAAAATCCGCGATCAGGTGCCCGACGTGATGATCACCGACGTGGAAATGCCGCGCATGGATGGTTTTGACTTGACCATCAAGGTGCGCGCG
>VGIF01000304.1 GCA_016868015.1 Betaproteobacteria bacterium
AAGGCTTCGCGCGCGATGGTCACGCGCTCGTCCAGCGTGAACAACGGCCGCTTGGATTTGCTGTCGGCCACGGCCAGTATCACCCGGTCGAAAATCTTGCAGGCGCGACGCGTCAGGTCTTCATGGCCGAGCGTGATCGGGTCAAAGGTACCGGGGTAAACCGCTATGGTGGTGTTCATGCGTTTTGTGCTTTCGAATCATCTTCACGTTTCAACAATTGGTAATGCACTTGCCCGGCGCGACCCGCTTTGTAAACCTGCCAGCCCGCGGGCAGCGCGAATTCCCCGCCGCTTTCGCAATACACCGAGCCGCCGGCGGCGAGCCGTGGCGTTAGCGCCGCAAACAGCGTTGCCCACCGATCAGCCGCGAACGGCGGGTCCGCAAACACCACATCATACACATCCCGCGCGCCGCGCAAAAACGCCAGCGCGTCGGCGCGCACCACTTTAACTTGCGTCGCGCCGAGCAGTTTGCGATTCACTTCCAACGCCGCGTGCGGCGCGCGTTCGCGCTCGACCAGGATGACGTGTTTGGCGCCGCGCGAGGCAGCCTCGAAGCCCAGCGCGCCGCTGCCGGCGAAAAGATCGAGGCACGTTAACCCCGTGAGGTCTTGCCCCAGCCAATTAAACAGCGTCTCGCGCACGCGGTCGGGCGTGGGGCGTAAATCTTGCTGATCGGGAAAACTGATGACGCGGCTGCGCCACACGCCGCCGATGATGCGCACGCGGTTTTGTTTCACGCGGCGCTTGCCATGCGCTCAGCGCACCGCGGCCTTGCCCGCCGCCACCTCATCCGCCCCCACCACCACGGTAATCAGCTTTTCCGGATCGATGCGCGCGGCGAACGCACGCTTGATGTCATCGACGGTAACGCGCTCGATGTTGCGCGTGAACTCGTCGAGGTAGTTCAACGGCAAGTTGTAAAAGCCGATCACCGCCAGATACTCGTGGATTTTGCGGTTGCTGTCGATGCGCAATGGAAACCCGCCGATCAGGTTTTTCTTGGCATCCTCGAGTTCCCTCACGGTGGGGCCGTTGGCGATGTAGTCGCGCAGCGTCTTTAACGCCACGTCGAGTGCTTGCTGCGCTTGATCCTTGCGCGTTTGCATGCTGATGATGAAGGGCCCGCGCTCCAGCCTCGGCACAAAATAACCGCCCGCCGAATAGGCGAGCCCGCGTCTTTGCCGCACTTCCTCGCTGATGCGCGAGGCAAAACCGCCGCCGCCCAAAATATAGTTGCCGACGAACAACGGAAAATAATCCGCGTCGTTGCGCGCGATACCGATGGCGCCCAGCAGGATGTGGCTTTGCGAGGCATGATGCGGGATCAGGCGTGTGATCTGCTGCGTCTGGCCGGGCACCGGCGGCAGCACGGTAGGCGTGGCCGGCGGCGGCGGCAAGCCCGCGCTCACGCGCTCGGCGATCGCCGCGGCCTGCTCGCGCGACACGTCGCCCATGATGGCAATCACCGCGCCGCGCGCGTGGTAGTGCTGAAGGTAAAACGCCACCAGATCGTCGCGCGCGATTTTTTCCACCGAAGCGATGTCGCCCGAGGAACGCAATCCGTAGGGGTGTTCGCGATACATCAATTCGTTAAACGTGCGCGCGACGATGGTGCCGGGCTGTATGTCGGATTCCTTGATCGCGCCGATCAAGCGCGTTTTTTCGCGCTTTAACACCGCGTCCGGGAACACCGGCTTATGCAAAATACGCAAGTAGATGTCGAGCGCTTGCTCGCGAATCGCCCGGTCCGACAGCGTGCGCATACTCAACCCCGCGCGGTCGGTATCGAAACGCCCGCCGATGCCCGCGCCGATGTCGGCGCTGCGCCGGCCGATTTCGTCTTCATCCATGCCTTCGGCGCCCAGGCGTATCAAATGATTGGTCATGCTCGCCACGCCCGCTTTGGCGGCGCGGTCGTAGCCGGAGCCTGCGGCGAAATCGATCGACAGATCGATCATCGGGATGTCGCGGTTTTCCACGAAATACACCCGCGCGCCGTTTTGCGTTTGCCAATGGTGAATCGGCAGGATCGCCCATGCCGCTCCAGGCCATAAACAAATATTAAATAAAATCAAATACTTATGTAAAATCATCGCCTTAGTTGCCATGGCGCACTCCTGGCGGCGGCGCGGCGGGCTTGCGCTCGCCCACCGGTTGCGGATCGAGATACGCCACCGTCAGCGCGTCATCGATCAAATATTTTTTTGCCACTTCGCGCACTTGTTCGGCAGTGACAGCGTTGAATCGTTCATTCATCACGTCGATCGCGCGCGGCGCAAAACCCGCCATCGCCAGCGAACCGATTTGCCGCGCCTGAAAAAACATCGAGTCGCGCTCATACACGCGCGCAGCGGTCACCTGCGCCTTGACGCGCTTTAATTCATCCTCGGCCACGCCTTCATCGATGATTTTTTGCACTTCGCGGCGCACCGCCTGCTCCAGTTCAGCGAGCGTTTTGCCGGTCGTGGGCACGCCCCACAAATAAAAGAATGCTGGCCCGCGGCCGACACCGTCGTAACTCGCGCCCACGCTGGACGCGATTTGCGTGCCGCGCACCAGTTCGCGGCTAAAGCGCGCGGCGGCATTGCCGCTTAACACACTGGCGAGCATGTCGAGCGCGTACGGCTCCCAATCGTTTTGCGCATCGATCAACCGCGGCGCGCGATAGGCCATGATGAAATACGGCTGCTCGGCGGGCGCTTTCACCGTGATGCGGCGCACGCCCATTTGCGGCGGCTCGTCCTGCGGTTTGCGCGGCGGCAAGGCGCGCGGCTTGAGCGGGCCGAAATGCCGGCGCGCAAGCTCAAACACCTCGTCGTGCGACACATCGCCCACCACCACCAGCGTGGCGTTGTTGGGGCCGTACCACTGTTCGTAGAACGCACGCGCGTCCGCCGCGCTCATGTTTTGCAGATCGCTCATCCAACCCACCACCGGCGTGCGGTACGGATGCGCGATCAACGCCGCCGCCATCAGTTGCTCGTACACCAGCGAGCGCGGGCGATCGTCGGTGCGCCAGCGGCGCTCTTCCATCACCACTTTGATTTCTTTTGCGAATTCCTCGGGCGAAATCAGCGCGTTGACCATGCGGTCGGCCTCGAGGCTTAACATCAGCGGCAACTGCGATTTTTGGATGGTCTGAAAATAGCCGGTATAATCGCGGCTGGTAAACGCGTTGTCGCGCCCGCCGGCTGCCGCGACGATCTTGGAAAAATCCCCCGCCGGACGGCTTTTGGTGCCCTTGAACAGCATATGCTCAAGCACATGCGCGACCCCGGTCGTGCCATTCACCTCATCGACACTGCCGGCCTGGTACCACACCATCGACACCACCACCGGCGCGCGGCGATCGGTTTTGACGATGACGCGCATGCCGTTGTCCAGCGTCAATTCGCCCACCGGCGTACTTTGAGCCTGCGCATGAGGCGAAAACAGTGCAATCGCCAGACACAGCATGCCTGGCGCCAACCAGCGTTCGATCATCGATACCATGG
>VGIF01000305.1 GCA_016868015.1 Betaproteobacteria bacterium
TCACTTACGGCGAACTCGCTACACAAGTGACGCGCTGCGCGCATGGCTTGCTCGCGTTGGGCTTTCAGCCCAACGACGTGATGGCGTTGCAGTTACCTAACTGGAAAGAATTTTTGATTTTGCATCTCGCCGCCACGCGTATCGGCGTGGTGAGCAGCCTGATCACACCGATGAGCCGCGACCGCGAAGTCGCGCATATGCTGAAATTGTCGGATGCAAAGCTATGGGTGATCCCCGATCGGTTCCGCGGCTTTGACTATCGCGACATGGCGGCGCGGCTGCGCGCGGAGTTGCCGGCGTTACAGCACGTGATGATGGTGGGCGAAGCGGGCAAGAGCGAGATCGCTTGGGACAGCTTTATTTCAACAGCCCATCCCGCGCGCGAAGCCCCGCTTCCTGACGCCAACGACGTCACCGAAATCGTTTTCACCTCCGGCGCCACCGGCGAGCCCAAGGGGGTGATGCACACCAGCAACACCATCGTAGCGCCGCAGTTGGCACTGGCCGCCTCGCTGCAACTCAGAAGCGACGATGTGATTCACATCGCCTCCACCATCGCGCATCAAACCGGATTTCTGAACGGTGTGCGCCTGCCGATCCAGCTCGGCGCCACCGTGGTGCTGCAAGATGTCTGGAACGCCGAGCAAATGGTCGAGTGGATCGCCCAGCATCGCATCACCGTTTCCAGCGGCAGCGCGACCTTTTTGCTGGACTTGTTGCGCGCGAAAAATCTCGGTGAATGCAATTTGTCGTCGTTTCGCATATTCCGTTGCGGCGGCGGGCCGATCCCGCGCGCGCTGCTCATCGAAGCGCGCGACAAGCTGCCGCACGTGGGCATTCACTGCGGCTGGGGGCAGACCGAAAACGCCGTGGTCACGCTAACCCGCATCGGCGCGCCCGACGAAAAACTGCTCAACACCGACGGCTGCGCACAGCCGGGCATGGCGGTGCGCGTGGTCGACGATACAAACCAATTGCTGCCGCCCGGGACCGAAGGCCGCCTGCAATGCCGCGGCCCCTTCATGTTTGTCGGCTACATCAAACAAGAAGCGCTAACGCGCGAGAATTTCGATAACGAATGGTTCGACACCGGCGACCTCGCCACGCTCGATGCCGAAGGTTACGTGCGCATCACCGGCCGCTTGAAAGACATCATCATCCGCGGCGGCGAAAACATCCCGGTGAAATACGTCGAAGACTTGCTCTACGAAGACCCGCGCGTGCAAGACGCCGCCATCGTCGCCATGCCCGACCCGCGCCTGGGCGAACGCGCGTGCGCGTTTGTGATTTGCCGCGAGGGGCAAACACTCGACATGGTGGGCGTACAAAATTTTCTCGCCGCGCGCGGCGTGGCCAAGGTGTATTGGCCGGAGCGACTGGAAATTGTCGACGCACTGCCGCGCACGGCTAATGGCAAGATTCGTAAGGCCGATTTGCGGGGGTGGCTGGCAGCAGAGAAAGCTTAGTCGCGTAGCGGACAGGGCTGTGCTCGCCACACGGCTCGCAGCATCGCAATGGCGGTGATGATCAGGCGGAGAAAATGATGCCGGCGAACGCGCGTGGGGTAGTCACCTCTCGCAGAAAATATGTTTAAAATCAATTATTTATGGAAATCCAATTTAAGTCGTTGTCGACCCTTTTGATTCTATTGTTGCTGCGACGAAGATATTTTTGCGACCAACTCATTGCCCTGCCGGTTTATCCCACTTCCTGAAATAAGTCTTTAAGCGTTCGACCGTGTGCCGCCACTTCGGCGTTGAGGGTTGGCATACCGTATTCTGATTACCGAACAAGCCGACCTCGTTTACCGCTTTAGCTTGCGGTATCGAATCCAACCACTGCACGCGCACAAAATACTCCGATTTGTCCGGATCGTCTGCGTTCCGTTTGTACGCTGCCGCGTTTTTAAGCACCTCCGTTGCTGGCCGCTCGCCCGATGGCGTGTTCACCATGAATTCATGGGCCGGACGTACCGCTTCTGTGACGCGCCCCACACCGACAAAGCCGGTGCCAGGGATTTTCACCCATATGCGATCCCCAGGCGCCAGCACCTTTAATGTTTGGCTGTACCATGCCCCACCACCAGCGCTGACAAAGCCGTACTCACGTGCTTCGTCCCAGCTTCGATCGCCGCCGAACGAAACATAAAACTCACCGTTCCACGGCTCTTTCTCACCCTTAACCTTTGGTACGCTGGCGGCGTTGACTTGCGTCTTTCCTGGATCAATCAGCCACGCACGGCTCAGCAGTTGCTCATCGCCATTCTGAAACACCTGAAAAAACAGTGCATTGATGGCAATTTCGCGTTCGTTCAGATAGGCAATAATGCGCTCGCTTGCGGCATCCAGCTCGGCCGCCACAATCACGATCTGATGCGACTCGTTAAGCGTATCCTCATCCAAAACCACACCAAAGTGCGCGCGAAACGCAGCATCCAGATCACCACCGCCGGAGAACCGCTGGTAAATCTGTGCAATCTTATCTGGCGTCAATGATTCCACCCACGACGCGTAATCCAGTGCCTGCGCAACAATCTCTCGCGGCGTGCGCTCGCGCTTAAGTTCGATCAAAACCAGCGAACCATCCGGCGCGAGCGCCAGCAGATCGATACGTCCACCGTGTGCTGTAATCTCTTGCCGGCCGACCAACATCCATTCGCTGGGTAGTATGTTGGGGTCGCGAACAATCATTTCTTCGAGTTTTTGCTCGCTCACGAGGCGACTACGCGACAATGGCGCGGGATTGTCGCCTACTTTCCAAATCGTGTGGTGTATCGGCATCGCGGTCTAAAACTTGAAATCAAAGTGGCGATTAAAGATTACGCGCTCGCAAGTACGCCGGCTCAGCGCCTAGCAGCCGCCTCATAAACTACATTGCGTTCCCGCTTACCCACCGCGACAACAACAACGACCAACTGCTTGTCTCGCACTTCGTAAACCAGCCGGTATCCGGCGTTGCGCGGTTTGATTTTATAGCGATGGAGTTGGCCGTGAAGCCGCGCCGACGGCACATGGGGATTATTCAATCGTTCCGCCAACCACGCCTTGAATTGCGCCTGCAAATGCGCGTCAAGTTTGCGCCATTCCCTGAGCGCGGGCTCAAGAAAGGCGAGCTCATAACTCACTGAGCTTAACCTTCACCACGCGCTCGTTCGCGCGCGCGTCGGCAATGGCGTTGAGCTCGGCTTCTTCAAGCTTTTCCAGCATGGCTTCGTACGCCTTGGCCGGCACGCAGTAAAACGCCGGTTCGTTGTGATTCAAAATCGCCACGGGAAAGCCCCCGCCGGCGGCGACGGTGCCCATCGGGTTTTTTTTCAGCTCCGATACGCTGGCGGCGATGGGGGTGAGCACAAGGCTGGCCATGCGAATAATCCTCTTAGGGAAGCGCTGAATAAGTCCCCGATTGCTCTGTAAACGCGAATCCCAGTGGTACGTTCTGATTGGGAGGACGTATTCGCGAGCCACGAGGCAAGACAT
>VGIF01000306.1 GCA_016868015.1 Betaproteobacteria bacterium
CTTCGTTCCCTCTCCCGGAGGGAGAGGCAAGCCACCACCCGTCTCCCTCCGGGAGAAGGGACGGGGATGAGGGAGGGTTGGTCGCAAATTATGTAATGCTCTATAGGCCTATGCTACTCCATCGCGCCGCGCCCGCGCCACCAGCGCAATACCGCCGACGATCATTGCCGCGCCCAATATGTGATGCACGCCGATTCGTTCGCCCAGAAACAGCGCGCCCCAGATCACGCCAAACACGGGGATCAGGTAAGTCGTGGTGAGCGCGGGCGCCGCGCCGATTTGCGCGATCAGCCAAAAAAAAGCAACGTAGGCGACGGCGGTGCAAAGAATGCCCAGGGCCGCGACCGCGCTTAACGCCGCGACGCCGGGTGTCTCGCGCGCCGGGAACGCGAACATCAACGGCAGCAAAATCAACGCACCGATCCACAGGCTGCCCAGCACGTTGGTGAGCGGCGCGGCGCTCTTCGCCTGGCGCGTGTAGTTCGATACCGCGCCATAAAAAAAGCTCGCGCCGAAAGCCGCCGCGATCGAGGCCGTATCAACGCCCGCGGTAAACCCCTCGCCGCCCACCAGCACCGCCACGCCGGCAAAACCCAGCGCGAGGCCGCCCACACCCAATGCACTCATTTTTTCCCTGAGCCACACGAGCGAGAGCATCGCCGCAAACAACGGCGCTGCCGCGTTGATGATCGATAACAGCGACACCGACAAGCGTTGCGACGCATAACCCCACATCAGCAGCGGCAGCGCGACGTAAAACACGCCCACCACCGCGGCCGGCCGCCATTCACTGCCGCGGGGTAAACGCGCGTGCGCCGTTTTGATCAACCACGCGATTGCCGTCAGCGCAATCGCGCCGGTGACAACGCGCCCGCCGATCATCGCCACTGGCCCCATCGAAGGCACGGCGATTTTCATGAACAAAAAGGAAGCGCTCCAGATCGCGCCTAGCGCGACGAGCCAGGCTACGTGTGCAGGCCGCACGATGTGTTAATGTAAGTAATTGATTTTATTAACCATTTTTTCTAGCGCCCGAGGATCACTTCGAGCACGAACTTGCTGCCGATATAAGCGAGCACCAGCGTCAAAAAACCGGCGAGCGTCCAGCGCACGGCGGTGCGCCCGCGCCAGCCATAGAATGCGCGCCCGCTCAACAGCGCGGCGAAAATCAGCCACGACAACACGCCGAACACCGTCTTGTGGGTGAAGCGCGCGGGCTTGCCGAATAATTCTTCCGAGAACATCACGCCGCTGACGATGGTGAGTGTCAACAACACAAACCCCACACCGATGATGCGAAACAACAGCGTCTCGAGTGTCAGCAACGGCGGCATGTTGGCGTACGGCGGCGCGCCCGCGTGCAAACGTTTTTCGATGATCGCCATCAACAGCACATGCAGTGATGCGATGGTGAACAGGCTGTACGCCGCCATTGAAATCAGCAAATGCGCCTTGAACGCGGCGGTTTCGGTGTGGGCGAGCGCGCGCGTGGAAGGGAACGCCATCGGCAGCAACACCGCGACCGCCGCCGCCGGCAACACCAGCGCGTGCAAACCATCGAGCTTGTAAAAATAACTGCCCAGGCCGTAGATCAGGACGGTCAACCACAAAATCAGCGACAGCGCGTTACCCACGCTGAGATACAAACCGTCGCTGCCGATAATCGAGGTATAAAGCAGCCAGCCGTGCAGCGTGAACGGCACCAGCAACGCGGCGTGTTCGAGGCCGCGGTGCGAACCCCAATCGGGCGCCGCGGCGCGTCTGCCCGGCCAGTGCCGTTGCCAGAAATAAAACGCCAGCGCGGCGTAGAGAAGGGCGCAAGTCAGATGGAGTAAAATGCCAGGCGTCGTGGATGGATTCGCGAGCATTTTTCGAGTCTACACTAACCCGGTAACCCACAGCCATGTTCGATAACCTCACCGGACGTTTATCGCAAGTCATCAAAACCCTGCGCGGCCAGGCGCGCATCACCGAGGACAATATCGGTGATGCGCTGCGCGAGGTGCGCATGGCGCTGCTCGAAGCCGACGTGGCGCTGCCCGTGGTGCGCGACTTCATCGCGCGCGTGCGTGAAAAAGCGCTGGGGCAGGAAGTGATCGGCTCGCTCACGCCGGGCCAGGCGGTGGTGGGCGTGGTGCATCGCGAGTTGATCGCGTTAATGGGCGAGAAGAACGACGATTTAAATCTCGCCACGCAGCCGCCCGCGGTGATTTTGATGGCGGGCCTGCAGGGCTCCGGCAAAACCACCACCAGCGGCAAGCTCGCCAAGTGGCTCGCGGAAAATCGCAAGAAGAAAGTGTTGCTCGCGAGTTGCGACGTGTATCGCCCGGCGGCGATCGAGCAGTTAAAAACCGTGGCCGCGCAAGCGGGCGCGGATTTTTTCCCGTCCAGCGGCGATCAAAAACCGGTGGCCATCGCCAATGCCGCGGTAGATCACGCCAAGCGGCATTTTCACGACGTACTGATCGTCGACACCGCGGGGCGGCTCGCCATCGATCAGGCGATGATGGATGAGATCAAGCAGTTGCACGGCGCGGTCAACCCGATTGAAACCTTGTTCGTGGTCGATGCCATGCAAGGCCAGGACGCGGTCAACGTGGCCAAAGCGTTTTCAGAGGCGCTGCCGCTGACCGGCGTGGTGTTGACCAAACTCGATGGTGACGCGCGCGGGGGTGCGGCGTTGTCGGTGCGGCACGTCACCGGCAAGCCGATCAAATTCGCCGGCGTTGGTGAAAAGTTAAACGGGCTGGAGGCGTTTCACCCCGACCGCATGGCCTCGCGCATCCTCGGCATGGGCGACGTGGTGTCGCTGATCGAGGAAGTGCAAAAAACCGTCGACCTGGCCGACGCCGAAAAGCTCGCTAAAAAAGTCAAAACCGGCAAAGGCTTCGATCTCGAAGACTTCAAACAACAAATCGCGCAAATGAACAAAATGGGCGGCGTCTCCGCGGTGGTGGATAAGCTGCCCGGCAACCTGGCGGCGATGGCGCAAAGCGCGCCGCAAATGGAAGAAAAAGCCATGCGCCGCATCGAGGGCATTATCAACTCGATGACGCCGCGCGAGCGCCAGTTTCCGGACTTGCTCAAGGCGTCACGCAAACGCCGCATTGCCACCGGCGCGGGCGTCACCGTGCAGGAAGTCAACCGCCTGCTCAATCAATTCGAGCAAACGCAAAAGATGATGAAAATGATGGCGAAGGGCGGGTTGCAGAAGATGATGCGGGGGTTGAAGGGGCGGATTCCGGGGTTGCGGTAAAAACCTGCAACGCATCGCGTAGGGCGCAAGTCCGTACGGTGCGCACAACATTGCTCAAAACTATCGCTCCCGTCATTCTGGCGGAGCACGCCCTGGCAGCCTGTCGGGCTTAACCCTGCCGGCTGCAAAATGAGCGGATGCGGTCCATATTTCCCCGGTTTCCTGCGCGAATAGTACGAACTATTCGCTTGAAAACCGTGAAAATCTGTCCTCGCAC
>VGIF01000307.1 GCA_016868015.1 Betaproteobacteria bacterium
CATGTTGACACTCGCCGACTTGCTGAATTTGTCGTGGCTCACAAAGCCGCCGCGCTACCCGCCACCGTGCGCCACGAAGCGGCGCGTGCATTGTTGAATTGGGTGGGCTGCGCCGTCGGTGCATCTCAACATGAAACCGTGAAGCGGGCGCTCGCGGCATTGAACGAGTTCTCCGGCCCGCGCGTGGCGAGCATTTTGGGCCGGCACGAGCGCGTGGATATTTTCCAGGCGGCGTTGTTCAACGGCACCACCGCGCATACTTTCGACTTCGACGACACGCATCTCAAAACGGTGATTCATCCCAGCGCGCCGGTGCTGCCGGCGATCCTTGCACTGGCGGAGCATATGCACGTCAGTGGCCGCGATTTTTTGCACGCGTTTGTGCTCGGTGTGGAAACCGAGTGCCGCATCGGCAAAGCGATTTTGCCCAATCACTATGATGTCGGCTGGCATATCACGGCCACCGCCGGTGTGTTCGGCGCGGCGGTGGCGGCGGGGCGGTTGTTAAAACTCAATGCGCGGCAAATGGTGTGGGCGCTGGGCATCGCAGCCACGCACGCGTGCGGAATACGTGAAACCTTCGGCAGCATGGCTAAGCCGCTGCACCCGGGCATTGCCGCGCGCAACGGCTTGATGGCGGCGCTGCTCGCTAAAAAGAACGTCGTCGGGCCGGAGCAGGGCATCGAGGGCCGGCGCGGTTTCGCGGCGGTGTTGTCGACGAAATTCGACCCCGCGGCGATTACCGAGGGGCTGGGTAAGTCGTGGGAATTATTGTCCAACAGCTACAAGCCCTACGCCTGCGGCGTGGTGATCCACCCGGCGATCGACGGCTGCATCCAACTGCGCGACGAGCGGGGCTTGAAGCTTGAGGACATCGCGCGCATCGATTTGAAGGTGCATCCGCTGGTGTTGGAATTAACGGGCAAGCGCGAACCGGCGTCGGGGCTCGAAGGCAAGTTCAGCGTGTTTCACTCGTGCGCGGCGGCGATCTTGCTGGGCGAGGGTGGAGAATCGGCGTACAGCGATGCTATCGTGCGCAAGCCGGCGGTGGTGCGGCTGCGCGATCAAGTCAGTGCGGTGGCCGAGCGTGGTTTAATGGAAGACCAGGTGCGCATCCGTATGACCTTAAAAGACGGACGTGTTCTGGAAAAATTCATCGAGCATTGCGTGGGCAGTATCGACAACCCGATGAGTGACGCCGATCTTGAAGCCAAATTTCGCGCGCAGTGTAAGGGCCTGTTGCCGGCGGCGCAGGTGGGGAAATTGATTGGATTGTGTTGGGGTATGGGCGCGTTGAAAAACGCATCGGAGATTGCGAGAGCGGCGGTTCGAGCGCCTGCAAAAACAAAGCGCAACGCAACCAGGGCAAAGAAGAAATAGCAAACCACCGCTGTCGTTCCCGCGCAGGCGGGAACCCATATCACAGTGTCCAAGACTTACTATGTCTACATACTCGCCAGTGGTCGCTACGGCACGTTATACACCGGCGTAACATCGGACTTGATCAAACGCGCATGGCAGCACCAAGGCGGTTTTGTCGAAGGATTCACCAAGAAATACGCCGTTAAACGACTGGTTTGGTACGAAACACACGATGATGTTCGCGCGGCGATCACAAGAGAAAAACAAATCAAGAAATGGAATCGCGCCTGGAAAATTCGCTTGATACAGGAGAGGAATCCATCGTGGCGGGATTTGTATCAGGAACTGGTCGGTTGAGGGCGTTATGGGTTCCCGCCTGTGCGGGAACGACACGCTGGTTGTGTGCGTGCATCTTTCAACCACGCGGCGGGGATCTGCGGTGAAACCCACAACCACCGACCCGCTGATCCCCACCGTCTGCGCCTTAGGCATCGCCCAAATCACCGCCTGGGGCACCAGTTACTACGTGGTCGGCATTCTTGCACTGCCGATGGCCGCCGACACCGGCTGGAGCCGCACCATGATTTATCTCGGCTTCACCGTGGCGATGCTCGCTATGGGCACAGTGTCTGCTTGGGCAGGGCGCTTGATCGACCGGCGCGGCGCGCGGCTCACGATGTGCGTCGGCACCGTGCTCACGGCAGCGGGTTTGTTTTTGTTGTCGCTCGTGCAAAGCGAAGCGGCGTATCTCGCGCTGTGGGCGTTGCTCGGCGTGGGCATGCGTTTGACGCTCTACGACGCGGCGTTTGCCGCGCTGGTGCAGGTGGTGCCCTCGCGCGGGCGCGAGGCGATTTCGTATCTCACGCTGTTCGGCGCGTTTGCGTCGACGGTGTTTTGGGTGGTGGGGCATTATTTCAACGAAGCATTCGGCTGGCGCGGCACGCTGGTGGCGTTTGCGATCATTCACCTCGCGGTGTGCTTGCCGCTTAATTGGTGGGGCCTGTCGCGGCGCGAAGCGCCGGGGCTCAGCACCACGCCGGCGGCAGAAGCACGCAGCGCACGCGATGGCCCGCCGCTCACCGGGCGCGTGCGTACGCTGGCGATGCTGTTGTTCGCGCTGGTGATGTCGATGAACGGCTACATCTTCGGCGTGGTGGCGGTGCACCTGGTGCCGCTGTTCGAGGCGGCAGGGCTCACCGTGGCGACGGCGGTGTGGATTGCCTCGATGAAAGGCGTGGCGCAATTTAGCGGCCGCTTGATCGAAATCGTGTTCGGCAAAAACCTGCGCGCGATGACGGTGGCGCGCATTGCGCTGGGCGTGCTGCCGATCTCGTTTATCGTGCTGTGGTTCGCCGGCGGCGACTGGCGCGCGATATTAGTGTTCACGCTGGTGATGGGTGCGGCGCAGGGCGTGATCACGATAGTGCGCGGCGCGGTGCCGCTGGCACTGTTCGGCAAGGAGGGCTACGGCGCGGTGCTCGGTTTGGTGGCCACGCCGATCGTCATCATAAACGCCGTGTCGCCGACGGTGTTTGCGCTGACCGTCGATCGCTGGGGGTGGCGTGCGGCGGAGATGTCGCTGTTGAGTGTGGCGGTGGTGTCGTGTGTGGCGATGGAAATGATGTCGCGGTGGTATGAGCGGCGGCGTGGAGGCGTAAAGTAGGGCGGGAGGAGCGAAGCGTATCCCGCCGTTCGCGATGCCGCGGGAAAGCGGCGGGATACGCTTCGCTCCTCCCGCCCTACGGGCTACAGGCCGCCAGGGATTTGCGCTACACTCAAAATAGTTCCGCGGCTCACTGAGTAAATCCAACTTTCTCACGCCTATGTTGGTGGGCATATTCAGCGAGTACTCGGAGAAGGGAGGTAATTGCGATGAAAGCAATTCTGAAACTCCCGTCCAAAAACCCATTGAACAACGGGATAACCACAGGCCGGACTGTTGGATTACCAACCTAGCGATCACCCGCTAGAAAGGCTGAAAAGATGTGGAAACGTGGCAAGGCAAGGCGTCGTAGGAAATTGTGTGAGGTGGGTCACTCAATTTCCCTTTTGAGATTTAAGGAAGCGCTGAATAAGTCCCCGATTGCTCTGTAAACGCGAATCCCAGTG
>VGIF01000308.1 GCA_016868015.1 Betaproteobacteria bacterium
GTGCTTGCGCGAATACATCGCGGTGAGCGGCTGCAGCAAAAACGTGAAGTACGGGACCGCCAGGAAAAACAAAATCAGCGCCATTGCTGGCGAGGGCGTGGTGACACCGAGGCCTTGGTAAAACCACGGCTGCTGCATCAAAAACCCAAGCAGCCACAGAAAAAAGAAGCTCGCGGCGAAGGTCCACACGATGCGTTTGACCACGTGCCGAAGCTTGAAGTGGCCAAGCTCATGCGCCAGCACCGCTTCAACTTCCGGCGGCGACAGGCGCTCGAGCAGCGTGTCGAAAAACACGATGCGCTTGGATTTGCCAAAGCCGGTGAAGTAAGCGTTGCCGTGGCTCGAACGCAGCGAGCCATCCATCACCACCAGCCCCTTAACCTTAAAGCCGCAGCGCGCGAGCAATTGCTCGATCCGTTCCTTCAGCGCGGCGTTGTCCATGGGCGTAAATTTGTTGAACAGCGGCGCGATCCACGTCGGGTAAATCGCCAGCAGCAAAATATTAAACGCCATCCATACCAGCCACGCATAAAACCACCACAACTCCCCCGCTTTTTCCATCAGCCACAACACCACTGCGGCGAGCGGCAGGCCGAGCGCGGCGGCGAGCAGCAGGCCCTTCACGAAATCCTTCCAGAAGAGCGCCGGCGTCATTTTGTTAAACCCAAACCTCGCCTCGACGCGAAACGTGCTGTAAAGACTTAACGGCAACTCCACCAGCGTCATCAGCAAGCCCACCAGCACCAGCAAGCCCAAGCCGCTGGGTAGACCCGCCGGCAACCATGCACCCGCGGCGTTGGCGAGCCATTGCAGGCCGCCACCCAGGGTGAGGATCAGCAAGAGCGCCACTTCGAGCACGAGAGAAATCAGCCCTAGGCGGGTTTTGACGCAGGTGTACTCGGCGGCACGCTGATGCGCATCGAGCGTGATTTGGCCGGTGAACTCGGCGGGTACCGCGGCGCGATGCGCGCTCACGTGTGCGAGATGCCGCGCGCCCAGCCACAGCTTGAGCAGCGTGGCGGCGGCGACGGCGGCGAGGAAAACCAGTGCAAATGCGTTCATGAGGCAACTATGACAAAATGCGCGTGCAAAAATTCACCCACACGATTTCATGGAAATCTTAAAAAACGACTCGCGGCATTATGGCACAAGACCCTAACAACCTCATCTGGATCGACATGGAAATGAGCGGGCTCGATCCCGACAAGGAACGCATTCTTGAAATCGCGATTGTCGTCACCACATCGCAGTTGGAACTGGTGGCCGAAGCGCCGGTGCTGGTGGTGCATCAAAGCGATGCCGTGCTCGATGCGATGGACGACTGGAACAAGGGCACGCACGGTAAAAGCGGTTTGATCGATCGCGTGAAAGCCGCCGCGTTGACCGAGGCCCAGGCCGAAGCGCAGATGATCGCGTTTTTGGAGCGCTACGTGCCGCCCAAGGTGTCGCCGATTTGCGGCAACTCGGTGCATCAGGACCGGCGTTTTTTGGTGCGCTACATGCCCAGGCTCGAGGACTATTTTTTGTATCGCAATCTCGACGTCAGCACGTTAAAGGAATTGGCGCGGCGCTGGAAGCCCGAGGTGATGGCGGGGCTTACCAAGCACGGCAAACACGAAGCGCTGGCCGACATACACGAATCGATCGACGAGCTTCGCTATTACCGCGAGCATATTCTGAAGATTTAACCGGAAATCTCGCGTGGGCGGCAACACCAAAATGATCGTGGTCGGCTGGGTGCTGCTGCTGGGCGCGCTGTTTTGGTTTTTCCAGGACTTGGGCGAGCGTGAAGCCAACCCCAACCGCAATATGGTGGTCTCGTCGTCGTCGGAAGTCGTGCTCGCGCGCGCGCGCGACGGCCACTACTATGCCGAGGGTGAAATCAACGGCAAGCCGGTGAAATTTTTGCTCGATACCGGTGCTTCGCAAATCGCGCTCTCGCCCAAGCTCGCCAATCAGATCGGTTTGACCTTGGGCGCCACATTGACGCTGCAAACCGCCGCCGGGCCCTCGACCGGTTATCGCACGCGGCTTGCGCGCGTGCGTCTGGGATCGATTGAAATGCTCGATCTTGCCGGTATCGTCGCCGAGGGCATGAACGACGAAACCGTTTTGCTCGGCATGAATTTTTTAAGACGCCTGGAAATCATCCAGCGCGGCGAGCATATGACGTTGCGCCCGCCGCTGGCGAAAAACCATTAGACCTTGCGCCGGCGCTACGGCTGGCGGCGGCGCGTCTTATAGTGGTTAATCAGCCCGTTGGTCGAGCCATCGAATGCGCTCACCGCCGCCTCGCCGGCAATCGCGGCCAATACCCGATCCGCCACTTGTTTGCCCAGCGCCACGCCGAACTGATCGAAGGCATTGATGCCCCAGATCACGCTTTGCACATAAACCTTGTGTTCGTAAAGCGCGAGCAGCATGCCCAGGTGTTGCGCATCGAACGCATCGAGCAGGATCGAGGTGCTGGGCCGGTTGCCGGGGATGGCGGTGTGCGCGTTGTCCGTCGCGCTGCCGTTCATCAGCGCTTCGCCCTGCGCGAAAAAATTGGCGAGCAGCAGCGCGTGCTGCCCGGCAAAGCCGGCGCCGCCGCGGCAGGCGGCGATCAAATCCGCGGGGATCAGCGCCGTGCCCTGATGCATCAGTTGAAAAAATGCATGCTGGCTGTCGGTGCCCGGTTCCCCCCACACGATGTTGCCGGTGGCGTAGTCGACGGCCCGGCCCTCGCGCGTGACGCGCTTGCCGAGGCTTTCCATTTCCAGTTGTTGCAAATACGCCGGCAGCCGCGACAGCGCATGGGCGTAAGGCAGCACCGCGCGCGTCTCGGCGCCGAAAAAATTGTGGTACCACACGTCGAGCAACGCCAGCATCACCGGCGCGTTGCGCTCGAGCGGCGCCGTGCAAAAGTGTTGATCCAGCGCGCGCGCGCCCGCGAGCAGCGCCTTGAACTCATCCATGCCGGCGTAAAGCGCCACCGGCAGCCCCACCGCCGACCACAGCGAATAACGTCCGCCCACCCAATCCCACATCTCGAACACGTTTTCGGGCGGAATGCCAAAGCGGACGACCTTGTCGGTATTCGAGGTGACGGCGACAAAATGTTTGGCCACGGCCGCCTCGCTGCCGAGCTGTGCAATCAGCCAGCGCCGCGCCGCTTCGGCATTGGCCATGGTCTCTTGCGTGCCGAAGGTTTTGGAGATCACCACGAACAGGGTTGTTCCGGCTTTCACATCGGCCAGCACGGCGGAGAGATTTTCGCCGTCGACGTTGGATACAAAATGCGCGCGCAAACCGCCGCTGGCGTACGGCCGCAATGCCTGGCAGGCGAGTTGCGGCCCCAGGTACGAGCCGCCGATGCTGATCGCCACGATATCGGTGATGCGTTTGCCGCCGTGGCCGGTGTAGTGGCCGCCGCGCACCGCGTTGGTAAAACGCTCCATTTA
>VGIF01000309.1 GCA_016868015.1 Betaproteobacteria bacterium
AGGTGGAATTGTTCTTCAAATGGATCAAGCAGCATCTTCGTATCAAAGTCTTCTTCGGTACTTCGGAGAATGCGGTCAAGACGCAAATCTGGATCGCGGTCTCGGTCTACGTGCTGGTGGCGATCGTAAAAAAAGCGGCTTAACCTGTCGGCGAGCCTGTATGAGATGCTACAAATCTTGAGCCTCACGATGTTCGAGAAAATGCCATTGGATCAACTGCTTAACAAAATCGTCGCCGACGAAATTCCGGACATGTCCGCTAACCAATTGAATTTATTCGATTAACGTCCGGACACTACTGAATAAAATCAAATACTTACGATATATCACATGAGGGCGTTGATAGTCACCGAACACGGCCCGCTGGAAAAACTCAATTACGGCGAATTCCCCGACCCCACGCCCGGCAAGGGCGAAGTGCTGATCGATGTGCACGCGGCGAGTGTCAACTTCCCCGATCTCTTGGTGATCGGCGGCTCGTATCAGAATTTGCCGCCGCGGCCGTTTGTGCCGGGCAAGGATCTCGCGGGCGTGGTCGCCGCGGTGGGCGAGGGCGTGACGCGCATGAAAGCGGGCGACCGCGTGGTCGCGCAAATCGAGCACGGCGCGTTTGCTGAGCGCGCGGTGGTGCGCGAAGTGTTGTGTTTTGTCATGCCCGCCAAGATGCCGTTCGAGGAAGGCGCGGCGATGGGTTTGGTGTACCTCACCGCGCACAACGCGCTGATCGAGCGCGCGAATTTCAAGGCCGGTGAAACCGTGTTGGTCACTGGTGCCGCGGGCGGCGTGGGGCTCGCGTGCGTGCAGTTGGCGAAAGCGTTGGGCGCCACGGTGGTGGCCGCGGTGAGTTCCGAGGAAAAAGCGCGCATCGCGCGCGAGGCCGGCGCCGATCACGTGGTGCGCACCGACGTGGCGGACTTGCGCGAGAACTTTCGCAAACAGGTGTTCGATGCATTGAACAAAACTGAGGGAAAACGCGGCGTCGATCTGGCGTTGGAAAACGTCGGCGGTGATGTATTCGACGCGAGCTTGCGCGTTTTGGCGTGGTGCGGGCGGCTGGTGATTATCGGCTTCGCCGGCGGGCGCATCCCGGAGGTGAAAGCGGGTTACTTGCTGGTCAAAAACATTTCGCTGATCGGGCTGCAAAGCAGCGATTACCGCGAGCGCACGCCGGACGTGGTGCGCAGGGCTTACGAGCACTTGTTCGCGTTATACGAACGGGGCAAATTAAAGCCCCGCGTGATGGCGGCATACCCGTTCAAGGATTATTTAAAGGCGCTCCACATGGTGCAAGACCGCAAGGTGCTGGGCAAAGTGGTGGTGATGATGCGGGATTGACAGCGGATATCGTAGGGCTTATAAAAACACCAACCGCTTCACCGCAGAGGCGCGGCCCCCCATCCCCAACCCTTCCCCCGTAAGTAGGGGAAGGGAAGCATATGCCTCCCCTCTCCCGCGCGCGGAAGAGGGGCCGGGGGAGAGGGTAGGGCGCAAAGAACACCCGCAGAGAAAAGCGAATACAAATTTGTTTTTCTCCGCGTAACCGCTGCGCCTCCGCGTCTTTGCGGTGAAGTCTTTGATTTGGTTTTTAAACGGAGACAAACATGTACGGATGGCGCGGACGCATAGGCTTGTTGGTGCCTTCGATCAACACCACCATGGAGACCGAGTTTTGGCGCATCGCGCCGCCGGGCGTGTCCGTGCACAGCGCGCGCATCTCGGGCGGGCGCGAGGGCACGCCGGAGACGCTGCGCCACATGGAAGATTCGAGCAAGGTCGCGGCGGCTGATATCGCGATGGTCGAACCCGACGTGGTGGTCTACGGCTGCACCAGCGGCAGTTTTTTTGAAGGCCCGACGTGGAATAAAAAAATCGCCGAGCAACTTTCCGCGATCACCAAGGCGCCGACGGTCACCACCGCGGGTGCGATGGCGGCGTGCCTGATGGCGGGCGGCCACAAAAAAGTCGACATCGTCACGCCCTACGTCGAGCTCACCAACGAGCGCTTGAAGCATTTCTTGAAAGCGCATGGCATCAACGTGGTGAAGCTCGGCGCCTTCGACATGCTCGACATGTTTGATCACGCCAAGATTCAGCCGGAAGAGATTTACCGCAAGGTGAAAGAGATTACGACGCCCAAGTCTGAGGCAGTGTTCGTCGCATGCACGCAGTTGCGCGCGCTGGAAGTGCTCGATCAACTGGAGCGCGATTTGGGCAAGCCGGTATATTCGGCGGTGCAGGCCTCGGCGTGGCAGGCGTACGAGGCGATGAACGTCGATCCGAAGATTTTGGATTGCGGCAGTTTGCTGCGCCGGCTGTCGGAGCCGGGCGCGCAGAAGAAGGCGGTGAAGAAGTTGCGCTCGGTGTAACGGCACGTAAATTTGTGGTTTGAATAGTTCGTCGGATGATCTTCAACAGCCAAAGCGCCATCACCGACCGCACGCGCGAAGCCGCTTGGTCGCGTTGGTACGAAGAACATCTGCACATCATGTCCACCGTGCCCGGCGTATTTTCCGCACAGCGCTTCCTGACCACGCATCCCAATCACTCACCCTCGCTGGCGATGTATGGCGTGCGTGATGCCGAGGTGTTCCAGGGCGAATATTACTTGCGCGTGCGCGGCATGGGCGAGTGGCTGCCGCTGATCGACAAGCGCTGGTATAAGCGCAATTTGTTCGACGGCCTTGATATCGCGCCGTTGGTGAATGAAGATCAAGTGCTGCTGGTGGCGGACCGCGACGCGGTTGATGCCACGCTGGCGCCGTTTGCGTGGTTAAAAGCCGCCGGCATCGACCGCTCCACGCCGTATCGCGGCCTGGCGGTGGTTCACCAAAACGCGCTGCCGGCATTGCCCGCGGACGTGGCGGTTTACACGCCGGCGTCAAAACGGCATGCGCGTTGATCCGGCGCCATTGCGAGTTGCCCCGCCTAACCCTGCGCGCGGATCGGCATACGCCCACCGCTTACCCCTCACGCATAAAGGAGACCGACATGGCCAAAGGCCTACTCACCGCGGGCTTTAACAGCAGCACCGTGGACGAATCCGAATTCAACGATTGGTACGACACCGAACACCTCCCGGAGCGCAAGCGCTGCCCGGGGTTTATCAACTGTGTGCGCTGGATCGGCGTGGACGATCCAAAGGTGGCGATCGCGACCTACGATCTCGAATCGCATGGTGTGTTGGCGAGCCCGCCGTATCAGGCGATTGCGCGCGAAAATTTGTCGCCGTGGAGCAAGCGCCTTACCGCGAAGCTAAAACGTTTGCTGCGCATCGAGGGCGAACAGTTGATCCCCGGTGATCAATTGATGCGCGGCACCACGCAGCACTTGATGATTTTCGCCTGCAACGTAAAACCCGGTGCGGTGGCCGAGGTGCGCAAATGGTACGCCGAGGAGCATATCCCAACTTGAGC
>VGIF01000310.1 GCA_016868015.1 Betaproteobacteria bacterium
GATTTTCGCGCTGGCGCGTACCGTGGGCTGGATCGCGCAGTGGAACGAAATGCTGGGCGACGCCGATGCCAAGATCGGCCGTCCGCGCCAGTTGTTCACGGGCGCCGCGAGGCGGGATTTTGTGCCGATGGCTAAACGCAAGTAACCCCGAAAGGCGTGAGGGGTGAGGCGTGAGGCGCAAAACGTTGGTAGGGAGGCGTTGATTCCCTACCGAGGCATTACGCCTCACGCCTAACGCTTCACGCAGTTTAAAAAAAGGGTGCTGTCATGATGAAAGAACTCCAGGGCAGTTCCTATCTATTCGGTGCCAATGCGCCGTTTATTGAGGCGCTGTACGACGCGTATCTCGCCGATCCGCAATCGGTAGAGCCGCGCTGGCGCAGTTATTTCGACGAGTTGCAAAAGCTCGACGACGGCCCGCGCGATGTGTCACATGCGGCTGTGCAGGATCACTTCGCCGAGTTGGCGAAAGCATCACGGCCCGCTTCCGCGCCCGCCGCGGGCAATTTCCAAAAGCAGTTCGCCGTGCTGCAACTGATCACGGCGTATCGTTTTCAGGGCTGCCGCATCGCGGACACCGATCCGCTGCACCTGATGCCCAAGGCGGAAATCCCCGAACTCGATCCGGCGTTTTACGGCTTAGGCGAAGCCGATCTCGACACCATGTTCAACTGCGGCACGCTGCACGGGCCGGCACAAGCGACGCTGCGCGATATTCTGCAGCGCCTGAAAGACACCTACTGTCGTAGCATCGGCGCCGAGATCATGTACATCTCGGACATTCCGCAAAAGCGCTGGCTGTTGGAACGAGTGGAGCCGTCGCTCGGCTTGCCCGCGTACGACACGGTTTATAAGAAACATTTGCTCGAACGCCTGACCGCCGCCGAGACGCTGGAGAAATACCTCAACGCCAAATACGTCGGCCAAACACGGTTTTCGCTGGAGGGCGGCGAAGCGCTGATTCCGATGCTCGATCACTTGCTGCAGCGCGCGGGTACGGCGGGGGTGCAAGAGCTGGTGATCGGCATGGCGCACCGCGGACGCTTGAACGTGCTGGTCAACACCCTGGGCAAAATGCCCAAGGATTTGTTTTCTTCATTCGAAGGCAAACAAAACCCCGAAGTGCTGGCGGGCGACGTCAAATACCACGACGGCCAATCGTCCAACATCATGACGCCCGGCGGCCCGATGCACGTGACGCTGGCGTTTAACCCCTCGCACCTAGAAATAGTCAACCCGGTGGTGGAAGGCTCGGTGCGCGCGCGCCAGCACCGCCGCAAAGACACCACGGGCGATCAAGTGCTGCCGGTGGTGATCCACGGCGATGCTTCGATGGCGGGGCAGGGCGTGGTGATGGAAACCTTCAACCTCGCCGAGACGCGCGGTTACGGCACCGGCGGCACGGTGCATATCGTCATTAACAATCAAATCGGCTTCACGACGTCCGACCCGCGCGACGCGCGCTCGACACTGTATTGCTCGGACGTGGCGAAAATGCTGGAAGTGCCGATTTTTCACGTCAACGGCGACGACCCGGAAGCGGTGTGCTTTGTCACCGAAATCGCGCTCGATTACCGCATGAAATTCCACAAGGACGTGGTGATCGACCTGGTGTGTTACCGCCGCTTGGGTCACAACGAGCAGGACGAGCCGTTGGTAACGCAGCCGCTGATGTACAAAAAAATCCACATGCATCCGACTTCGCGCAAGGTGTATGCCGACCGTCTGGCGCGCGAAGACGTGTTAAGCGAGGCCGAAGCCGATGTTATGGTCAACACCGGCCGCGATGCGCTCGATCACGGTTATCACACCAACCAGACCATCCTCGCCAATTTCAAGCCGCCGTTTGAAATCGACTGGTCGCCGTACAAGGGCGCGAAGTGGAACGAAAACGACGACACGCGCTTGCCGATGGAAACGTTACAGGCACTTGCGCGCAAGCTCACCGAAGTACCGGCGAATTTCAAGCTGCATCCGCGCGTGGAAAAAATCATGCAAGATCGGCGCTTGATGGCCGAGGGTAAATTGCCGCTGGATTGGGGCATGGCCGAGACGCTCGCGTATGCAACGTTGCTCACCGAGGGCTACTCAGTGCGCCTATCGGGGCAAGACGCTGGCCGCGGCACGTTTTTCCATCGCCACGCGGTGCTGCACGATCAAAATCGCGAGCGCTGGGACGACGGTGTTTACGTGCCACTGCGGCATTTGTCGCCGAACCAGGGCGATTTCGTGTCGATCGACTCGGTACTGTCCGAAGAAGCGGTGATGGGTTTTGAGTATGGCTACGCGACTTCCAGCCCGAACGAGTTGGTTATTTGGGAAGCGCAGTACGGCGATTTCGCCAACGGCGCGCAAGTGGTGATCGATCAATTCATCGCCTCCGGCGAAGTCAAGTGGGGCCGCTTCTGCGGCCTCACGCTGATGCTGCCGCATGGTTACGAAGGCGCGGGGCCGGAGCACTCCTCCGCGCGCATCGAGCGTTTCCTGCAACTGTGCGCGGATCACAACATGCAAGTGTGCGTGCCGGCAACACCGGTGCAAATGTACTATTTGCTGCGCCGCCAAATGGTACGCCCGTATCGCCGGCCGCTGGTGATTTTTTCGCCAAAGAGTTTGTTGCGGCACAAGGAGTCGGTGTCGCCGTTGGAAGAGTTTGCCAATGATAAATTCCACCCGGTCAATGCAGATTGGGAAGAGCAGGAAATCTACCATGACAAAGTCGAGCGCGTGATTTTGTGCAGCGGAAAGGTGTTTTACGATTTACGTGCCGAGCGCCGCGCGCGCGGCATTCGGAATTTGCCGCTGGTGCGCATCGCGCAGTTGTATCCGTTCGCGCATGAGGATTTCCGCTCGATCGTGGTGCGCTACAAAAACGCATCGGAAATCGTGTGGTGCCAGGAAGAGCCGCGCAATCAAGGTGCGTGGCGGCATATCCAGCATTACCTGATGCGCAATTTGTTGCCGGGGCAACAACTGTATTACGCCGGCCGCGAATCGTCGGCTACGCCGGCGGCGGGTTACAAGTCGTTGCACGACAAACAGCAAAAAGAATTGGTGGATCAGGCGTTAACGCTCTCCGGCGGAAGTTTGCCGTTGAGTGTCACGCAGCGGCCGCGGCCGCTCTCGGAGGGTGAAGAAAATTAGCAATAAAAAATATAATAAAATCAAATACTTACGGTTACTCCATGATCGTTGAAGTGAAAGTGCCGCAGTTGTCGGAATCGGTCGCCGAAGCCACGCTGGTGAGCTGGCACAAAAAGCCGGGCGAGTTGGTCAAGCGCGACGAAAATCTGGTCGACATCGAAACCGACAAGGTGGTGTTGGAAACGCCGGCGCCTGCGGCGGGCGTGCTGATCAAAATCGTCAAGCCCGACGGCAGTACGGTGGCGAGCAAGGAAATCATCGCG
>VGIF01000311.1 GCA_016868015.1 Betaproteobacteria bacterium
GAAAGCGCCTTCGGCCTGATGAAATCAGCATTCATTTCGCCTAATCGGCATCATCGCTTTCCTCGGGCGCACCTTTTACCTACTTGATCAGCGTATCCTTAGATAAATTCCACATCAAACCTGCGCAGCACTAAAGCGAGCGCACCAAAAGACGCCGCCGTAATCACGGCGCATGCCGTTAGTGTTGGCCAAAATCCCCAGCGCGGCAGCAGCCACGGAAAAATCAAAAACATCGGCAGTGTCGGTAGCACGCACCAGAACGTGTACCACGCGTGATTGGCGATTTTTTCCTGCGGCTGGCGTTCGAGGGGCAGCCAGATCATCGCGAGCACGGTGACGAGCGGCAGCGCGGCGATGAAGCCGCCGAGCTTGTCGCTGCGCTTGGCGACTTCCGACACCACCACCACCACGCCGGCGGTCACGGCGTATTTGGTGATGATCCAGCCCATGGTGTGTTCCCTCGTGTGATCACATGTCGCTCGGAGCGCTACGCGTCGCGAGCGAACGCAGTGCCTCGCCGGTGACGCGCGCGATGCGCCAATCGGGCATCACCGTCGCGCCGAGCCCTTCGTAAAACTGTATTGCCGGTGTATTCCAATCGAGTACCGACCACTCGAAGCGCCCACAGCCGCGCTCAACCGCGATGCGTGCAAGCCGCACCAACAGCGCGCGCCCGATGCCGCGGCGGCGAAACGCGGGCTTGACGTAAAGGTCTTCGAGATAAAGCCCCTTGCGCGCAAGAAAGGTCGAGTAGTTGTGAAAATAAAGCGCAAAGCCCGTGGGCACGCCATCCGCGAGTGCGACGATGGCTTCGATCACCGGGCGTGCGCCGAAAAGTTCAGCTTCGAGATCAAGCGCGGTGCCGCTCAACAGGTGCGTGAGTTTTTCGTAGTCGGCAAGTTCGCGTACCATGGCGTGGATCGCGGGCACGTGCGCACGCGCGGCGGGCATGATATGAAACGGCGGTTGGTTCATGGTTTAGCTTGACGGCGCGATGCGTACTTCAACCACCACGCCCGCGCTGTTGTCCCAGTTGCGCGCGCTGACTTTGCCGCCGTGAAACTCGGCAATCAAGCGCACGATATAAAGCCCCAGCCCCAGGTGCGGGTTATCGTTGTCGCTCGCCGCTTTGCGCACCGAAATCATCGAATCGAAAAAACGCCCGGCGATCTCCGGCGGCAGCGGCGGGCCGCTGTTGGAAAACTGCAGTACGATGTTGCCATCGATACGCTGCAGCGACACGTTGATCGGCGTGCCCGGCGTGGCAAAGTCGGCGGCGTTGGCGGCGAGTTTGTCGAGCATTTGCGCGAAGAGATCGGGTGCGCCGGTTAATGTGACCGGTTCGGCGGTCATCGCCAGTTCGAACTTGGCTTTTGGATGCGCGGCGGCGTAACCGCTCACGCAACCGGCGAGCACCGCCCAGGCGTCGAACGGCTCGCGCTCTTCGTTGCGTACCGCTTGTTCGAGGCGCGTGGCTTCGGCCATGCGCGTCAAAATGGTTTCCAGGCGATTCAAGCCACCCTCGGCGCGCTCGATGTAAACGCCGGCATCGCTGGGCAGGCTTTGCAGCTTGACGTTATCGAGCGACGAACGTACCACCGCGATCGGCGTGCGCAGTTCGTGCGACAAACGCTGCGCGAGTTTTTCCAGATGCGCGTTATACTGCGCCAGCCGCTCCAGCATGGTGGAAAACGCGCGCGACAAATCGCCGATTTCATCGTTGGCGTGCTCCGCGGTCAGTAGCCCGCGCATCCTGCCTTGCGAGTCGATGGCGTTTTCGGCCTCGTCGCGCAAGCGCCGCAGCCGCCAGCTCAAGCGCGAGGCAAACAGCAACAGCACCAGTGCCGCCGCGGCGAACGCGATCAGCGTCACCGCCACCAATTGCTGAAACGCGCGGTTACCGAGCGAGATGATGACGTTGGTGTTTTCCTCGACCACCACCGCGCCCACCACTTTGTCGGTGACCCAAATCGGGTGCGCGGCGGAGAGAATCACGCCGCGCTGCGGCGCGGGGCGGCGGCGCAGGCTGGGCGAGCCGTCCAATGCGCGCTCCAGTTCCTTGCCGCCGAACACCACGTCGTTGGGAATAAACTCTTCATCGGGTATCGGCGGCGGCGGGAACAGACGCGTGAACACCGGTTGCAGCACGTAGCCGACCGCTTTTTCGATCGGGCCGAAACTCGCCGGGTCGTCCTGATATTTGTGTTTGGTATGCAGATTGCCAGCGGTGGCGACGAGCTGCAGCTGGGTGTCGATCACCCAAATGCGCAGCCCCGCGCGCGCAAGGCCGGCAAGGATGATACGCACCTCTTCCGATGCGGTGGTGGTGGCCGCGGGCGGCGCGGCGAGCTCCGGTGGCGGCAAGGGCTTGGGCGGTGCAAGGGCCGCATCGAGGTTGGATGCATCGCCCTCGGCGGGCGGCGGCGCGGCGTTATCCTGTGCCGCCAGCGCTTCGGGCGGCGGCGTGTCGTCGGGTTTGATCTCGGTGATTTTTTGCGCCGGGCCGCGCAGCTCCAACAAGCGCGGGCGATCCTGTAGCGCCGCGGCAATGCCGCGCGCCGCCGCGATCAACTGCTGCTCCTGATTCTGGCGCAGCATTTTTTCCATCGAACGCACATAGGTGTAGCCGACCCACGGGATCACCAGCAGCGTGAGCGCCACCAGCGCCACTTGCGCGTGCAGCCCAAACCAGCGCGTGAGACGCGACGGTACCGTCACGCGGTAGCTTCCGCGCGCCAGCGATAGCCCATGCCGTAGACGGTGTCGATGCAATCGAACGCCGCGTCGACGGCGGTGAATTTGCGGCGTATGCGCTTCACGTGCGAGGTGATGGTGCTGTCGTCGACAACGATGTGCACCTCGCCCATCAACTGCTCGCGGTTTTTGACGTGCCCGGGGAATTTGGCGAGTGCGTGCACCATCCAGAATTCGGTGAGCGTGAGCTCGACCGCTTTACCTTGCCAGCTTACGCTAAAGCGCTGCAAGTCGAGCGTGAGCGGCCCGCGCGTTAACACGTCCTCGGCGGGCGCCGGCTGTTGCGCGAGATCGGCGCGGCGAAACAGCGCCGAGACGCGCGCCAGCAGATGCGGCAGGCTCATGTTTTTGGTGACGTAATCGTCCGCCCCCATGCGCAAGCCCGACACGGTGTCAAAATCGCTGTCGCGCGCGGTCAAAAAAATAATCGGCAGCGTGTTCGATAGTGCGCGCAACTCGCGGCACAACTCGAAGCCGCCGTCGATTTCCTCGCCAAGGCCAATATCGAGCAACGCCAGATCGGGCAGCCGCGTGCGCATCGCGGCGAGCGCGTCCGGGCGATTGGCGTATTGCGCGACCTCGTAGCCGTGCTTTTTCAGCACGTCGGTGTAGTTGGCGCGGATAACCGGATCATCTTCAACGATGGC
>VGIF01000312.1 GCA_016868015.1 Betaproteobacteria bacterium
AGAACGCCAATCGCGCCTTTGCGATGCTGGCGATGGTGAACATTTACAAATGGGATAGGCCGCTCACGGGATAAGTGCGTGCAGCGGAAGCCTAAAACGGCGAAAAACACCGAATTAAACATCGAAAGCGCCTTCGGCCTGATGAAATCAGCATTCATTTCGCATAATCGGCATCATCGCTTTCCTCGGGCGCACCTTTTACCTACTTGATCAGCGTATCCTTAGCAACATCGCACGATGCGAGAACGAGGGGACACCATGACTGTAGCATTCGACAAGGAACTCGACGCGCGCGGGTTGAACTGCCCGCTGCCGATATTGCGCACCAAAAAAACCTTGAGCGATATGAGTTCCGGCCAAGTGCTGAAAATTCTCGCCACCGATCCGGGTTCGACCAAGGATTTTCAAGCGTTCGCCAAACAAACCGGCAACGCGCTGCTGTCGTCCGGCGAGGCCGACAAGGTGTACACCTTTTTCATGCAAAAAAAGTAGCCGCGATTGTCGCGCGCGCCCGGTCACTATCGCATTTTAGTGCTGGGCGGTTATGGGCATTTCGGCGGGCGCATTGGCCGCGCGCTGGCGGCCGATGCCACACTGATTATCGCCGGGCGCGACGCGGCCAAAGCACAAGCCGCGGCGCACGCCTTGCCGGGGGCGCATGAAGGTGTGGTGCTCGATTACACCACCCATGATTTGGCCCAGCGCATTCGCGCGTTGCGCGCGCATGCCGTAGTGCACACCTGCGGGCCGTTTCAAGGGCAACGTTATCACGTCGCGCTTGCATGCATTGAAGCCCGCACAAATTACATCGACTTGGCCGACGGACGCGCGTTTGTGGCGGGCATAACCGGGCTTGACGCCGCCGCGCGCGCGGCGGGCGTGCTGGTGGTGAGCGGGGCGAGCACGCTGCCGGCGTTGTCCGCCGCGGTGATCGACGAACACCTCGTGCATTTTTCGCGGCTCGATACCATCGACATCAGCATTGTGCCGGGGCAACGCACGCCGCGCGGTGTAGCGACGTTGCAAGCGGTGTTGTCGTACTGCGGCAAACCGTTTCAAGTGTGGGAAAACGGCCGCTGGCAAATCACTTACGGTTGGCAAGACGCGCGGCCGTTTCGCTACCCCGATTTCGGCAGGCGCTGGCAAGCGCGCTGCGACGTGCCGGATTTGCAGTTGTTTCCCGCGCGCTACGCGGATGTTAAGCGCGTGCGCTTCGATGCGGCGCTGGAACTCGCGTTGGCACAGGGCGCGTTCGGATTGCTGGCGATGTTGGTGCGCTCGAAGTTGATTAAAGACGCCAGCCGCTACGCGCGCTTTATCCAAAGTTTCGGCCGGCATTTCGATGGGCTCGGCAGCGATGTCGGCGGCATGCACGTGGGCCTCGGTGGCGTAGGGCAAGACGGCAAACCCGCGCGCCTCGATTGGCACTTGGTGGCGCGGCGTGGCCATGGGCCGGAAATCCCCTGCGTGCCGGCAATCGTGGTGGCGCGTAAACTCGCGGCGGGCGAGCTCGAAACGCGTGGCGCGTTGGCGTGCATGGGTTTGATGACGCTGGCCGATTTCGGCGCGGCAGTGCAGCGCGCCGAACTGGATATTGCGTGGCGCACGGTGTTCGCATGACGAGCTACTTCATCTTGAAATACGTGCACATCCTGAGCGCCGCGGTGCTGCTCGGCACCGGCGCGGGCATCGCATATTTTTTGTTTACCGCGCATCTAAGCCGCGATATCGAAGCGCTGCGCGTGGTGACGCGGTATGTGATACTCGCCGATTGGATTTTCACTGCAACCGCCGTGGTGGTGCAGCCCGTCACCGGCTTGTGGATGGCGCTCGAGCGCGGCTGGCCGCCAACGACGCCGTGGATATTTTGGAGCCTCGTGCTCTACGTCGCCATCGGCGCGTGCTGGATCCCGGTGGTGGTTTTGCAGTATCGCATCGCGCGCTTCGTGCGCGATGCCGCGAGTTACGCGGCGTTGGGTGCGGATTATCACCGCGCGATACGCTGCTGGGTCGCGCTGGGCGTGCCGGCGTTTACGATGTTGCTGGTGATTTATGCGCTGATGGTGTTCAAGCCCGCGCCGTGATCACGCGGGGCTGCCGAGCAACTGTCGTATCGAGGCCAGCACGTGCCTAAGCCCGCGCCAGATTTTGGGTAACAGCCAAATCGCGAGGGCAAAAAATACGATCAGCAGCGCCAGTGCCAGCATCGGGTAAAACAGCGCTGCCCACACCGCGCCGATCGACAGCGCGTCTTCGCTGGCGGAAGCCGTCCAGTTGCTCACCGGCTCGGGCGAGGTGTTGATCAGCGCGCGCGTGCTCGCCTTGGTGATGTGGCTGCCGGCGGCAACCGCGCCGCCCAAAATGCCCGCGGCCAGCGTCAAACCGGGGTCGCCGCTCGCCACCGCGGCGGCGGCGAGCAACGCGCCCGCGGGGATGCGGATAAAGGTGTGCGCGGCATCCCACACCGAATCGAAGCCGGGGATTTTGTCGGCGAGAAATTCCACCAGGAACATAAAGCCCGACGCGCCCATCACCCACGGGTTGCCGACGACTTGCATGTTTTCCGGCAGCGTGTAGACGCCGAAGAACTGCAGCAGGCCCAAAAAGAACACCACGGCGTACAAACGTATGCCGCTCGCCCAACCCAGACCGGCGGCGGTGGCTAATGATGCGAGTGCTTCCATGGTGACCTCCTTGCTGCTATCAACGCGCACAGTCTAGCGCGGTGTACGGGTGGGCGCCATGACGCTCGACACACGCTGGACGCGTTGGCACACGCGGGGTAAACGGTTATGGGTGTCAAAACGCGATATAAAAATATTAAATAAAATCAAATACTTACGATAATTCCGGCGCAGTTTCCGCTGGCCTTGGGTTTGCCCAACGCGAGCCCGTTTTGCATGAAGGTCGTAACCGATTTGCGCAAGGCGCCCAAGGGCAGGTTTGCGTACATCGAAGCCGATGAAGGTACGCTACTTCTCCAACACCCCCGCGCGCTCATAAAGCGGCCGTATCTGCGTACCGAGATAACGCATGCGCGAATAAAGCCACGCCGCCACTATCGTACACAGCGTGCCGAAAATCGCCAGCGCGTAGGGCGCGCCGATGCGCTCGGCGAGCGCACCCGCCGCCAAGCAGCCCACCGGGTGCATGCCCATGAAGCAAATGATGTAGTAGCTGGTGACGCGGCCGCGTTTTTCGGGCTCGCACACCACCTGGATGATGGTGTTCAACACCATCGCCATGGTCAGCACGCCAAAGCCCACCACTACCATGCACGCCAGCGAAAACGCGAGGTTGTGCGAGAGGGTGAACGCGGTCAGCGCGATACCCGCGATGCCCGGTGCGATCGCCGCCCAGCGCATCAGCCCGCGAAT
>VGIF01000313.1 GCA_016868015.1 Betaproteobacteria bacterium
GGCATGACTTGGTATTATCTTTGGTATTACTGAGACGATTCGATTCAAGCCGGTTTATGACATTGACTGTAAAACTGGAACCCGAGCTCGAACTCGCCCTCGCGCGGCGTAGCGCGGCGATCGGCGTGCCCAAAAGCGTTGTGGTCAAGCGTGCGTTGAGCGAGTACCTAGCGAAAGAACCTCCTTCCGCGTACGAGGCGGGCAAGGAATTGTTCGGGCGCTTTGGCAGCGGCGAAGGCGATCTTTCCGTGCGCCGGCGCGAGCGTTACGCGGAATTGGTCGATGCGAAACGCCGTCGTCGTCGATAGCGGGCCGCTGATCGCGCTGTTCGACCGCGACGACGCGTATCACAAGCGAGTGGTCGCGTTTATCGAGGCGCACCCGCGTCTGCGGCTGATCACTTCTTGGGCGGTGCTCAATGAAACCGCCGCGTTGCTCGGGTCACGTGTAGGCAAGCAGGCAGAACTGGATTTTCTCATCTGGGCCGAGCGTGGTGGTGTCGTGCTGGCGCCGCAGGATGCGGCAACGTTGGTTCAAATTCGAATGCTGGTCGAGAAATATCGCGACCTGCCGTTTGATTTCGCGGACGCGAGCGTTGCCGTGCTGGCGGAGCAGAGCGGAGTGACGCAGGTGCTCACGGTGGACCGCGATTTCGAGATTTATAAGGATGGGCGCGGCAAACGCCTCAAGAATGTGTTGCCGTTGGCAGTGGTTCGAGCGCGCTGAACTTGCAGGGGTGAACAAAATCTCCTTGCCCATCGCAGCGTTGCCTACCCGATTCATTGGCTAAGCATTAATGAATCACATACCCCCCATCCATCACCAACGCATGCCCCGCCACATAAGCCGCATCCTTCGACACCAAAAACGCCACCACGCCGGCGACTTCTTCGGGCGTGCCGAAGCGGCCGATGGGCACGTCGCGCGCGCGTTGTTCGAGTTCGCCGGGGTTGCGGCCGGTTAGAAAACCTTCGGTCGATACCGGGCCGGGGCAGACGGCGTTGACGTGGATGTTTTCGGCGGCGAATTCGAGCGCCATCGATTTGGTCATTTGAATCAAACCCGCTTTGGTCAGGCTGTAGATCGCGCCGAATTTGGAGGCGACGATGCCGAGCTGGCTTGCCATGTGCACGATGTGCCCGCCGCCTTGCGCGCGCAGGATGGGGATCACCGATTGGCTCGCGAAAAACGGCGCGCGTAAGTTGACGGCGACCAAGCGTTCGAAGTCGTCGTGGGTGAAATCCTCGAAGGCTTTGCGCGCGCGGAGGCCGGCGTTGTTCACCAAGATGTCGATGCGTTTCATGCGCGCGTGCGCGGCGGCGACCATGGCTTTGGGTTCATCCGCGCGTGTGAGGTCATGGATGCCCCACGCGGCGTCCGGTGCGCCGGCGCTGCGGCAGGCTTGCGCGGTGTCGGTGAGTTCTTGCTCGGTGCCGTCGGCGGCGAGGTAGATCGAGGCTTTTTGCGAGGCCAGGCGCAGTGCGATGGCGCGGCCGATACCGCGCGAGGCGCCGGTGATTAGGGCTACTTTGTTGGTGAGGTTTTCCATGGGTTTTTATTCCGTCGCTGAGTGATAAAACACACACGCAAGCTTAACCAATTGTGTCGTTCCCGCGAAGGCGGGAACCCATGCAATTTCTCAAGTGGCACTGTGTTATGGGTTCCCGCCTTCGCGGCAACGACAGCGTAGGTTTGGCCGGTGTTTGTGGCTGTGCTATTGCGCCGCGAGTGAAGCAAACGCTGTATCCAACCCAGCCAACGCATTCGCAAGATGCGTCTGCCGATCTCCCAGCCAATCGCGATCGGCTTTCGCTTGCGCACGTTCATGTTCGAGCATGCGATGCACTTCCGAAGGCTGCGGGCCGCCGACGCCGTTACGACCGAACACCATGTATTCGGGGCTGATGACTTCTTTGAACGCGGCTTCCGACAGCGGAAGCGCTTGCTGCGTGAGTTCAGTGTAAATCCGCTGTGCCTCGGTGTAGGGAATCTCGCCGAGCTTTAAGCGTTTGCCGCGGCCGTAGTCGGTCAACTGCGAGGCGAAGTGGTGGCCGATGCGAAACGGCACGTCGGCGCGCTGCATCAGTGCGTCGGCGATTTCGGTGGTGGTGGAATAATCCGCGCGCACTTCGGCCAGGGCGCGTTCTTTGTTGACGACGATGCCGCCCAGCACTTGTTGCAGCAGCTTAAACACTTGCAGCGGCCGCCCGCACGGCACCGGGTCGTACATGCGGTAGTCGAACATGCCGGTGCGGTTGTTGTGCGAAATCAAAAACACCGTATGCATTTCGCCCAGCATGATGCTCGACTGCGCGCGCAATTGTTCGAGCGCGGCGGGGTTACGCTTCTGCGGCATGATGCTCGACACACCGGTCAATTCGCCCGCGCCCAGCAAAAACCACGGCTGGCTGTCGGCGTATTGTGTGTGCAGGTCTTGCGCGAATTGGCCGATTTGGGTGGCGGCAATCGCCAACGCGCTGGCGACATCAAGCGCGCTGTCCACCGGAGCCAAATGATTTGCGTCGTAGGCATTCTCAAGCAAACCCTCGAAACCGAGCAGCGTTTCCAGGCGCTTGCGATCGAGCGGGAAGCTCGAGGTCGCCAATGCAGCGGTACCCAACGGATTCAAATTCACGCGCGCGTACGCTTCGCGCAGGCGCTGGGTTTCGCGCGTGAGCGCCGAGGTCAACGCCAGCAAATAATGCGCGAACGTCGTCGGCTGCGCCTGCACGCCGTGGGTATAGGCGGGAATGATGGTTTCGATGTGTTGGGCGGCGAGCGCGAGGGCTTGGTCGCGCGCGAGGATCAGCGCGTCGATTTCTTGCATGAGCCCATCGCGTAGATTCATGCGCGCGATGGTGGAGGCGATGTCCTGGCGGCTCCTGCCGCTGTGCAAGCGCGAGGCGTCGGGCCCCACCGCGGCGACCAGGCGCGGCTCGTAATCGAGATAATCCGCCGAGCGGCGCGTGATGCCGGTTTTCTCAAACTCGGCGCGTGTGTCTTCGGCCACTTGGATGATGCCGCGCGCGATCTTCGCGCCGCGTTCGCGCGGCACGATGCCGGCTTCGCACAACATGACGATGCACGCCTTGTTGATCTCATCGAGAAATTGCACCGCGCGACCGCCGCTGCGGAACGCTTCGTTGATGTCGAGCACGCCGGAGTGTGCGTCGGGGGTTTTCGCGGCCATTGGTATGTTATGGAAGCGCTGAATAAGTCCCCGATTGCTCTGTAAACGCGAATTCCAGTGGTACGTTCTGATTGGGAGGACGTATTCGCGAGCCACGAGGCAAGACATGAAACAAATGACGCTGGCAGCAGTGAGCGGATTTGAAAAGCACAGCCGCGCCACGCGCAAGGCG
>VGIF01000314.1 GCA_016868015.1 Betaproteobacteria bacterium
AACGCTGTTCAAATCGAGACCAGAAAAAATCATCTGTTATTTATTTACAATCAACCAATTAGCACGTTTCGGGCACTCAACGTCCGGACACTACTGACGCTAAATATCGCTGTAAATACGGCCGCGATTCAAAATGCCCGCCGGGTCGAAGGTTTGTTTGAGCTTGCGATGTAGCGCGCCGAGCGCGGGCGAAAGCGGATGAAACGCGCCTGCGGATTTGTCGGCGGCGCGAAACAGGGTCGCATGTCCGCCGGCGGCTGCAGCCGCTTGGCGCACGGTGTGGGCATCGGCATCGCTGACGAACCAGCGCAGCGCGCCGCTCCATTCGATCATTTGCGCGCCGGGCAAGTGGATCGCGGGCGCGGTGGACTTCACAGAGAGCCGCCACAGCGGTGTGCCGCTGTGAAAAAACGGATCGCGGTGATCGCGGATGCCTTGCCAAAAGCCCGCGGCTTGTTCGGGGGCAACCACATCGCCGCCCAATGTTTTGCGCGCGGCTGCGACCGCGCTGGCCGCGCCCGACAAGCGGATGCCGAGATCGCCGCCATTCCACGCGGTTGCCGAAATCGGCAATGGCTTTCCGGCCCACGTGTTCATGAGGCGTATCGCATCGGCTTCGTTGTGCTGCTGGTGCAGCGTAATTTCCGTTTGCGGCAGCGGCAGCGTTTTTAACGACACGTCGAGGATCACGCCCAGCGTGCCGAGCGAGCCCGCCATCAAGCGCGATACATCATAGCCGGCGACGTTTTTCATCACCCGGCCACCGAACCTGAGCTCGATGCCGTTGCCGTCGAGCATGCGGATGCCCAGCACCAGGTCGCGTACCGCGCCGGCGTAGGGGCGGCGCGGGCCGGATAAGCCAGCGGCGATGGTTCCGCCCAACGTGGCGCCAGACGAAGTCTGCACGAACCTCCCCTCTCCCGCGAGCGGGAGAGGGGCCGGGGGAGAGGGCGCACGAGTCGAAAAATGCGGCGGCTCAAACGCCAGCATCTGGCCTTTTTCTTTTAACGCGGCTTCGATCTCGGCAAGCGGCGTGCCGGCGCGCGCGGTGATCACCAACTCGGTGGGTTCGTAGTCGACGATGCCGCGATAGGCGCTGGTGGATAACGTTTCGCCTGATGAGGGGTTACCGTAGAAATGCTTGGTATTGCCGCCGATGATGCGTAGCGGTGTTTTGTTTGCGTTTGCTTCACGCAAGGTTTCGGTGAGTTGTTGAACGATGGCTTCCATTAGCAAGCAGCCCGTGCATAAACCACTGCGTCATTCACGCGCGGGCGGGAATTCATATGGGGAGCCATATGGCACGGTGGGCACGGTGTTATGGGTTCCCGCCTGCGCGGGAACGACAGTGTTGGTGGCGTTAGCGTGGCGAGCATCGGCAATTGCGGCGTGACTTCAAAACCTCGGCAATTCCGGAAACTTCTCCTGCCCCCCATGCACATGCATGCGCCCCATCTCCGCGCAGCGATGCAGCGTGGGTACCGCCTTGCCCGGATTAAGCAACCCAGACGAATCAAACGCTCGCTTCACCGCATGAAACAGTTCCAATTCTGGTGCGCGAAACTGCTCGCACATGGCATCGATTTTCTCTACGCCCACGCCATGCTCGCCGGTGATGGTGCCGCCGACGTCGATCGAGAGTCGCAATATCGCCGCTCCAAACTGCTCCGTGCGTTCCAACTCGCCCGGCTTATTCGCGTCGTACAAGATCAAAGGATGCAAATTGCCGTCGCCCGCGTGAAACACGTTCATGCAGCGTAGCCCGTATTCATTCGATAAATCGGCGATGGCTTTTAACACCCGCGGCAACGCGCGCTTGGGTATGGTGCCGTCCATGCAGTAATAATCCGGCGACACACGGCCCGCGGCGGGAAACGCATTTTTTCGCCCGGCCCAGAAGCGCACGCGCTCGGCTTCGTTTTGAGAAACCCGCACTTCGGTGGCGCCACTTTGCTGCATCACCGTGGTGACGCGCGCGATTTCCTCGGCGACTTCTTCCGGCGTGCCGTCGGCTTCGCACAGCAAAATCGCCTCGGCATCGAGCGGGTAGCCGGCGTTGACGAAAGGTTCCACCGCGCCGGTGGTGATTTTATCCATCATCTCCAGCCCCGCCGGAATGATGCCCGCGGCGATGATGTTGGCCACCGCTTGCCCCGCCTTCACCACGTCGTCAAACGCCGCTAGCACGCACTGCGCGGTTTCGGGTTTGGGCAAAAGCTTCACCGTGACTTCGGTGATCACCGCAAGCAGGCCTTCGGAGCCGGTGAGTAACGCAAGTAAATCGTAGCCTGCGGCGTCGAGTGCGTCGCCGCCGATTTCGATTAACTCACCCTCGACGGTGTAGGCGCGCAGCTTCAACACGTTGTGCACGGTGAGGCCGTATTTCAAGCAATGCATGCCGCCGGAATTTTCCGCGACGTTGCCGCCGATGGAACAGGCGATCTGGCTCGACGGATCGGGCGCGTAATACAAACCGTATGGCGCGGCCGCCTCGGAAATCGCCAGGTTGCGCACGCCCGGCTGCACGCGCGCGGTGCGCGCGAGCGGATCGATTTCGATGATGCGCATCAATTTTGCCAGCGACAGCAGCACGCCGTTGCCCAGCGGCAGCGCGCCGCCCGACAAGCCCGTGCCCGCGCCGCGCGGCACCACCGGCACTTGCAAGCGGTGGCAGGTTTGCAGTACCTGCTGCGCTTGTGTTTCATTCTCCGGCAGCGCCACCACCATCGGCACTTGGCGAAACGCGGAGAGGCCGTCGCATTCGTAAGGCTTCACGTCTTCCGCGTTGTAGAGCACAGAGGTGTCCGGCAAAAACGCGCGCAATGCGGCGGCGACTTCGCTTTGACGCGCGCTATCGACGGGGGCTTGTTGTGCGAGTGCGCTCATGCGGGAGATTCTAGCGTATTGACTCCACGCGGTGCGCACGTTAGCGTGCAGGCTGTTGCGGTGGAGGAGACATGATCATCAATATGGTTGAGCGCGCGGTGAGCATCAGTGTTGCGTGTTGTTTGTGTTCGACCGCGGGCCCAGTGTTGGCGCAGCAAAAAAGGAATTCATAGCGCTGGCCAAGGCGCGGCCGGGCGAGTTGAATTTCGGCACCGCGGGTGAGGGTTCGTCCACGCTCAGGATTGCCGAGTTGCTCAACGTGGTGGCGGGCGCGGCGGGCATACGGGCGAAATAAAGACGAAAAGCTTTGCCACGGACTTCACAGATTTACGCGGATTTAAAAACAAACATAAAGTTATTTAAGTATATGATTTAAGGATACGCTGATCAAGTAGGTAAAAGGTGCGCCCGAGGAAAGCGATGATGCCGATTATGCGAAATGAATGCTGATTTCATCAGGCC
>VGIF01000315.1 GCA_016868015.1 Betaproteobacteria bacterium
CCGGCGCGTCCGAGCCCTGTGCCCACGCCGCTTGCCTGACGCCGGGTGCGACCAACGACATGATCGACGCACCACCTACGGTGGCAACCGCGGCCGCGGTCGTTTTCAAAAAGCGGCGGCGATTGCCGCGCGTAACCTTGGGTAACTGACTATTGGCTGGTTTGTAATCCGACATCGATTGCTCCTGAGTGAATGGTTCGGCGCTCGCGATGGCGCCGTGCTCAGTGCAATGCAATAACCATACCAGAATAGCAATATTACGTAAGTATTTGATTTTATTGATTATTTTATTTGTCCGCACAAACACGATGCGGCGCGTTGCGCAGCGCATCATGATCTTGGTGCACGCTTAAAATCGCGTGCGCCAGATTGGCGCTCAGGCATGCGCCGGAGAAAAAATCGCGTACGCAATCGCATCGCCGCGACTCGCCACGGCAAGTCACGACAAGTCATAACCACACGCGTGATTAGAGCTTCAATATCACGGCGCCGTTTTCCACGCGAACATCAAAGCGCCGCGTGCAACCGACATCCGGCGCCAGCGCTTGGCCATCGGCGAGCCCGATGGTCCAGTTGTGTAACGGGCACGCCACCTGCCGCCCGAATACGATGCCTTGCGACAGCGGCCCGCCCTTGTGCGGGCAACGATCGAGTAGCGCGAACACTTCGTCCTCGGCGTTACGAAACAGCGCGATGTCGCCATGTTCGCTCGCCACCACGCGCGCGCCCAAGCGCGGAATGTCGTCGACCGCACACACCCTGATCCAATCGTTCACGATCGCTTTTTCCGGCGCGTTCATACTGTCAACGCCTCGTATTCTTCGCGCGCGACTTTGCGCTCGGCGCGTTCGCGCCATGGATCGGGTTCGCCTTGCAGCGCGTAGAGCAGCCGGCCATACAGCGCCTTGCGGCCTTCGGCATCCTCTACCACGCGCTGCTTGACAACATCGAGCCCGACGCGCGCTACCCAGTGCACCGTGCGATCGAGATAACGCGCTTGCTCGCGATACATCTGCAAAAACGCACCGGCGTATTCCAGCACTTCTTCCGCGGTTTTCACCTTGCACAAAAACTGCGCGACTTCCGTTTTGATACCGCCGTTGCCCGCGACGTAAATTTCCCAGCCCGAATCGACGCCGATCACGCCCACGTCCTTGATACCCGACTCGGCGCAGTTACGCGGGCAGCCCGACACCGCGAGCTTCACCTTGTGCGGCGCGTACATCTTGGCAAACGTGCGTTCGAGATCGATGCCCATTTGCGTCGAATTCTGCACGCCAAAGCGGCACCACTCCGACCCCACGCAGGTTTTCACCGTGCGCAGCGCCTTGGCATACGCATGGCCCGACGGCATGTCGAGATCGGCCCACACCTTGGGCAAATCGGCTTTTTTCACGCCGAGTAAATCGATGCGCTGGCCGCCGGTGACTTTCACCGTGGGAATTTGATATTTATCCACCACATCGGCGATGCGCCGCAACTCTTGCGCGCTGGTCACCCCGCCATACATGCGCGGCACCACCGAGTAAGTACCGTCTTTCTGGATGTTGGCGTGCGCGCGCTCATTGATAAATCGCGATTGCGGATCGTCCCGCGCCTCGTGCGGCCACGTCGATATCAGGTAGTAATTCAACGCCGGCCGGCACGACGCGCAGCCGTTCGCCGTGCGCCATTGCATGAAACGCATCACGTCGGGGATCGCCAGCAAATGCTGCTCGCGGATCACCTTGCGCACTTCTTCATGCGTGTGGTCGGTGCAGCCGCACATCGGTTTTAGCTTGTTCGCCTGCGGCGCGTAGGCGCCGCCAATGGTGGAAGCCAAAATTTGCTCCACCAACTCGGTGCACGAGCCGCACGAGGACGACGCCTTGGTGTGCTTGCGCACATCGTCGAGTGTGAACAAACCTTTTTCCTTGATCGCCTTGACGATCACGCCCTTGCACACGCCGTTGCAGCCGCACACCTCCATGGTGTCCGGCATTTCGGCGGCATTGGTTTGACCTTGATGGCCGGTATTGCCCAGGTGTGCTTTGCCGAACATCAAATGGTCGCGAATGTCGGCGATATTTTGCTTGTCGCGCAGCATTTGGAAAAACCACGAACCATCACCCGTGTCGCCGACCATCACCGCGCCGACGATGCAGTCGTTTTTGAGCACGATTTTTTTATAGACGCCGCCGATGGCATCGTGCAGCAGAATGTCTTCCGTGTCGGCACTGCCTTGAAAATTGCCCGCCGAAAACAAATCGACACCGGTGACCTTCAACTTGGTCGAGGTCACCGAGCCCGCGTAACGGCCGATGCCCATGTGCGCGAGGTGATTCGCGCACACCTTGGCCATTTCAAACAGCGGCGCCACCAACCCATACGCGATGCCGCGATGGTTCACGCATTCGCCCACCGCGTAAATGCGCGGATCAAACGTTTGCAAGGTGTCGCTCACCACAATGCCGCGCGTGCAATGGATGCCCGCGGCGCGCGCCAGTTCGTCGTTGGGTTTGATGCCCACCGCCATGACCACCAGGTCGGCGGCTACTTCCTCGCCATCGGCAAAACTCACCTTCGCGACGCGTCCCTCCGCATTGGGATGAATCGCCGTGGTTTGCTGGCGCAGCAAAAATTTGAGTCCCTTGTGTTCCAGCGATTTTTGCAGCATGTCCGCCGCGGTTTTATCGAGCTGGCGCTCCATCAGCCAATCGGCCAGATGCACCACCGTCACCGCCATGCCGCGCAGCTTTAAGCCGTTGGCCGCTTCCAAGCCCAACAAACCGCCGCCGATCACCACCGCGGTTTTGTACTGGCCCGCGGCGGCGATCATCGCGTTGGTGTCGTGGATATCGCGATAGGTGATCACGCCCGGCAGATCCTTGCCGGGAATCGGCAGCACAAACGGATTCGAACCCGTCGCCAGCAGCAAACGATCGTAGGTTTCTTCGGTACCGTCGTCGGCGATCACTTTGCGCGCCACGCGGTCGATCTTGGCGATTTTTTTCTTCAGATGCAGCGTGATGCCAGTTGCTTGATACCAATCGACATCGTTCAACATGATGTCTTTTAACGTCATCTCCCCCGCCAGCACCGGCGAGAGCAAAATGCGGTTGTAGTTAGCGTGCGGCTCGGCGCCGAACACCGTGATGTCGTATAAGTCGGGCGCGATTTTGCGCAACTCTTCCAGCGTGCGCACGCCCGCCATGCCGTTGCCCACCATCACCAATTTCAATCTTTTGGAAGCGCTGAATAAGTCCCCGATTGCTCTGTAAACGCGAATCCCAGTGGTACGTTCTGATTGGGAGGACGTATTCGCGAGCCACGAGGCAAGACATGAAACAAATGACGCTG
>VGIF01000316.1 GCA_016868015.1 Betaproteobacteria bacterium
TCCGCGTCATCCAGCGCCGCGCATACGGACTGCGCGACCAGGAATACCTGAGGCTCAAAATCCTCACTTGCATGCTGCCAGCGCTCTGAAATGCCCCAAAATCGCCCACTCGAGTTCCTGAAGAGCCCTTTTTTTCTGGCGGCATGATGCCCAGCGACGATCTTGCGTTGCGGTTTCAGGCCGATCTGCGCTGCGTCGCGCAGTGGCGTTGGGACGGGACGCGCTACGAACGTACGGCGAATGCCTGGCTCGCCAACATGGATACCAGGCGCGCCACTGTGCAACCTGTCATCGAACACGTTTATGGCGCTGAGCAGAGGACGATGTGGTGGACACGCTGGCGGATTTTTTTCATGTCCTGCGCCGAGTTGTTCGGCTATCAGAACGGCCAGCAGTGGTGGGTCAGCCACTATCTGTTCGAGCGCCGTTGAGCGGGGCAGGCTGACACTCATGAATTGCCCGGCGAAGGCCCAGGTGATCGCCAACTTTGTCCTGTTCCAGTTGGGCTGGATCGCCTGTGTCATGGGTGCAGCCAAGGGGCTTGCATGGGCGGGTACGGTCTGTGCCACGCTGATTGTGGCCTGGCACGTCTGGCGCGCGGCGCGGCCCATCGACGAAATCAATCTGGTGTTGCGCGTGGTGTTGACCGGTGCCGTGTTTGACACGCTGATGCTGCAACTGGGGTTGATCAGCTACGCCTCCGGTGTGCTGGTTGCAGGAGTGGCGCCGCATTGGATACTCGCGTTGTGGGCGCTCTTTGCGACTTCGCTCAATGTCTCCATGAACTGGCTGAAAGCGCGCAGGGTGTGGGCCGCAGTGTTGGGCGCGGTGAGCGGCCCGCTGTCGTACTGGGCGGCGGTGCGCATGGGTGCGGCCACGTTCGATAAGCCGCTGGCGGCTGTAGCCGCGCTGGCACTCGGTTGGGCCGCCATCATGCCTTTGCTATTGATGCTTGCCAAGAGAAATGATGGTTACACGCACCGGCTGGGGCGCGCGGCATGACTGATATGCTGGCCGGGCAACCGCAATTACTGGCGGCGCTGTGTGCTCTGATCGCCTTGCTGCTCCTTGCATTTCTGACGTGGGTGGTGAGCTACGTCAAACGCGATGTCAGCATTGTCGATTGCGTATGGTCGTTGTTGCTGGCCCTGGCAGGTGTCATCTACGCCGCCACCCTGCCTATGATGGGGCCGCGCACGCTGTTGGTGATGACCTTGCTGATGGCATGGGCCGTGCGACTCGCAGGCTATATCACTTGGCGCAACTGGGGAGAGCCCGAAGACCGGCGCTATCAGGCGATCCGCGCGCGCAATCAGCCCCACTTTGAGTGGAAGAGCCTGTACCTGGTGTTTGTGTTGCAGGCGGTGCTGGCGTGGATCGTGTCCCTGCCGATGTTGCCTGCGCTGGCCAGCACGGCGGCCCTGGGAGTGCTCGATTACGTTGCCGCCACCGTGGTAGTCTTCGGGCTTTTGTTCGAGACAGCAGGCGATGCTCAACTCGCCGCATTCAAGGCGCGTCCGGAGAATCGTGGCAGGGTGATGGCAAGCGGCCTGTGGCGCTATACCAGGCACCCCAACTACTTCGGCGAGTTCTGTGTGTGGTGGGGATTTTTTCTGTTTGCGCTGACGGCGGGTGCATGGTGGACCGCGATCTCGCCGCTGCTGATGAGCGTGCTGTTACTGAAGGTGTCGGGCGTGACGCTGCTGGAGCAGGATATCGCCGAGCGGCGGCCGCAATACCGCGACTATGTCTTGCGTACCAATGCGTTTTTCCCCGGGCCACCGAAGACTGGATCATGATCAAAACCCGATATTTTCTGACGTGGCGCACGGCGCTGGCAGGTGCGATGCTGATCTTGCCGTTCAGCATGGCTCATGCGCAGCAGTGGCAGTTCCAGGTGTTTCTCGATGATTCGCCCATCGGCCATCATCATTTCACGCTGCAAGAGCAGGGTGGCGAGCGCGAGCTGAAAACACAGGCGCGCTTTGACGTGAAGGTGTTGTTCATCAACGCCTACCGCTATGTGCATGAAGCCACAGAGCGCTGGTCAGGCAGCTGCCTGACTTCGCTGAACGCGCGCACGGACGACAATGGCAAGGCGCTCACCGTCAACGCGACCCGGCAGGAGGGCGTGTTGCAGGTGCAGGGCACTGGCGCGCGTGCCGCGCATGAGGGTTGTGTCATGAGTTTTGCCTACTGGAACCCCGCGCTGCTGAAGCAGACCCGTTTGCTCAATTCGCAGACCGGGCAATATGAAAACGTCACCATCACCCCGCTGGGCGATGAGGTCATCGACGTACGCGGCGCGCCGGTTAGTGCCAGGCGCTATCGCATCATGGGTTCCAAACACCCGATCGAGTTATGGTACGGTCCAGGCGAGCGCTGGCTGGCGCTGCAGTCGACGCTTGATGGTGGCCGTAAACTGCGTTACCTACTGAAATGAAAAATGTTCAAAAACAAATACTTGCAGTACTTCTGCTGATGCTGGCCGCATGCCAATCCACGCCGCTCGCGCCCATGCCCACGGTGGCCAAGGTCGATCTCGCACGGTTCATGGGCGACTGGTATGTCATCGCCAATATCCCGACCTTTATCGAGGAAGGTGCGCACAACGCCGTCGAAACCTATCGCCTTGACAGCGATGGTTCCATTGCCACCACCTTCACCTTTCGCGCGGGCAAGTTTGATGGCGAGGTCAAGCGCTACAACCCGCGCGGCTTTGTGCTCGACACCAGCACCAACGCTTTGTGGGGCATGCGCTTTGTATGGCCCATCAAGGCTGACTACCGCATCACGTATCTGGCGGACGACTACACCCAGACCATCATCAGCCGGCAAAAGCGCGACTACGTGTGGATCATGGCGCGCACGCCTGTGATTGCCGAGGCCGATTACCAGCGTTTGCTGAATATCGTTGCCGCGCAGGGCTACGACATCAACAAGGTGCGGCGCGTGCCGCAGCAATGGAAATGAACAAGATCATGGCCAGCCGCTGGACCAGCATCGTGAGCTGGTTTGACAATGAAGCGCATCCCCAGCCCGCGGCCGGTGACAAGGGCATCGACTGGGCGCGCGTGCTGCCTTTTATCGGCCTGCACCTCGGTTGCCTGGGCGTCATCTGGGTGGGTATCAGCACCGCCGCCGTGATGGTGGCCGTGGCGCTTTACGCCCTGCGCATGTTCGCGATCACTGCGTTCTACCACCGCTATTTTTCGCATGCTGCGTTTCGCACGTCGCGCGCGGCGCAGCTGGTGTTTGCGGTGTGGGGTGCCACC
>VGIF01000317.1 GCA_016868015.1 Betaproteobacteria bacterium
AAGAAGCGTTGGGCAGCGGGCCGCTCGATCGTTTGTATCAAGCAAACGATGGTTGGTTTTTCCTCGCGGCGCGGCCCGGCGATTTTGCACGCTGTGCGCCGCTGGCCGACCTTGCGGGCCGCAGTGGTACGGCGCTGGAACGAGAGTTGGAAACGCGCCTACGCAGCGACACCGCCGCAGCGTGGGTAGCCAAACTCACCGCCGCCGGCATCGGCGCGCATCGCGTGGTGGGCAGCCTGCCGGAACTGATGACCGATCCGCTGGTGGTAGCACGCGGCCTTGCTGTGACGCGCAAGCACGAAGGCTTCGGCCTCATCACCACCACCGCGCCGGGCATGAAACTCTCGCGCACGCCGGTGACGATAGGCCGTGTGGCGCCCAAGCCGGGATCGGATATCGCCTCGGTGTTGGCAGAGATTGGTATGAGTAGTGAGTTGGAGCGCTTGATCCGCGAAAAAGTTGTAGCAGTAGACGGCGTGAAGGCAGGGTGTTGAGCACTTTGTAAGGTGCAATAAGCCTGTCCTGAGCTTGTCGAAGGGTGCAGCGCATTGCATCGTTCGCGATTTAGGTAGACCCCATACGGCGCAATGCCCTTCGGTTATTGCACCCTACAAATTTTCGTTGGAGGGTTTATGTGCCTTCGTAACATACTTACCGTAGCTGCACTGCTATGCGTGAGCGCAACCACTCACGCCCAACCCTGGGCCCCGCAAAAAAACGTAGAAATCATCGTCCCCAGCGCGCCTGACGGCACCACCGATAAACTCGCGCGGCAAATCGAGCGCACGCTGCCCGCGGCTAAGCTCACCAGCACCCCGCTCACGGTGGTGCACAAAGCCGGCGCGGGCGGGCAGCTCGCCAATATCTACGTCAATCAGTACGCGGGCGATGCGCACTATCTGTTGATCGTCTCGTCGACACTGCTCACCGGGCACATCATCGGGACGAGCAAGTTGAACTACACCGACTTCACGCCGATCGCGTCGATTTTCAACGATCACATGGTGTTCGCGGTCAACGCAAGCAACGCGCTGACTACGGGCAAAGCGTTCGCCGTCAAGCTGCGCAAGGACGCGCCCAACATGGCGTTTGGTTTTACCTCGGCGCTAGGCAACCATCACCACATCGCGGCCGGGCTGTTCATGAAAGCCATCGGTGCCGGCATCCGCGATTTAAAGCCGGTGGTATTCAAAGGCTCTGCCGAAGCGGTGACCTCGCTCTTGGGCAACCACATCGAGTTCGTGTCCACGGGTGCGGCCAACGCGGCCGGCCACGCCGCGGCGGGCAAACTGCGCATCCTCGGCGTGTCGGCGCCGCAGCGCCTATCCGGGCAGATGGCGAACGTGCCGACGTGGAAAGAACAAGGCATCGATCTCGTCTACGGCAGTTGGCGCGCCATCGTCGCGCCCAGGGGCATTACGGCGGAGCAAGCGGCTTATTGGGAAAACGCACTGCGTAAAGTCAACGAAACGGCCGAGTGGAAAGCGGAATTGGAGCGCTATTACTGGTCGGATTTTTTTACCACGGATGCCACGCTGCGCAAAAATTTCGAAAAAGAATATGCGGAGACCAGGGCGATTTTGGGGGAGCTTGGGGTAATTAAGCAGCCGTAGCCGACCGACCGCACGCTGCGCCTTTACAACATTCCAACAAACGACTCAAACTGAAACCTAACGATTCAGGATCTCGAAACACCATGATTACCTTGCAACGCGTTCAAGTTTGTCTCGACGCCAATCAACGGGTCGCATTAAACAAAATGGCCAAGGCTGACGGGGTAAGCGTTTCGGCGATTATTCGGGATGCTATCGACGCCAATCTGCTGGGCGTGACAGTCGACGAATTGCGCTTGCTCGCCAATGCGAGTGCGCAGACGACTGTAGATTTCGACGCAATGGCGAAACGACTCAAAGCAACCAACGCTAAGTTGGATCAAACGTTTCGCATGATCGAGGCCATGAAAGTCAAACAAGCCGCATAAGCCCGGCAGCCTGGATTCTCGACGGCTTATCTTAACGGGCGCGCTCAGTCTAGCCCACGGTTACGCACCACCGCCCGCCCGCTAACCCTTCAACCCATACGCCTGCGCCAACAATTCATACGAGCGCAACCGCGGTGCAAGATCGTAGGTCCAAGTCACAATCACCAGCTCGTCGAGCTGCAAGCGCTTCGCCAGTTCATCCAGCCGTGCTTTGACCTGCTCCACCGAGCCCACGATGGCGTGACGTAATAACTTTTGCGAAAACGCCTGTTCGTCGGGCGTTAACTTGCGCGCACTCGCTTCCTCCGGCGAGGCAAGCGACTGGCGTATGCTAAATTCGCGCTCGATCAGCGCGCGCTCGCGCGGCTTGAATTGGTATAGCGCCTCGGCCTCGGTGTCCGCCGCCAGCGCGAATACGCAAATCGTGCATTGCGGCTTGGGGTGCAACTCGCTCGGCCGGTAGTTATCGCGATACAAGGCCAGCGCGCGATCGACATCGAAAGCGTAACTAAAAAAATACGCAAACGCATACGGCATGCCGAGATACGCCGCGAGCTGCGCGCCGTAGTCGGAGCTACCGAGTATCCACATCGTCGGGAAGGTCGGCCCGGTCGGGTGTGCCACCACGCGTTGGAAAGGGTGCCCCTCGGGCAGCGGCGCGCCGGAGAGCCAGCATTGCAGCTCTTGAATCTGCCGCGGGAATTGATCGTGCACGTCTTCCGGATGCGGATTCAACGCCATCGAGGTCAAGCGGTCCGAACCCGGCGCGCGCCCGACGCCAAGATCGACGCGCCCTGGCGCTATCGCTTCGAGCACGCGAAACTGCTCCGCCACTTTGAACGCCGCGTAATGCGGCAGCATCACGCCCGCGCTGCCGATGCGGATACGCGTGGTGGTGGCGCCGATCGCCGCCATCAACACTTCGGGCGCGGTGCCGACGATGTTGCCGGAGTTGTGATGTTCGCTCACCCAATAACGGTGATAACCCAGCGCATCGCAATGCTTCGCCGCCGCGATGGTTTCGCGGATGGCGAGGTCCTGGGTTTTGCCTTTGGCGGCGGTGGATTGATCGAGGACGGAGAGCTTCATCGGCGGTGTGATCTCGAAAAGTCGGCCTAAGCATAACCCAGATTGAGCCACGCTCGCCCTCGCTCGCGGCGCGCGCGGTTTCCCGCCGCGGCGGCGCTGTGGTAGCGTTGGTCTTTCCGTCATGCGGGTGCCGAC
>VGIF01000318.1 GCA_016868015.1 Betaproteobacteria bacterium
CCGCGGGCGCGGTGCGCTGCCCCTTGGCGTAGGAAAAAATACAGGTGTAGTCGTAGTGCGCCACGGTTTCGCCGTGCTGATTGGCGGCCGTGACGCGAAAGGTGACGAACTGGCTGCCGCGCCGCTCATATTTTTCCAGCACGTGGCGGGTGCCGGTGAGCGTATCGCCGGCGAACACCGGCTTAAACCAGCACACTTCGCATTTGGCGAACGGCGTCTGGCGACGCGCCGTTTGAGAATCTTCCAGCGCGACAAATCCGTTGTGCTCGGCGATCTCCGGCCGCATCAGCGGCGCGTAGGTGAGAATCATCGTCGGCATCGCCGCCAGCGCGCCGCCAAATTCAGCGGGGGCTGCCCCGGCCTGAAAGCGCGCATCGCGGTTTTGCGCGACGCGCGCGTACGCCGCGATGTTCTCGGGGGTCAGGGTAACGACGGTGGGCGCGCCGGCTTGACCGGGCTCTACCGCGTCGTAGACCCACAGCTTTTCCGGTGTCTCGATCATGGCGGGTTCTCCACATGGGCTTCGTTTAACAACGCCGCGAGCGTTGCGTTGAATGCCGCAGGGGCTTCATATGGCGCCCAGTGGCCCGCGGCGGGTATCACTCGCGGATTAATTTCCGGGCGCAACACGCGCAGCGCGGCAATGCGTTCTTCGAGGGTGTAGTAGGCGATCTGATCGCGCTCGCCCCACAGCGCTTTGACGGGAATGGTCAGTTGCGGCAGCGATTGCGCCAGCGGACGCTGTGAAATGATCGCCGGCGTATTGAGCCGCGAGCGGCTCGCGTTCCATGCCTGTATCGCCAGCGCGTCCTCATCGATGCGCGCCGGGTCGGCGATCATGCTGCGCGACAGATTTTCGCGATGTGCGGCTATTAATGCCTCGCCGCTTTTGTCACGCACGCGCACCAGCGTAATCGGCGTGCGCGGCTTGACTAGGCCGCCCGCGCCGAGCAGGATCAGCGAACGCACGCGCGCGCCGTGCAGCAGCGCCACATGCCCGCCCACCGAAGCGCCAAAGGAAAAACCCGCGAGATCGTAGCGCGCATCCCGGCCCAGCAGCGCGTCAAGACCCGCGGCGACGATGGCCGCGACCGTGGGCATATCCATCGGCGGCGGCGGATCCGCCGATTCGCCCAGCCCCGGAAGATCGGGCGCTATCACACGATACGCAGCGCAAAACGCAGGTATGGTGTGCACCCAGTGCTGCCACGAACCGGCGCCCCCGTGCAGCAGAACCAGTGCCGGGCGCCCAGCCTCACCCCAACTGCGCCACACCATGCGGCCCGCGCCGCACGGCGTTTCACCGCCCCGCGCCACGGCATCCAGTTGCCGTACCACGGCGGGCAGCGTTTCGGTGATGTTGTCGCTCATTGGTTTTGCTCGAGTGGCGTTAATGGGATTACGGATTGATCACCGATTGATCGCGGCTGGCTCTTTTGCGAGCAGCCGCTTTGCGGCTTGCCTGCGTACCCCGCCGCGCCAGAATGACGGCGGTGGCATCGACGCTAACCTGCATCAGTACGCATCGTTACATGTTCGATCAAGAATGAAGCGCCACGCTAGCGTGGATCAAGCCCGTGCGCCATGGTGGCCGCGTGCCGCGCTTCTTCCTGCAGATAAAGATCGCGATACAGTCCGACGGCGCGTTTGTGCGTGGCGATGTCTTGCGTTTGGAGTTCGGCTTGCGCCGGCTCGACCAATTCGAAGTGTCCATAACGATCGGCGCCGCGCACCAGCGTTGCCGCGGGTTTGATGCCGCCCACGGGGCGCACCGAAGTGGCAATGTAATGCAGCCCCAAGCCGATGCGCCGATGGCTCGCGGTATTGGGCCCGGAACGGTGCGCGCACAAGCCGTGGTGCATGGAAAATTCGCCGGCCTTCAACGACATCGCCACCGGTTCGCCTTCGTCGAGCGGCTCGGTGATCACTTGGGCTGCGCGGTTGACGCTGTTTTTTACCACGCGCGTGACGTGGCTCAACTGGCGCGGTTTGCCCTTGAACGACAGCGATTCCATGCAGCCCGCGGTTTCGTTGGCATCGCTTAATGCCAGCCACACGGTGACGACTTCCTTGGGTTCGAGCCCGAAGTAGGTGGAGTCCTGGTGCCACGCGGCGATGGTGGGCGAGTGCGGCTCTTTGATAAAAAACGTGCTGGTGTAAATCAAGAGGTCGGGGCCGTATAAGTCCTCAACCGCGTCGAGGATGCGCGCATCGCGCGCCAACTTCGCCACCCACGGCAAAATGAGATGCGGCATCGTACGGTATTGTAAATCCTCGGCGCTGTTGACCGGGGCGCCGAGCCATTGCTCGAAACGCGCCAGCCCGTCGCGGCATTTCGCCAACTGCGCGGCGGTTAACAACGGGAACGGCGACAAAAATCCATCGTAGCGCCAGCGCGCGATTTGTTGTGGGCTGAGTCTGCTCATGGGGGTGCTCCAAGGGACGCTTTGGGTTGCCGGTCCATCGCCAGGGTTACCGGCGCGAATGCACGTTCGCGGCACGCGCGGCACAAGGTCCAGGTCATCGCTGTACCGCCTTTGCCGTAGACGAAGGGTGTGCGGCCTTCGGCTTCGAAGTCGCTTCGCGTCAAATTGTCGACTTTCACGTAATGCCCGTCAAACGCGATGATCGCCATGCAGACACCCCGCGCTAGAGGCGCTGGCCGCCGACATGGGCTTTAACGTCGCGCGGGCGTCGTACTGCGGCCTCGTGCCGGGAATGATATGGAGGTGTGTAGATACTTACTTTTATATAAATAAAAATATTAATATAATCAATAAGTTACAAAATTATCGACCATGAGCAGCAAACTGTCCCGATGTCGGAAAATTTTACAGTACGGAATTCGTGATGGCGATGTCAAATTTACAGAAGTTTTACTTCAATTTATTTATATAAGTAATTGATTTTATTATATTATTAATTTTTGTTCACCATAAGCCCACGCTCGGTCGTGATCGCGTTTCACTGGCTATGCTGTCGGAAAACTTAACACCCTGTCCGGCATATTCATAAAACATTGATTTGAATCAGTAGTGTCCGGACGTTAATCGAATAAATTCAATTGGTTAGCGGACATGTCCGGAATTTCGTCGGCGACGATTTTGTTAAGTAGTTGATCCAATGGCATTTTCTCGAACATCGTGAGGCTCAAGA
>VGIF01000319.1 GCA_016868015.1 Betaproteobacteria bacterium
ATCTCGAAGTCGAGTCGGTGGAGGAAGAAGGCAAGATTTGGCACATCCGCTACCCGTTCGCATCCGGCGCGGGTTTTCTCGAAGTCGCCACCACGCGCCCGGAAACCCTGTTGGGCGACGTCGCGGTGGCGGTGAATCCGCAGGATGCGCGCTACGCCGCGTTCGTCGGTCAGCAATTGAAGCTGCCGCTGACCGAGCGGTTGATTCCGGTGATCGCCGATGCCGCGGTCGACCCGGCGTTTGGCACCGGCTGTTTGAAGATCACCCCGGCGCACGACTTTAATGACTATCAAGTTGGCGTGCGCCACAAGCTTGAGCCGATCAACATATTCACGCTCGATGCCAGGATTAACGATAACGCGCCGGCCGCGTATCGCGGGCTCGACCGGTTCGAAGCGCGCCAGCGCGTGCTTGACAATCTGCAGGTGCTGGGCCTGTTGGTCGCCGCCAAGCCGCACAAGCTGATGGTGCCGCGCTGCGGGCGCACCGATGCGGTAGTCGAGCCAATGTTGACCGATCAGTGGTTTATCAGAATGGAAAACCTCGCCCGCCGCGGGCTCGATGCGGTGGCGAAGGGGCAAATCAAGTTCGTGCCGGAGAATTGGACCACCACCTACAACCAGTGGCTCACCAACATTCAGGATTGGTGCATCTCGCGCCAGTTGTGGTGGGGCCATCGCATTCCCGCGTGGTATGACGCCGAAGGCAACGTGTATGTCGCGCGCAGCGCGGCCGAAGCGCTGGCACAATACGACGCCAAGCTGCCGGAGCGTTTGGAGCGCGGCGAAAAAATCGCGCCCGCCGCGCTAAAGCAAGACGAGGACGTGCTCGACACCTGGTATTCCTCGGCGCTGTGGCCGTTTTCCACCCTCGACTGGACGCCCGCTTATCCGCGCGCATCCAACCCCGCGCTCGACCGTTATTTGCCCTCGTCGGTGCTGGTCACCGGCTTTGACATCATTTTCTTCTGGGTCGCGCGCATGGTGATGATGACGCTTTATTTCACCGACAAAGTGCCGTTTCGCGAGGTTTACATCACCGGCTTGATCCGCGACGCGGAAGGCCAAAAGATGTCCAAGTCCAAGGGCAACGTGCTCGACCCGCTCGACATCGTCGATGGCATTACGCTCGAAGCGTTGTTGGAAAAGCGCACCTCGAATTTGATGGATCCGCGTCAGGCGGAAAAAATCGCCGCCACCACAAAAAAACATTTTCCTGACGGCATCCCGGCGTTCGGCACCGATGCGCTGCGCTTTACCTTCGCCAGCCTCGCCTCGCACGGGCGCGACATCAAGTTCGACTTGCAGCGCTGCGACGGTTATCGCAACTTTTGCAACAAGCTGTGGAACGCCACGCGTTTTGTGTTGATGAATTGCGACGGCAAGGATGTCGGCTTGGACGACAGTGCGCCGCTGGAATTTTCCACCGCGGACCACTGGATCGTCAGCCGTTTGCAGCGCGCCGAAGCCGAAGTCACCGCGGCGTTTAGCGAATACCGCTTTGACAATCTGGCGCGCTCGATTTACGAGCTCACCTGGGACGAATACTGCGATTGGTATGTCGAGCTCGCCAAGGTGCAATTGCAAAGCGGCAACGAGGCCCAGCAACGCGCCACGCGCCGCACCCTGGTGCGCGTGCTGGAGACGATTTTGCGTTTAGCGCACCCAGTAATTCCGTTTATCACCGAGGAGTTGTGGCAAAAAGTAGCCCCGCTCGCCGGCAAGCAAGGCAGCACCATCATGCTGCAGCCCTATCCGAAATCGCAGCCCGAGCGCATCAACGACGACGCCGAGCTCGACATCGACACGCTGCAGCAGTTGATCAACGCCTCCCGCACGTTGCGCGCGGAGATGGATTTGAAGCCGGGGCAAAAAGTGCCGCTGATCGCCGAGGGCGATGCGACGCAACTGAAAACCTACGCGCCATACATGGTGGCACTAGCGCGCTTGAGCGAGGTGGACATCGTCGGCGCGTTGCCGCAAGCCGATGCGCCGGTGTCGATCGTCGGCGGCTTTAAGCTGATGCTGAAGGTGGAGATCGACAAGGCCGCCGAGAAAGCGCGCCTGGAAAAAGAGCGTGCGCGGCTCGAAGGCGAAATCGGCAAAGCCAAAGCCAAGCTCGCCAATTCGAGCTTCGTCGATAAAGCACCGGCCGCGGTGGTCGCGCAAGAGCGCGGGCGGCTGGCCAAATTCGAGGCCACGCTCGCCGATATCAGCGCACAATTGGGCAAGTGGGGTTAAATCGTAAGTATTTGATTTAATTTAATATTTTTTTCCGTTTTTCGACTCACTGACGAACTCACTTTCGAATAACAGCCCGTGCATCACGCCCTGCGCGCCTTTAATCACCCGAACTACGCGCGCTATTTCGCCGGGCAATCGGTGTCGATCCTCGGCACCTGGATACAACAAATCGCGCTGAGCTGGCTGGTCTATCGCTTAAGCGGCTCGGCGTTTTTGTTGGGGCTGACCGGTTTCGCGGGACAAATCGCGCTACTGCTACTCTCGCCGTTCGCCGGCTTGTGGGCCGACCGTTTCGACCGCCGCAAAGCGCTGGTGGTGACGCAATGGTTGTCGATCGTGCTTACACTCATTTTGGTCGCGTTCACCTGGTCGGGGGCGCCCAATGTGTGGGTGGTAATCGCGCTCGCCGCCGCCTTGGGCGTGGTGCAGGCGATGGAAACGCCGGTGCGCTCCTCGCTCACGCCGGAGCTGGTGCCGGTGAAAGCCGATTTACCGAGCGCGATCGCGTTCTCCGGCGGCATGCCAACGCCGGGCGCATGCTGGGGCCCACCATCGCCGGTTTGTTGCTGATCTGGTTTAACGAGTCGCTGTGTTTTTTGCTCAACGCGATTTCCAAAGTCGGCGTGCTGGTCAGTCTCGCCTACCTGCGTTATGAATCGCCGCCGCTCGCACCGCGCGCCGCCAATGTGTGGGCGAGCCTGCGCGAGGGTGCGCACTACACCTTCAGTCTGGTGCCGCTGCGGTATTTGCTGCCGATGATGGCGGTGATGAGTTTTTGCATCACGCCCTATCAAGTGCTGATGCCGATCTTCGCCGCGGAAGTGTACGGCGGCGGCGCCTCAATGCTGGGGTTTTTGGTGGGGGCGGCGGGTTTCGGCGGCTTGCTCGCGGTGGCCTACCTCG
>VGIF01000320.1 GCA_016868015.1 Betaproteobacteria bacterium
TCGAACGTGGCGCAGGCGACACTCGCCGCGGTGGCGCCGGGCATCGCGGAGGCGCTGGTGGCGACCGCGATGGGTTTGTTCGCCGCGATACCGGCGGTGGTGGCGTACAACCGCTTCGCGGGCGACGTCAACCGGCTGTCGATCCGCTTTGATTCCTTTATGGAAGAATTTTCCAACATCCTCCAGCGGCAGGCGCACTGATCATGATCGGCGAAAAACGCACGCACCACCGCCTGATGAACCAAATCAACGTCGTCCCCTACATTGACGTGATGCTGGTGTTGCTGGTGATTTTCATGGTGACCGCGCCGTTGGTGAATCCGGGGCAGGTGGAGTTGCCCTCGATCGGCAAGGCCTCCGCGCCGCCGGTGCAGCCGTTGGAGGTGTCGATTCGCAGTGATAAATCCCTGTGGTTGCGCGATCGCGCGCTGGGCGCGCAAGAGCAGCGCGTCTCGCGCAACGATTTGGTAAAGGCGCTACGCGCCAAGCAAGCGGCCAAGCCGGATCAAGCGGTGGTGATCGCCGCCGACAAGGATGTGCGCTATGAAGCGGTGCTCGAGGTGATGGATCTCTTGCAGCAGAACCAGGTGCAGAAGGTCGGTTTGCTGGCAAGAGCGCGAGGCAATTGATTGAGCGCGGCCATGGCCATGAAAGGCGGAAGCAACACCAGCGGCGATAGAGCCAAGGCGCGTTTCTTCGCGCTGGCGATGCACGCTCTGTTCATACTGCTGATCGTGTTCGGCGTATCGTGGCAAAAAAAGCCGGAAACGCCGGTGCAGGCGGAGCTGTGGAGCAATTTGCCGCCGCTGCCGCAAGCCGCGCCGCCTAAGGTGGCCGAGCCGCCGCCGCAACCGCCGCCGCCCGCGCCCACGCCGCGGGTGACGCCACCGCCGCCGCCCAAGATCGCACCCACGCCCGCGCCCAAGCCGGACATCGCGTTGAAAAAAGCGCCGGAGAAAAAGGCGGAGCCCAAACCCGAAGCCAAACCCGCGCCCAAAGCCGAGCCGAAAAAACGCGAGGACGATAAAGTCGCGCTGTTAAAAAAGGCGGAGGAAGAGCGCGCCAAGCGCGAACGCGAGCAAGAGGCGCAGCGCGAGCTTGCCGAAAAACAGGCGCGCGAGGCGGCGGAGGCGAAATTGGCCGCGGAAAAAGCCGCCGCCGAGCGCGCGGCCAAGGCCGCGGCGCAACGCGAAATGCAAAAATACGTCGCCGGCATTTACAGCAAAGTGTGGGCGCGCGTGGCGGTGCCGTCCGACATTCAAGGCAATCCCGAGGCGGTGTTCACGGTGTCGTTACTGCCCGGCGGTGAATTGCAAAATGTTGAAATGACGCGAAGCAGCGGCAACGCCGCGTACGACGCCGCGATCGAACGCGCGATTCGCCAGGCGCAGCCTTTCGTGGTGCCGACGGGCGATGATTTTCATCGCAACTTTCGGCGCTTTCCGATGGTGTTTCGACCCAAGAGTTGATCAAGTGCTTAGCCATTTCAGTCCTGGAACCACCCAAAAATCATACGGTCACATTCCAAACCCGCCCCGCGCGAGATTCGAGCCGCAGCATGCCTATATTTCATAAATTATTGATTTTATTTGTATTTTTTTGTTTGGCCGGCGGCGCTTCGGCGCAAGTCCGGATCGAGGTGATTGGCGGCGGCGCAAGCAAGCGGCCGCCGCCGCTCAACGCTTCCGATCATCCGTGCAATTACACCAGCGCCGCTGCCGCCAATCAGTTCCCCATTGCGATTTTGCCGTTTCGCGATGAAACCGGCGTCAAGCAGCAGGTGGCGCCGGTGATCGCCGCCAACCTCGCGCGCAGCGGCTTGTTTCGCGCGGTCGACGCGAGCGGCGCAAAACCCCAGCACGAGCCGGCCGATATCGATTACGCGCTGTGGCGTTCGCGCGGCGCCAACGCGGTGGTGATCGGCAGTGTGGCGGCCGCGGCCAACGGGCGCTACGAGGTGCGCTTTCGGTTGATGGATGCCACGCAACAAACGCAGCTTGCGGGCTTTTCCTATGCCGCCAGCGCGGGGCAACTAAGATTGACCGCGCACAAAATTGCCGACGTCATTTATGAGAGATTGACCGGTGAAAAAGGCGCGTTCGCCACGCGTATCGCTTATGTGGTGCGGCTGCCGGGCAAGCGCTTTTTGTTGAACGTGGCGGATGCCGACGGCTTTGCGCCGCAAACGATTTTGGCCTCGAACGAGCCGATCATTTCGCCCAAGTGGTCGCCCGACGGCAGCCGCCTTGCCTACGTGTCGTTCGAGCAACGCAAGCCCGTGGTCTATGTGCAGTCGATCACCACCGGTGAGCGGCGCGCGGTTGCCAATTTTTTCGGCAGTAACAGTGCGCCGGCGTGGTCGCCCGACGGGCGGCGGCTCGCGGTGGTGCTCTCGCGCGAGGGCGGCTCGCAGATGTTTTTGATCAACGCCGACGGCAGCGGCCAGCCGCAGCGGCTTGCCACCAGTAATGCCATCGACACGGAACCGAATTTTTCGCCGGACGGCGGCTCGATTTTGTTTACCTCGGATCGCGGCGGCTCACCGCAGATTTACCGCATCTCGGTGAACGGCGGGCAAGCGCAGCGCGTGACCTTCGAGGGCAGCTACAACGTGTCCGCGCGCCACAGCCCCGACGGTAAAAGCTTTACGTTGATTCATCGCTGCAGCGGGCGCTTCGCGGTGGCGGTGCAGGATTTTTACACGCGCCAGTTGCAAGTGTTAAGCGACGGTGGCGTTGACGAATCGCCGGCGTTTTCGCCCAACGGCCGCATGATTCTTTACGCAAGCATCAATAAGGGGCGTGGTATATTGGGCGCGATTTCCAGCGATGGGCGCGTCCAGCAACGCCTGACCGAAGATTCGGGCGACATTCGGGAACCGGCTTGGGGCCCGATGGTCGGTAAGTAGTGGGTGCCGAACAGTAGTGTCCGGACGTTGAGTGCCCGAAACGTGCTAATTGGTTGATTGTAAATAAATAACAGATGATTTTTTCTGGTCTCGATTTGAACAGCGTTTTCTCGATTTGCGATCCTGCGAGCAACTCACTCGCAGGAGATATCGATGAACCTGGGCAAACTCGTGTTCGCGCAACTCACGCAGCACATTCCGTTGACGACGTTTCGTCGTTGCGTGGCGCGCTA
>VGIF01000321.1 GCA_016868015.1 Betaproteobacteria bacterium
CGATCAACCCCGAAGCGTGGATGTGGTATCACGAAACCGTCGGCGGCGGCCGCTGCCCCATCGTCGATACCTGGTGGCAAACCGAAACCGGCGGCCACATGATTACGCCGCTACCGGGTGCAACGCCGACCAAACCGGGCTCGGCGACGTTCCCATTGCCTGGCGTGATCGCCGATATCGTCGACGAAACCGGCCAGTCGGTAGGCAAGGGCAAAGGCGGCATCCTGGTGATCAAAAAACCCTGGCCGTCGATGTTGCGCACGATTTGGGGCGACCCGGAGCGCTTCAAAAAAACCTACTACCCGGAAGATTTCCACGGCAAGTACTACCTCGCCGGCGACGGCGCCACCTATGACGAGCAAGGCTATATTCGTATCATGGGGCGCATCGACGATGTGTTAAACGTCTCCGGCCACCGCCTGGGCACCATGGAGATCGAATCGGCGCTGGTCGCCAACAAAACGCTGGTCGCCGAAGCCGCTGTGGTCGGCCGCCCCGATGAACTCACCGGCGAGGCGATCTGCGCATTTGTTGTGCTCAAACAAGCGCGCCCCAGCGGCGACGAAGCCAAAAAAATCGTCAAGGAATTGCAGGATTGGGTGGGCAAGGAAATCGGCCCCATCGCCAAGCCCAAGGACATCCGCTTCGGCGACAACTTGCCCAAGACGCGCTCCGGCAAGATCATGCGCCGCTTGTTGCGCTCGATCGCCAAGGGCGAGGAGATCACCCAAGACGTGTCGACGCTGGAAAACCCGGCGATACTTGATCAGTTGAAGCAGTCGGTGTGAGCGAGCCTCCCGCCAATTCGGATTCCAGCGGCTTAACCGGGCAGCGCTTGACCGCGCTGTTACTGCTGGGGGTGTTGTTGTTCAATTACCCGCTGCTGCAACTGTTCGCGCGTGATGGCTCGGTGCTGGGCGTCCCGCTCATCTACTGTTATGTGTTTTGCGCCTGGGCCGCGCTGATCGGGCTGATGGTGCTGGTGGTTGAACGCCGCGATTGAATTCCGGCAAATGGTTGAAAATCATTTGCCGCCAGTACCTCCCCTCTCCCGGCGGGAGAGGGGGCGGGGGTGAGGGAAGTCCTTGTTACCCATTCGCCGCACTCACACACACCATCGGCCATGCTAACCGGCGGCATCATCGTCGTCGCCTCCTTTGCCTACGTGGGGCTGCTGTTCGCCATCGCCGCCTATGGCGACAAACGCGCCGACGCGGGCAAGAGCCTGATCGCCAACCCTTATATCTACGCGCTGTCACTCGCGGTCTACTGCACGTCGTGGACGTTTTACGGCAGTGTCGGACGCGCGGCGACTTCCGGCATCGGCTTTTTGCCGATTTACCTGGGCCCCACGCTAATGGCGGCACTGTGGTGGTTTTTGCTGCTGAAAATGATACGCATCAGCAAAGCCAACCGCATCACCTCGATCGCCGACTTTGTCGCCTCGCGCTACGGCAAAAGCCAACTGCTGGGCGGGCTGGTGGCGATCATCGCGGTGGTCGGCATCATTCCGTACATCGCGTTGCAATTAAAGGCGATTTCCACCAGTTTTTCCATCATCCTGCATTACCCCGGCGTGGCAATGCCGGAAAAGCTCGATGCGCCACTGTTTCTCGGCGACAACACCTTTTATATCGCCATGTTGCTCGCCGCGTTCACCATTTTGTTCGGCACGCGCCATCTGGATACGACGGAACGGCACGAAGGTCTGGTCGCGGCGATTGCGTTCGAGTCGCTAGTGAAGCTGATCGCGTTTATCGCGGTGGGCGTGTTCGTCACCTACGGTATGTACAACGGCTTCGCCGATATATTCCGGCGTGCGGCCGAGTATCCGCACCTGCACGCGCTGATGCAACTGGGCAGCCAGTTCGGCGGCTATACCACCTGGGCCTCGCTCACCCTGGTGTCGATGCTGGCGATCCTGCTACTGCCGCGTCAGTTTCAAGTTGCGGTGGTGGAGAACGTCGACGAGCGGCATTTGAACAAGGCGATCTGGCTGTTTCCGCTGTATTTATTCGCCATCAACATTTTCGTGTTGCCGATCGCGCTGGGCGGGCTGTTGCGTTTTCCGGCGGGCGGTGTGGACGCCGACACCTTTGTGCTGACGCTGCCGATCGCGGAAAATCAACTGTGGCTCGCGCTGCTCGCGTTTATCGGCGGCTTGTCGGCGGCCACCGGCATGGTGATCGTGGAAACCATCGCCCTGTCCACCATGGTGTGCAATAGCCTGGTGATGCCGTTGCTGCTGCGCTGGCAGCGCCTGCGCCTGCGCCTGGCCGAGCGCGCTGACTTGTCGCGCTGGCTGTTACGCATACGGCGCGGCGCCATCGTCGGCATTTTATTCCTGGGCTATCTATATTTTATCTTGCCGGCGAAGCCTATGCGCTGGTGTCGATCGGCTTGATTTCGTTTTCGGCGGTGGCGCAATTCGCGCCCGCCATCATCGGCGGCATGTACTGGAAAGGCGCCACGCGCATCGGCGCGATGTGGGGGCTCATCGCCGGCTTCGCGGTATGGATTTACACGCTGGTGCTGCCCTCTTTCGCCAAGTCGGGCTGGCTGCCGGTGAGCTTTCTCGCGCAGGGCGCCTGGGGCATCGATTTGCTCAAGCCGCAGGAACTGTTCGGCTTAAAAGGTCTAGGGAAACGCTGAACAAGTCCTTCGACGAGCTCAGGACGAACGCTAAGTTGTTGATTCCGTTCGTGGTGAGCCTGTCGAACCATGAATGGAATCAACTTATTCAGTGTTTCCCTAGATGAAATCTCGCATTGTCTATTCTGGAGCTTATTGCTCAACATCGATCTGTACATCGGATTGTCCCTGATACGCCGCCCAAGCGCGGCCGAACATTCGCAGGCCACGCTGTTTGTCGATGCGTTTAAACAATCGCCCGTGTCGGGCTCGCGTTTTTGGCGCGGCAGCGCGTCGCTCGATGAATTGCTCGCGCTGCTGGGGCGTTTTCTGGGCCGCACACGCGCGCGCGAGGCAATGGCGGACTACGCGCGCCAGCGCGGCGTCAAGACCGTGGAACTGCTGCCCGCCGACGGCGCCACCGTGCACCATGCCGAATCCCTGTTGACCGGCGCCGTCGGCAGCGCCAGCGCGCGCGTGATGATCGCCTCGGTGGTCGAG
>VGIF01000322.1 GCA_016868015.1 Betaproteobacteria bacterium
GACTTGTTCAACAAGCCCGAAGACCTGGCGGTGATGAACCCGTACAACCAGGTGCCGGTGCTGGTGGAGCGCGATTTGATTTTGTACGAGTCGAACATCATCAATGAGTACATCGACGACCGTTTTCCGCATCCGCAGTTGATGCCGGCCGACCCGGTGATGCACGCGCGGGCACGGTTGTTTCTGCATCGCTTTGAAAACGAGATGTTCTGTCACATCCACGCCATCGAAAAAAACCAGCGCACCGCCGACAAAGGCCGCCAGGTGATCGGCGATGCGTTAACGCAGATTTCGCCGGTGTTCGCCAAGCAAAAATTCATGTTGGGCGACGAATTCACGATGCTCGACGTGGCGATCGCGCCGCTGTTGTGGCGGCTGGACCACTACGGCATACAATTGCCCAAGCAAGCCGCGCCGCTGATGAAATACGCCGAGCGCCTGTTTAGCCGCCCGGCGTATATCGACGCGCTGACGGCTTCCGAAAAAGTGATGCGCAAGTGAACTACTAGAGGGAAGTTGAGCGTTCGGCGTTCGGCGTAACAGCGCGAGCATGAACGGTGTAAACTCTTGACTCCGAACTCTCAACGCCGAACTATCCGCGACGCGATGCCCGAGCGTTCCACCAAACCGTATCTGATCCGCGCCATCCACGAGTGGTGCACGGATAGCGGCTTTACGCCATACCTGTCGGTAAAGGTGGATGAGAACACGCGCGTGCCGGCCGAGTACGTGAAAAGCGGCGAGATCGTGCTTAACTTAAGCCACGACGCCACGCACAAGCTCACCATTACTAACGACCTCATCCAATTTTCCGCGCGCTTTAGCGGCGTGTCGCGCGAGTGCTCGGTGCCGATGGTGGCGGTAGCCGGCATTTTTGCGCGCGAAAACGGACAAGGCTTGTTTTTCGCGCTGGAGCAAAACGGTGTCACCCAGGGCGTCAACGGAGTGGCCGGCGGCGACGCCAAACCGCAAGCTGCCGCCACCACCGATCGCGAACCGACGCCGCCGTCGCCCACGCGGCCCAAGCTGCAAATTGTGAAGTGACTGTGTGTCGCGCAGTTACTGGTTGAGCGTTCGGCGTTCAGGGCGGGGCTTTTGCCCAGGCCTGCTATTACTTCCTGCTCCCAACTCGCAGCGCTCAACGCGCCACGTTCGCCCGCAGACACAGCCACGCCAGCCCCGCCGGCAGCGCCAGTGAAGCAAACGCCCAGCCATAACTTTGCGTCGCCCAATACACATTGGCGAAGGCGATCGGGCCGATGAATTTGCCGGTGTTGAAAAACACCAGCACACCGCTGATCGCCGCACTCACCGTGCCGCCGCGGATTTGCTGCGCGAGGCGCCCGGCTTCCGCCAGCGTCGCGCCGGCCCACGCGCCGGAGGTGAAGCCGTGCAGCGCGAATAACACGTAGACCGCGATGAGCGGCCAATCGGGCGCCATCGCCAGCGACGCAAGGCACGTGACGATCATCAACAGCGAATTCCACGCCAGCACGCGCGCGGTGTTGCCCAGCGCGTCGCACAGCCAGCCGATGAATAAACGCCCCAGCGCGTTGGCGACTTGCACCGCGGTCAAGATCGCGCCGGCGGCAAGCAGGCTCATATCGAATACCTGCACGCACGCCACCACGGTGTAGGCCGCCACGCAAAACTGCGCCCAGCAAAAAAGCCACCCGGCGAGCGCCACGTTGCGCAGCGGTTTATGGCGCCACACCATCAATACATTGGCGAACGGGTTCATCGCCACCGGGCGCGCGCCGCGGTCGCGATCGTCGTCCCACTGCCGGCGGCCGCGTTGCATCAGCGCCACTACGGCGAAAATCGACAGCACGCTTGCAGCTACCGCCCAGCGCCAGCCCAGCGCCAGCGCAATCGCCGGCGCAATCAGCGCCGCCGCGATGCCGCCGATCGGCACGCCGGTTTGCTGCAGCGAAAAAATAAAATTACGCCGCGCCGACGGCGCAAAGCGCATCAGTAAATGCGTAAACGACGGGCCGATCAATCCATAACCCAGGCCCACCACCAGCGCGCCCAGCGCGATGAAGAGCGGTGCGGGCACCAGCGTCAACGCCATGCCCAGCGCCACCGCAGTGTGCCCCAATTGATTGACGCGGCAGCCGCCGCAGCGGTGCGTCATGTTGCCCAGCCACGTGAGCGTGACCAGTTGCCCCAAACTCACCAGGCTGATGAAGTAGCCGATCAACACCGCATCGATGCGGTACTCGCGCGCGACCTCGGGCGCCAGCGCGGGCAACACCAGCAGCGCCATCGAGGCCATGATGTGCCCGGTGAGCAGCGCGCCGACCAGAAACCACAACGAAGAGCGCAACGCCGTGTCGCCGCGCGGCGCGGCGGCCGGTGGCGCGGATGAAGAACGTTCCATCCTCACACTGTACCCGATGTGGGCGTGCTACGGGCGTGCGTATTCCATATAGTCGTTACATGACTTGACGCGACGCGCTGTTCGTCGCTGCATCGCACACTGCTATCACCGAGAGTACGTAGCTGCGCGGATGCCGATGCACCAGTCTACGTGTGAGGTGTGAAGCGTGCGCTGATCGTATCGCTGTCGCGGGAACGCGATCGCATCGATGCGGTGAGCGGGCTGGACGGGTGGCGACCAAGCCGTAACCCTTCAGCGAGTTGCGTTCGTCGGCACGCGGCAGCCGACCTTCGAAGAGCTGGATCAACCCGAAACCTGCCGGATGATGATTTCCGGCATCGCGGCGACCTTCAGTGCGCTCCAGGTGAACGCTCGACTCCGATTGCTGTCGTTGCACTCTCCGCAGTGCGACCGGCTGCGGTGAGGTCGCCAGCCGCCAGTTCGAGTCACAACTTGCAGATGAAGGATGAAAACAACCAAACCGCTATCGCGCAGTTGCTTGTTTTCAGTCTTCCGCCGTGATCCTTCGGCCTTTTCCAACGACGGGTTACGCCTCCTCACCCATATAACAGTATAATAAAATCAGATACTTAGGGAAGCGCTGAATAAGTCCCCGATTGCTCTGTAAACGCGAATCCCAGTGGTACGTTCTGATTGGGAGGACGTATTCGCGAGCCACGAGGCAAGACATGAAACAAATGACGCTGGCAGCAGTG
>VGIF01000323.1 GCA_016868015.1 Betaproteobacteria bacterium
AACCGCGCCGGCTCGGCGACAAGCCGCAACTGCGCTTCAAATCCACCAGCGACTCCGCCATTTTGATCCACGCCGCGAGTGAATCCATCACCGGCGTATCATCGACGCGACTCACACCATTGCGCGCAAGCAGCACGCACATCGGCGCCTCACCGGGAATAATCACGTCCGCGCCCTCGGCGATCATTTTGCGCGCCGATGTTTTAAAACGCTCGATCAACTCCGCCGGGTTGTCAAAACCCTTCAACACATCGGCGAAGGTGAAGCCCACTTGCCGCGCCGCGACAAAGCGTGTGCCCAAGCCGTAACGCTGCGCGTTATCCGCCAACTGCCCCGCCATGCCTTCGATGAAATTCAAAATTCCGAATTTGTCGCCCAGCGTGCAAGCGTAAAGCATCGCCGATTCGCCATAACCCACCACCGGGATATTGAGTGAAGCGCGGCACTCGCGCAGAAAAATATCCGGGATGCTGCTGATCGCGTAGGCGTCGTAGCCTTGCTCCTCCGCCGCGATGCCGCCCAGCAAAAACTGCGGGCCGTGCAGGCGCTGAATCACGTCAAAACAAATATCGGTGCCGGGATACGGCGTGGGATACGTGCCCTCCGCCATACCGTGCATGACGATTTGCGTGTCGGGCCGCGCCACTTTTTTGAAGTGCGCTTCGAGCGCGTCGTTGTAAGCGGGCAGGTCGGAGAGGACGGTGAAACTTTGGTGCCAGATGCGCGTGGGCATGATTGCTAGAGTTCCTTATCGAGGTAAACTTGTCGAAGCGCAATTGTAGCGTGAGGGAGAATATCGTGAGCATCACACACACCTTCGACGTCATCGTCGCCGGCTGCGGCATCGCCGGTCTTTGCGCCGCGGTTGCCGCCGCGCAAGGCGGCGCGACTGTCGCCGTGCTGGAGCGCGCGCCAATGGATGAGCGCGGCGGCAACACGCGCTACACCGATGCTTACCTGCGCATGAAAAGCGAAACCGAAGTCACCGACGACTTCGAAACCCATCTCGCGGAAAACGGCGGCGGTTATCTCGACCCGGAACTGATCAAACACACCACCGAGCCATACGCGCAATGGCCGGCCATCGTCAAAACGCTGTCGTTCGCCGACCCGGAACTGATCGCCGCCTTCGCCAACGCCTGCGGGCCGACGGTGCAGTGGCTCAAAACCTTCGGCGTCAAATTTGATTTTTTACCGACGCAATTTTTGACCAAATCGCAGCCGCGCTTGCTGCCCATCGGCGGCGGGCTTGCACTGGTGGAAGCGCTCGCCGCGGCGGCGGAACAATTGGGGGTGAAATTTTTTTACGAAACCACCGCGGTATCGCTCACCCAGGACCATGACCTCACGGTCACCGGCTTGAATGCGCGCGGCAAAATGGGCGAGCCGCTACGCTTCAAAGGCAAAGTCATCTTGGGCTGCGGCGGCTTTGAAGGCAATGCCGAAATGCAAACGCGCTACATCGGCGCGCGCGCGGTGTATCTGCGCCCGGTCGCGCGCGGCGGCTATTACAACAAGGGCGAAGGCATCCGCATGGCGCTCGCTATCGGCGCGGCGACCTGCGGCGATTTTGGCAGCTACCACGCCGAGCCGATCGACCCGCGCTCCGGCCGGCCGGAGCCTTCGGTGTTTGTTTTCCCCTACGGCATTTTGGTGAATCAGGAGGGGCTACGCTTCACCGACGAAGCGCCGGGCACGGTGGACGCGGTCTACGAATCGATCACGCGCAAAATTTTCAACCAGACCAACGGCATCGCCTACACCCTTCTCGATCAAAAAATCAACGACGTACCGAATTACAAGCTCGGATTGCGCAGCGACCAACCACCAATTACGGGCGCAACACTCGCGGAACTGGCGGCCAAACTCAAAATGCCCGCCGACGTGCTGGAAAAAACCGTGCGCGAGTACAACGCGGCTTGTATTGCAGGCACCTTCAAAGCGTTAGAGCTGGATCACCTCGCCACGCTCGGCCTGAACCCGCCAAAATCCAACTGGGCGCGCCCACTCGATAAACCGCCGTTCGAAGCCTACCCGGTGATTTCTTCCAACGTGTTGACCTTCGGCGGCTTGAAGGTCAACACCCGTGCGCAGGTTTTGAATCAAGATGGCGTGCCGATTAAAAATCTTTATGCGGCGGGCGAAGTCGTGGGGATTTATTACAAAACCTACACCGGAGCGACGTCGGTGTTAAAGGGAGCGGTGTTTGGGCGTTTGGCGGGAGTGGATGCCGCGGCCCCCCCCGATAGCCATCACCCAAAAGAAAGCCAGACCATGCAGGGACAATCTTGAACATGCAAGACCCGGGTAAAACCGCAATGCGCCGCATCTCCTTGTGGCGGAAAATCAAGCTGCTCAGAAAAACATTTTTCACGCGCTTTTGGGGGGTTCACTACGCCCAGTTTGGCGAAGACATCATCCTCGGGGAACTATTAAAAAAAGAAAAGGCGGATGGCTTTTATGTCGACGTCGGCTGCTACCATCCGAAAAAATATTCGAACACTTATGCCCTTTACAAAAAGGGGTGGCGCGGCATCAATATCGATTTGGAGGCAGACAAGATTTCCGCCTTTCAGTTTGCAAGGCCCGACGACCATAACGTGTTGTGCGCGGTTTCAGACCAGCGCGGCGAGGTCACGCTGTATCGATATGGCGGCTATGGCCTGGGCACCACGATCAGCAACGACTACGCCGCCAGGAGCGGCGAAAAACCGCTCGAGACGACAATGATCGAAGCGAGATCGCTGAACGAAATCATTGGCGCAAGCCCGTACAACGGCCGGCCCATCGACGTATTGTCGATCGACGTCGAAGGCATGGATTTCCAGTTACTCAGTTCGCTCGACTTCAACACCTACCAACCCAAGATCATCATCATCGAGGACCATCATCGGCGCATCGACGATGTATTGAAAACCGCGGCTTATAAACTGTTAAGGAAGCGCTGAATAAGTCCCCGATTGCTCTGTAAACGCGAATTCCAGTGGTACGTTCTGATTGGGAGGACGTATTCGCGAGCCACGAGGCAAGACATGAAACAAATGACGCTGGCAGCAGTGAGCGGATTTGAAAAGCACAGCCGCGCCACGCGCAAGGCG
>VGIF01000324.1 GCA_016868015.1 Betaproteobacteria bacterium
GCGTGGCATTGCCCGCCGCTCCCGCGCCCGCCGCGCGCGCGTTCGCGGATGGGCCGGCCGAGCAAGACGCCGCACGCCGCGAGCCCGGCATCAGCATCCAACTCAAACGTGCAACGACCGACGCCGCGTATTTCAAACGTTTTGCCGCGGCGGCGCCGGCGGATTTGTATCGCATTTATCTCGACGAACGCCGTGACTACGCCAACAGCACGGCGTTTTTTCTCGATGCCGCCGAGGTGATGTTCGACAAGGGGCTGACCGCGCTGGCGATCCGCGTGCTGGGCAACCTCGCCGAGATGGAGCTCGAAAACCGCCACATCTTGCGCATTCTCGGTTATCGCTTGATGCAAGCGGGCCAAGCCAAGCTTGCGATCCCCGTGCTCGCGCGCGTGCTCGAACTCGCGCCCAACGAACCGCAATCGTACCGCGACCTTGCGCTCGCCTATGCCGCCGATCGGCAATGGCAAAAGGCCATCGATCACCTGAACGAAGTGGTGATTCGGCCATGGCACGGGCGCTTTCCCGAAGTCGAATTGACCGTGCTCGATGAACTCAACGCGATAGTCGCCACGGCCGGCGCGCCGCTCGATACGAGCCGCATCGATGCACGCCTGCTGCGCAATCTGCCGGTGGATTTGCGCGTGGTGCTTGCCTGGGATGCCGATAACACCGACATCGATTTGTGGGTGACCGATCCCAACAGCGAAAAAGCATACTACGGCAACCGCTTGAGTTACCAGGGCGGGCGCATGTCGCAGGATTACACCGGCGGCTACGGCCCGGAAACGTTTTCGTTAAAACACGCCAAGCCCGGCAAATACATGGTCGAAGCCAACTTCTTCGGCCACAACCAGCAAATCGTCGCCGGCGCCACCACGCTGCAATTGAAACTCACCACGCGCTTTGGCACGCGCGAGGCAAAAGAGCAAATTGTGACGCTGCGCTTGAAGGGGCGTAGCGAAGTGGTGCGGGTGGGGGAGTTTGAGGTGAAGTGAAGTTACCTGGTTTGGTGTCGCGGACATTGCCATTACCGTCATTTCAGCGAAAGCTGGAATCCAGGTCGTAACCCGCACCGTAGGCGCTAAAAAGGTGGTGCTTCGCACAAACGAACAACCTGGGTTCCAGCTTGCGCTGGAACGACGGCATGGGTTTTGCAGGGCTACAATGCAACCTCGCAATGGAGCCCCCCATGAAAAACCAACAAATCCTACTCGCCGCGCGTCCCACCGGCGCGGTCGAAGAACGCCACTTCAAACTCGTCGAAGCCGAGGTGCCGCGTGCCAAAGACGGCGAATTCGTGCTGCGCGCGCACTACCTGTCGCTCGATCCCTACATGCGCGGGCGCATGGACGACGCCAAATCGTACGCGCCCAAGGCGGAATTGAACGAAGTGATGGTCGGCGCGGTGGTGGGCGAAGTCATCGAATCGCGCAACGACAAATTTCAAGTCGGCGATTTTGTGCAGGCGCGCAGCGGCTGGCAGGAATACGGCGTGTCGGATGGCAGCGGGGTGCGCAGGGCCGATCCTAAGTTCGTGCCGTTGTCGGCGTATTTGGGTGCTGTGGGCATGCCGGGCGTCACCGCGTGGGTCGGGCTTAACGAACACGGCAAACCCAAGGCGGGCGAAACGGTGGTGGTGTCGGCGGCAAGCGGCGCGGTGGGCAGCGCGGTCGGCCAATTGGCGAAACTCAAGGGTTGCCGCGCCGTGGGCATTGCCGGCGGCAAGGCCAAGTGCGATTACGTGGTCAACGAGTTGGGCTTTGATGCCTGCATCGACTACAAAGCGGGCGGTCTTAATGCCGCGTTAAAAGCGGCGTGCCCCAAGGGCGTCGATATTTACTTCGACAACGTCGGCGGAAACGTGTTGAACACCGTGCTCGACCACATGAACGCGTTTTCGCGCGTCCCGCTGTGCGGGCAAATCTCGGGCTACAACGATGTGAGCAAGCTTGTCATCAGCAATATGCGGAGCTTTTTGGTGAACCGCATCGCGCTGCGCGGTTTTATTGTTTCCGATCACATGGATTTATGGCGGCCGGCGCTGGCGGAGTTAAGCCAACTCGTGCACGACGGCAAGCTTAAGTATCGTGAATCGGTTGTGCAAGGGTTGGAGAATGCGCCTAAGGCGTTGATCGGGCTGCTGCGCGGAGAAAATTTTGGGAAACAGTTGGTGAAGTTGGTGTGATGTAGCTCGCAAAAGCATACCCTGAGCTTGCCGAAGCGCGCGGCGCGTTCCGTTGGGCGAGTCACGCACAATGTTGGAGTGGTTGACAACAATTTGAAGTGTTGGTATTATCTCCAACATGAAGCCCCCCCCGTTGTTGGATCGCCGCGTCGTCGTCGCTGAGGATGCGTTTGTCAAGATCGTGGTGTGGCGTGTGCCTGAACCCGTGCCGCCGTCGACGCATGGATTCAAGTACCGGCTTGCATATATCGTCGCAGGCGAGTGCGTAGTGCGCTACGACAATGAGCGCGGCAAAGGTGATCACCGGCATTTCGACGACGTGGAGGAACCGTACCGTTTCATTACGTCCGACAAATTGATGGCCGATTTTGAGTCAGATGTTGCGAGGTGGAATCATGAACACAATCGTACTTGACGTTCGTTCGCTCAAAGACTCGCTGGCCGACGCCGCACGCGTGATGAAAACGCGCCGCGCGGAGCGTGAAGCGCGCATCAGTTTCGCCGCGCCGGAGTTGCTGTGGCAGGTGTTGACCGCCAAGCGTTGGGAATTGTTGAAAGCGCTGTGCGGCGCCGGCCCGGTGTCGATACGCGAAGCGGCGCGCCGTGTCGAACGCGATGTGAAGGCGGTGCATGGCGATGTCACTGCATTGCTCGACGCGGGTGTGCTTAACCGTGACGACGATGGGCGCATCGTGTTTGCGTACGACGCGGTGAAGGTGGAATTTTTGCTGCGCGCGGCGTGAGTGAAAAATTTAATAAAATCAAATACTTACAATGCAGACTGACTAACCATCACTCTTCGTTGCGACGCGTCGCCACGGCCGAAATGCCGAATCGAATGC
>VGIF01000325.1 GCA_016868015.1 Betaproteobacteria bacterium
GGCGTGTTGGGCGCCGCGGGCACGCAAAACGTGCAAGGCGAGGCGCAGAAAAAACTCGACGTGATCGCCAACGACGTGCTGGTGGAAGCCAATGAATGGGGCGGCTACCTGGCGGCGCTGGCGTCCGAAGAGATGGATCACCCGCAGGCGATTCCGAACCGTTTTCCCAAAGGCGAATATCTGCTGGTGTACGATCCGCTCGACGGATCGTCGAACATCGATGTCAACGTGTCGGTGGGCACGATTTTTTCGGTGCTGCGCTGCCCCGAGGGCGTGAAAGACCCGCAAGAAAAAGATTTTCTGCAGCCCGGCGCCAAACAGGTCGCCGCGGGGTTCGCGGTGTATGGCCCGGCCACCGTTCTGGTTCTGACCGTGGGCAACGGCACGGTCGGGTTCACGCTCGACCGTGAATCGGGCAGCTGGATCATGACGCAGGAAAAAATCGTCATTCCCGCCGACACGCAAGAGTTCGCCATCAATATGTCCAACGCGCGCAACTGGACGCCGCCGGTCAAACGCTACATCGACGAATGTCTCGCCGGCAAAACCGGCCCGCGCGGCAAGGATTTCAACATGCGCTGGGTGGCCTCGATGGTGGCCGATGTGTATCGCATCATCTCGCGCGGCGGCGTGTTCATGTATCCGGCCGATGCCAAATACACCGAAGGCCGCTTGCGCCTGCTGTATGAAGCGAATCCGATGTCGTTTATCGTCGAGCAAGCGGGGGGTGCTGCGATCAACGGCCCGCAGCGCATCATGGATGTGCAGCCCTCCAAATTGCATCAGCGCCAGGGCGTCATCCTGGGCTCCAAGAATGAAGTGGATCTGATCGGGCGCTACTACGCGGAGCGGTAGCACTCACCGTGCCGGCAAATGGTTATCAACCCATTTGCCGCCAATACCCCCCTCGCCCACCGGTAAAACGCCCGGGGGTGGGGGAAATTCCCTTTAGTGGCTCGACGATGGCGCGATGATGGTGAAACTGCAGATCAGAGCCGTACACTTCATGCAGTCCTGCGTGCTGGCGTTGGGCCTCGCGTGCGTGCCGGCCGCGCCGGCCGCGACCGCCACGCCCACCACGCAACCTGCCGCCGATCACGCGCCCACGCATCAACGCCGGCTGCTCGATGAAGCATTTGCCGCGCTGGCACCGCGCGAGCCCGGCAAGATCAACATGTATCTACTGGCGGTGGCGGGCGACGGCTCACAAGAAGTGTTTCGCCGTGAAGTCGAGTTTGTGCGGCATCAATTTGCCGAGCGCTTCGCCATGCACGGCCACGCCATCACCTTGATCAACAGCCGTAATACCGTCGGCGCCGTGCCGATGGCCACGCGCGCGAGCATCCGCGAAGCGTTGATACGCATCGCCGCGCGCATGGACCCGCACGAAGACGTGCTGTTTTTGTTTCTCACCAGCCACGGCTCGCCGCGCCACGAGTTCGCGCTGCATCACGGCCACGCCAAACTGCGCGATTTGCCCGCGCGCGAATTGCGCAATCTGTTGAGGGAAAGCCGCATTCGCTGGAAAGTGGTGCTGATTTCGGCGTGTTACAGCGGCGGTTTTGTCGACGCCCTAAAGGACGAGCACACGCTGGTGATCACCGCCGCGCGCCACGACCGCGCGTCGTTTGGCTGCGCCGACGAAAACGACTTCACTTATTTCGGCCGCGCTTTTTTCAAGGAGTCGCTGCCGCGCGCGCGCTCGTTTGAAGACGCTTTCGGCATGGCCACGACGTTGGTGAGAGAATGGGAAAATAAAGACGCCAAGGCCGAGGGCAAAGCGGGCGAAGACCTTTATTCCTACCCGCAAATCCACAGCCCCGAACCGATTCGGCGCCACCTGCGCCGCTGGTGGGGGCAACACACGAATTAAATCGAAAAATAAAGTATTAAATAAAATCAAATACTTACGTTATGCCTGGGTCACCATTCCCCACCTTGCACGGCAAGCCGTCGACAAAGCGCTGCAGCAACTGCAGCACCACGATGCCGCTTTATGATTTGCCCACCCGCTATCGCGGCAAGATCGAGATCGACGTGTGTTTGGATTGCAATGCTATCTGGTTCGACCAGTACGAAAGCTCGCAGCTCTCGCCCGACGCCACGGTGGCGCTGTTTGAACTGATACACGAGCGCGGCGGCACGGCGACCAGCGCCGCCCCGCGCTTTGGCCAGGCGCTGCGTTGCGTCACCTGCGGCGAGCGCATGCGCGCGGTACAAGACCGCGTGCGCAACTCGCGCTTCGCCTATCAAGCGTGCCCGAAGGGGCATGGCCGGCTCACCACGTTCTACAATTTTTTGTTGGAAAAACAGTTCGTGCGCGAGTTGACCAAGATCGAGCGCGCCAAACTCGCCGCCACCGTGCATCAAGTGCGTTGCTCGGGCTGCGGCGCGGCGGTCGACCTGGGCAAGGTCGAGGCCTGCGCCTATTGCCGCGCGCCGATATCGGTGTTTGATCGCGAGTCGGCGCAAAAAGCCATCGATCGTTATTTGCAGGAGCGGCAAAAACAAAAAACAGTGGTGGTTACCGAAACGCGCGAACGCCCGCGCGCGCGCGAAAACCCGTGGCGCACTTACGATCGCAGTGATTTGGGCGCCGATATCCTGGGTGCCTTGGGACGCGCCGCGTCGCGTTGGCTGTCACGTGTGCCGCGCGCAAGCAGCGCCAGCAATGCGCGCGCGATTGCCGCGGGCAATCTGAGCGATGGCGTTCTCGAATCGCTAAGCGAGGCCGCGGCGAACGCGGGCGAATCCGCCGTCGATCTGGTGTGCGATGGCATGGAAAGTTTGTACGATGCAGTCTCCGAATAAAATATTTAATTAAATCAAATCAGTAGTGTCCGGACGTTAATCGAATAAATTCAATTGGTTAGCGGACATGTCCGGAATTTCGTCGGCGACGATTTTGTTAAGTAGTTGATCCAATGGCATTTTCTCGAAC
>VGIF01000326.1 GCA_016868015.1 Betaproteobacteria bacterium
TGCTCGAAAATCGCTTTATCCGCGACGCCCTCTTTTTGCGCATTGCGTTTCGAGAGCTCGACCATATCCGGGTTGTATTCGATACCGTACGCCTTTAAGCCACGCTTGGCCGCGGTGATCACCGTGCGCCCATCGCCCGAACCCAAGTCAAAATGGATATCGTTGGAAGTCAACTTCGCCATGTCGAGCATGCGATCGACCAGCGCCTGCGGCGTGGGCACCCACACCACGTCCTTGCCCGCCTGCCCCGAATAGGGCTCGAATTCTTTTTTTGCGGGTTGCGCTTGCGCTAGCGCCAACACCGAATAAGTCACCAACAATACCGCCGCCAAACCACGCCAGACCCTAGAAATCATTACCGCTCTCCAGTTAAAAATTACCAGTAGGGATAATACCGTATTCACCCACGCCAGATGGCATAACGCGCGGTGCTATGATGCGTGCACAGCAAAATTCTTAACCGAATCACACACGCAAAGGGAACTTTTATGGCCAAGGCCGACGAATTGTCATTTATGTATTTCCCCGAGGACTACCGCTGGTCGCACGGGGTGCTGATCGCGCTTAATTCCGCACCCTGGGGCGGCGCGGAGATCGATGAAGTCAATCGCATCGGCTTGCGGCTCAAAACCAAAATCGGCGATGACAACGCGTGGTTTCAAGAGTGGGCGCGCGAAGCCCGCAAAGTGGAAGACGCCGGCCGCGCGCATATCGCCGCTGGGCGCAAAACGACCGGTGCACAATATCTATTTCGTGCCGCGAATTATTACCACGTCGGCGAACGCTTTTTGCAGCCGAAAGAAAGCGGGCTCGCCGATTACAAACGCGGCGTCGATTGTTTTCGCGACGCCGCGCAACTCATCCGCCGCCCCAAAATCGAGCATGTCGAAGTGCCGTATGAAGGCGGTTCGTTGCCGGCGGTATTCGTGCATGCGGAAGAAGTGCCTGGCCCGAATCACAATAAGGGCCCCGCACCCGCGATGGTGTTTTTTGACGGCTTTGACGTCACCAAGGAAATTCAATATTTCAAAGGCGTGCCGGATTTAGTGTCGCGCGGCATCGCCTGTTTGCTGGTCGACGGCCCCGGCAACGGCGAAGCCGTGCGTTTTCGCAATCAATGGCTGCATCACGAAACCGAGCGCTACGGCAAAGCGGCGTACGAGTATTTAGCCGGGCGCAAGGAAATCGACGCCAAACGCATCGGCGTGATGGCGATCAGCTTGGGCGGCTACTACGCCCCGCGCGCCGCCGCCTTCGAGCAGCGCTTCGCCGCCTGCATCGCCTGGGGCGCGCAATGGGATTACTGGGAAATCTGGCGCAGCCGCTTCGAAAAACTCGACAGCGGCAAACTGCCGTCGCTCTCCGTCGCGTGGCAACACCTGTTGTGGATCTTCAACGTCAAAACCCGCGACGAAGCGATGAAAAAGCTCGAAGGTTTTCGCCTGGACGGCGTGGTGCAAAAAATCGCCTGCCCGTTTTTATTGGTGCACGGCGAAGGCGACGAACAAATCCCGCTACCCATCGCGCAAAAATGTTTCGACGCTGTCGGCTCGAAACACAAAACCTTTAAAGTGTTCACGCGCGAGGAAGGCGGCTATCACCATTGCCAGATCGATAATGCCAGTATTGGCGTGGCTTATATGTGGGATTGGTTGGAAAGTGTGCTTTTCGACAATCATTGAACCTTGTCGCAAACGCATGCAATGGCTTGATGTCGTTCCCGCGCAGGCGGGAACCCATAGGGTGTCACCAGTGGCGCTGGTGTCATGGGTTCCCGCCTGCGCGGGAACGACAATCCGCTCGCGGCGGCGCCGAGATTCCCTGCCCCCTCTCAATCATTGAAACGAAAGCCTATCATGCCCCTCTTCCCCAACCGCACCAAAAACCAACTCGAAGCCGGCAACCTCGCGCTCGGCCTGGGCATGCGCGTGCTGCGCACCGTCGACGCCGGCATGATCGCCAAAACCACCGGCTTCGATTGGCTGTTCATCGACATGGAACACAGCTCGCTCGATGTCGATCTCGCCTCGCAAGTGGCCGTTGCCGCAATGGCGCTGGGCGTTACCCCCATCGTGCGCGTGCCGGGCAAGGAACATCACCATGCCTCGCGCCTGCTCGACTGCGGCGCACAGGGCATCGTGGTGCCGCACGTCGATACGGTTGAAGAAGCCGAGCGCGCGGTGTCGCATTGCAAATACCCGCCGGTCGGCCACCGCTCGATGATGGGCGTGCTGCCGCAGTTCGCCTACGAATCCACCTCCGCCGCCGACGCGGTGCGGCTATCCAACGAACAAATCCTCGTCACCGTGATGCTGGAAACGCCCAAGGCCATCGCCAACGCCGACGCCATCGCCGCCGTGCCCGGCGTGGATGTCGTTTTGATCGGCACCAACGATTTGTGCGCCGAGATGGGCATCCCCGGCCAATTCGACGATGCGCGCGTGGAGGATGCCTACCGCGCCGTCATCGCCGCCTGCAAAAAACACCGCAAACACCCCGGCATGGGTGGCGTCTACGATCCGCCGCTGATGGCGAAATACATCGCCATGGGCATGCGCATGATTTTGAGCGGTGGGGATTTGTCGTTTTTGATGGCGGGGGCTAAGGCGCGGACGGCGTTTTTGCGGGGAGTGAAACTGTAGTGATTAAACGTTGCAGTGTGAATTGATCCGACAGATGCTGTCCGACTGCTCAGTCAGGAAATCTGTATGGGTCAAATCGACCCGAAGCGGCGGTTCGATTTGCTAGACGTTCAAGGGCAGGTATCGGAGCTGACCCGTCGCTCGGGGCGCACACACACGGCCCGCGCCTCAGCCTGAGCTGACTTTGAGCCTCTTGCCCGAGTCGGTCGGCAATGCGCTTGTTACCGGCCGCTCAACCGGTGATGGAGATCAATGAGCGCTTCTCTATCCGACGATCGCGA
>VGIF01000327.1 GCA_016868015.1 Betaproteobacteria bacterium
CAAATGCCCGCGGCGTGACGATGCGAAACGTCAACACCCTGGCGCGGCGTGCCAGCGCGAGCAGCGCATGATCCCGGGTGATTAAAAAATCCGCGCTGCAATCGCGCGCGAGTTCGAGAAATTTTTGATCATCCGCATCCTTGCATGGCGGTAGCGGTATCGCGTTTGCCGCGGCCGCGCTTGCATGGATGCGCGCGAGGGCGCGGCACTTGGCGAGCGCCGCGGCTTGCGCGTTCGCATCGAGCTTGATCTTGCCCAACGGATACGCCAGCACCCGCGCCAGTTCCGCTTCGCAGGCCGCGGAATTAAAAACCCGCGCGCGGCCGCTGGCAACCGCTTGTGCCAGCGGCGCGGCGCTGGTGTCGGCGAACACCAGCCAATCGAGCCATACATTGGTGTCGAGCACCAAGCGTTGCGGCGTGTGCATTTGTGGATGATAACGCGCCGCATTTGCGCTGATTCCGGGGGGGCGTCCCTATTCCATAGTCCACATAGATTGCACTATAGTTCCAAATGCTGGTCAAGAAAGGAGCATCACCGCGGCAAAACCAACACGAGGAGGAGTGAACATGAGCACGCGCATTCGGTATGGGCATGGTGGTCAATCTGCGTTGGGTGCGGGGACGAAAGCGCCCGCTATGACGATGCGGCGAATCGAGCGTATAGGGTTGGCGGCGGCATTACTGGTGGCGGCGCTATTGTGCGGCGCCGCGGCCGCGGCGTATCCCGAACGGCCGGTGCGTTTGTTGATTCCCTTCGGGCCGGGCGGCGCCTCGGATTTCGGCGGGCGCGTGGTCGCCGCCGGGCTGTCCGATGTGCTGGGCCAGCAGGTGGTGGTGGACAATCGCGGCGGCGCTTCCGGTCTCATCGCCACCGAGATGGCGGTACGCGCGCAAGCGGACGGCTACACGCTGTTTCTGGGCAACGTCAATGTGATGGCGATCAATCCGCACATCCAGCGCATGAAGTTCGACCCGGTGAAGGAGCTTGCCACGATCGCCCCGGTGATGAGCATACCCACGGTGGTGGTCGGCCACGTCAGCGTGAAGGGCAATACCTTGAAGGAATACCTCGACGAGGTGTTGCGCAGCAAGCGCGAGATTCGCTACGGCACGGCGACGCTGGCCTCCCCCGGGCGCTTCATCATGGTGTCGTTTTTGAAGGCGCAGGGGATCAAGTTACTGGAGGTGCCGTTTAACGGCGCCGGGCCCGCGACCACGGCGTTGCTCGCCGGCGAGATGGAAATTCTGCCGGTGACGTGACGGTGGCCTCGGTCGCCGGTCTGGTGAAGTCGGGCAAGTTAAAGGGGCTGGCCGCGACCACCGCCGCGCGCGTGCCCATGCTGCCCGATGTGCCGACCATGCCCGAGCTCGGCTATCCGGACATCATCATGGGGCAGTGGAACGGTGTGTTCGGGCCGGCGGCGCTGCCGCGTCCGGTGATCATGCAGTTGCACAAGGCGGTGACCACCGTGATGAAACAGGAGCAGTCCATCGCGCGTATGCAAACGGCATCGGCGGAGCCGGTGTTTAGCGATTCGCCCGAAACGTACGCCAAGTACGTGCGGGAGGAGCAAGTGCGCTGGGGCAAGATTATCCGCGACGCCGGGCTTGCACTCGCACAGTAGCGGCTGAGCGGCGGCGCACCGGCGCTGCGCCGGCGCCGCAGGTAACGCGATGGGGCCGCTGCCGTGTCGCAAAGAATTTTAAAAACATAATTAAATTAAAGACTTACAAAATATCCGCGGTGGCCAGCTGTAACGCCATGAAGTCGTGTCACGGTTCACACTGCGCCCGATCCGCGTCACAACGCTTAAGGTTTTTTGCTTATTCTGGTCAGGGAAGTCCTGATATTGCGAAGACGCCGGCGGCTGCATAATGCGCAGCGTCATCCACGCCGTGTCGGCGCGGACAAAATCGCAGCGGGAGCGCATGAATGCCTGGGTGGTGCCGATGGCCGCAGTGTTGAGGGTCTGCCGTTGTCCGATGGTGCGCGCGGCGCTGCCGCACGTGCAAGCGCGATGAAGCGGCTCGCGCAATTGCTGTCGGGCAAGGTAAACGCGCTCGCGCAAAGCGATATCGGCATCGGCGTATTGCGCTGGCGCGGCGGCGATCTGGTCGATCACCCGCTGGCGGATGCCCCCGAGCTCAAACGTATCGTTGCGGGTTTTGCGGCGGGTGAACCGTGGCAGACGGTGCAGGAGGCCGGCCAATGGCTCACTTCGCTCAATGAAACGCCGGCGTTCAGCGTCGAGCGGCGCTACCAATTGATCGACACGCTGGATGGTGCCTCGCGCGCCAGTCAGGCGCGGCTTGCCGAACGCTATTTCAAGCTCGGTGCAGCCGACTTTGTCGAGGAAAAACGCCTGTGGAACACCCTGACCGCGTTTTGGAGCGCGCTCGGTAACGCCTATTGGCTGTGCGCCAGGCAATGCGCCGGCGGCAAGACGGTGTTGCCGCAGGGGCAGCGGCAACGGATCGCGGCGCGCGGCCTGCGCGCGCTGCGCCAGCAAGTTAAATGGACGCTGCTGCGTTACGGCGCGCTGGATCCTGACGTGTGGCGCGCCTGCGGCGAGTTGACCGCGCTTGCCGAAGCCGCGGGTGAAGCGGCGCAGCCGGTGAAGCTCTATGCCGATAGCATTGGTTCGATTTCGCCGTACGACGCCTTCACGCGCTTGGTGATGCTGTGGACGGCGGCGCCCGGCAGTCTGTCGCCGACGGATCAGGATATTGCGGAGCGGCTGGTGTTATATCTGAGCGCCAAGTTCCGCCTGCTGCCGCGGCAGGAAAAGCGCTGCGATTATTTTTTTGGCTCTTCAGGAACTCGAGTGGGCGATTTTGGGGCATTTCAGAGCGCTGG
>VGIF01000328.1 GCA_016868015.1 Betaproteobacteria bacterium
TTCGTCTGATGACCGTAAAAAAATTTGGGCTATGGCTGGGCGTCATCAGTTTTGTGTTGATGCTCCTTTTGCCGGCGCCCGAGGGGCTCTCTGCCACGGGCTGGCGAGTCGCAGCCGTTACCGTGCTCATCGGCTGCTGGTGGTTCACGGAAGCGGTGCCGGTGACGCTCACTGGCAGCTTGCCATTTCTTACGCTGCCGTTGCTTGGCATCGCCAAACCCGATGCCATCGCCAGCCTATACATGTCGCCGGTGCTCTTTTTGATCTTGGGCGGCTCGCTAGTCGGATTGGCTTTCGAAAAATGGAATTTACACCGACGCGTGGCGTTGATCGTGGTGTCGAAAGCGGATCCCGAACCGCGCTCCTTGCTACTGGCCATTATGGCGGTAACCGCTTTGGTTTCGATGTGGGTCAATAATTCGGCAACGACCGTGATGATGCTGCCGATCGCTATGGCAGCGCTCGCTGCGGTGGTTCCCGAAGACGGCAGCAATAGTGATGTTGCGCTGCAACGTCATCATCGAAATTTTGCGGCGGCCATGATTCTGTCCGTGTCTCTCGCCTCGAATCTCGGCGGTTTCGCCACACCGATCGGCACCCCTGTGAATTCGATCGCCGTGGGTATTCTTGAGCGCAGCTATGACGTACGCCTGAGTTTTGTCGAGTGGATGAGCTTTGGCGTGCCGTTTATGCTGCTCAGTGTGCCGATCGCGTGGTGGCTCCTGTCGCGGGTCACTTTGCCCTTCAAATTTTCAGGCGCGAGCCGCGAATCGATCCGCGCGAGTATTGGTGAGCCGGGCCCCATGGGCGTCGCCGAGCAGCGCGTGCTCGCGATCGTGGGCATCGTCGCTGCAGCTTGGTTGTTTTTGCCCGTGCTCGAAAAATCTGTTCCGGGTCTCACTGATGCCGGTATCGCGATCGCCGGGGCGCTGGCTTTGTGCCTTTGCCCCTCGGGCGATAAGCGCCCGGGCGCGGCAGTGGTTCTGCTGGAATGGGAGGACGCCAAGCGCGCACCGTGGTATCTCATTTTGTTGCTGGGCGGTGGCCTCGCGCTCGCCGATTCAGTCGTCAAGTCCGGTCTTTCGGCCTGGCTCGGTAGCGCACTCGCGGCGGTCAGCGATTTGCCCTTGCTGCCGATGCTGATCGCCATTTCTTTGCTGTGCGCACTCATCACCGAAGCGGCAAGCAATGTTGCGACGGCGACAATTTTCATCCCGATCGCTGCAAGTCTGGCGCTCGGCGCAAACTATGACCCTGCGCTTGCCGCGGTTGCTGCCGCCATGGCAGCCAATTTGGGTTTCGCGAATCCAGCGGCGACCTCCTCGAACGCCTTAGTCTATTCAACCGGCCGCATTCCGATCGCGGCGATGCTAAAATCCGGTTTGCTAATTGACGTTGCGGGCGCGGTGTTGATTGCGATCGCTTGCGCCTGGATTCTGCCCTTGCTGTCATTGCGCTGACGCATGTCACGCGCAAGCCGACAAAAAATCGGCTCGTGATTTAGCCGCCCGTCATTGCGGTTGCGGCCGATTTACAGAGTCGCGCGGAGTCGGGCAGCCTCAACACAATCTTGCGGTTTTTATCCTATGTTTCGTTGTTCGCCGTTATCTTTTAGCTACCAGTTACGTGCTGCGCAATACGAATCTCGCGGCCCGCTGACTCGGCTTCGCGCCAACGATGGTGGCTGCCTTTGCGCGGTAATCGTAAGGAACTAACGATGCAAGATCCTGTGCTCTGGTGCGTTTTCTCGAACGCCCGGTTGCGCAGACCAGAACCGCTTTTTTCGCTCACCAACGCCGTGGCGGCCGCGGTGCAGCTGGTGCCGATCGTCAGCGGCCGAATTTGTTGGGGCGTCATCATTCTGCCGTTCGCCGTATTCCGGCTCGCCGAGAGCACCGCGGACAAGATTCGCGTGAAACTTGCCGGTCAGTCGGAAGATCCGGCGGCGCTAGCGGAGGCGAGGGCGATTGCGGGACGAATTCAATGGATTGGTGGCGCTTGGATCGCGGACTGGGCGGGCGTATTACCTAGCCAATGACGGAGCATCGCCGCCAGCGCCACGCCTGAGCGATGTGCCAAGGCGAAGACCTCGGCGGGCGTCAGTGTTTAGTCCGCGCGATCCGAGATCATGCGCAAGCAGGCGAAGGGCACACCGAACTCGTGGCAGTCCTGGGCAGCCGCGGCGCCCTCCATTTCTACACAAAGCGCGCCTGGGACCGCCTCGAGAACCCGCGCCCGCGCTTCCCGGGTCCCAATGACTTGATCGCCCGTCGCGATGGCGCCCAACCACACCCGTGACGGCCGCTGCGCGCCGGCTGCGCTCGCCAATAAGGCGCCATGCAGCGGATCGTAAGCTCAGCATCGGTCGGCAACGCCGCGACGTTGAGCAAGGGCACATGGGTTCGGGGGAAGAATGGCGACGCGTCGAGGTCTTGTTGAAAGAGCGCCCTCGCAAGCACCTGATCGCCGATCGCGAGCTCGTCGCGCAACGCGCCCGCAATGCCTGTGATGATCACGCTGGAGGGATTCACTGCCGTCAGCAGATGGGCGGCGATCGAGGCCGCGGCAACCTTTCTCCAGCGCGAAAACGCCACGGTGACTACGTGGCCGCCGATCGATCCGGAAACGACGTCGCGGCCGGCGGAATGGCGTGAGTGGGGCATGTCGATGGCGTGGCTGACGGCCTCGAGCTTCTCGGGCATAGCCGATAGAATCACAATCACGATAATTTTACATAATATACATTATGCGCACTGAATATCATGCGCGTTGATCACCCGCAACCACCATCTCTGCGGTGGACGTCGGACGCGTCACGGTGAGCG
>VGIF01000329.1 GCA_016868015.1 Betaproteobacteria bacterium
AACACCGAATTAAACATCGAAAGCGCCTTCGGCCTGATGAAATCAGCATTCATTTCGCCTAATCGGCATCATCGCTTTCCTCGGGCGCACCTTTTACCTACTTGATCAGCGTATCCTTAATTTGCGTCAAAGGTCTCTAGTACCCGAACGTCACCGTCACCGGCAGGTGATCCGAGCCCAAATCAGGCCCGATCGTGCGTTTGATGAGTTTCAGGGACGGGTGCGCCAGGCTGTGATCGATGGCGAGCCCCAGCGTGGCGCGGTCGAAGGTGACCGGCCAGATGTTGTCCAGGCGCAGGCGGTTGCGCGCGGCATAAAGGCCGCTCGTTTTCAAAAAACGTTTGAAGTAGGGCGAAAACGGCGTGACGTTGAAATCGCCGACGACGATGGGCGTGGCCTTGGCTTGTTTTTTGGCAAGTTGCGCCACGTGCGCGAGCTGCACGTTGCGCGCTTTCGCCATTTCGCTTGAGATCGGCGGCGGCGGATGGATGGCGAACATTGCCAGTGGCGCGCTGCGCCCCGGCAACTTGAGAGTGGCTTCGATATGGGGAAAATACTCGGATGGAATAAACGACACCGCGCCATAGTCGATCGGGTGTTTGCTGATCAACGCGATGCCGAAGGGCGAATCCTCGAGATGTTTGACCTGATGCGGAAAAAGGTCTTTTAATTCGTCAAGCGCGTAACTCCAGTCGGGGGTCGCTTCAAATAGCGCCACCACGTCGATTGTTTTCGCGTTGCGTTGCAAATACGTCACGATGCGGTTGGGCTCGCCGTGTCTCACGTTCACGTTAAAGTGCATGACGCTAAGGCGTTGCGCGGAGGTGCCGCCGCCGGCGGGGTGCGCGGGCAGCAAGACTTGCGCCAGCGCAAAGCCATGCCAGGCGGTGAGCGCCAGGGCGAGCAGCATCCAGCGCCACGCGCCGATCAGCCCCAGCACCACGGCGCACAACAGCGCCACGAGGCAATAAGCCGGCGTGAAGTGAGTGGCAAGTTCAAACACCCAATACCAGGTTGCCATTCCACACGCCAGCGTGGCGATTAACACCAAAACGGTAAGCAGGCCGAAGCGCTGCGCGATACGGCGCTGGTGCGTGGCGGCGGCGCTTGCCGCGGCGGGCGGGGCGGCGGCGGGTGTTAATTCAGGTTCGCTCACGTGCGCTGTGGGCGGTTATCGGCGGGAGTACGGAAGTTACCACAGTACCATTCATGATTTACGATTTACGGTTTGCGATTGAGCATTTAGCATTGCGCCGCCGCGCCGGTTGGCCGGAAAGAGCCTTGTGCCGGACGGTATTGCCCAGTACGTATTCGAATGTATTATTATTTTATGCCGGTTGCGCAACCGGCGCTGACTTCGGTTCGCGCAGCGCGTTGATGCCGCGCTCGAGGATTCGCAGCGCCGCGCTCAGCGCGTCGTGCCGCCACTGGCTTGCTTGCGGGCAAAAACACTCCAGCAGTTCGAGCTTGCTGCGCAGGATGGCGGGGTCCTCAGGCGTGCAATAGTGGTGCGCGCGATTCTCGGCTCGGATGGCGCTGAGCACGCGCAGGATCGGGTAGGTGCCGAATTCCGCGCCGGCGAAGCGATAATTGCGTGCGGCGAAATGTTGCTTCATCCATTGTCCGAACACGCCGTTTGCGCGATACGCGGTGCCCTTGGAACGGGCGAGTGGCTCAACGTTATCCGCGCCGAAGGTCTGCGCATACCAGGCGTAACGTGGCGACTCGGCGGTGTCGTGCACCAGCAGCGTGGGCAGGGCGTAGCCGCCAAGCCCCGTATGCAGATCGATATGCAGCAGATCTTGCGCCTCGCCGATCCAGGCATCGCAATGCTCGACCACCACACGCGTGGAAGCGGTGGGCCCGCTGCCGCCGTAGAACAAGCCGCGCGGATATTCGTATTGCCCGCCGGCGACGGTGTTTTTCACGGTTTCCAGGCCCTGACGCCAGATATGCCACCCGAAAGCGTTCCAGGCGCGTGGGCCGCGAGGGCGGATTCAAAAACGCTTCCAGCCGCGCGTAGCCGTGCGGCGCGCCGTGATATTCCGCCGCGCTCAACAAAAAGTTGCGATTCAGGTCTACGTTATGTTCGTTGACCCGTCGCAGGTGCTTGAAGCCGTAGGGGTTCAGTGCGTGGATCAGCACCAGGCGCAGACCGGCGCGCGCACGCGCAGGGGCAAGATGTTCAAGCAGTGCAAGCTGCACCGCGGAGCCGAAAAAGCCTTCGATGCCATGCACGCCCGAAGAGACGATCAGCGTCGGCGCATCGGCCGCGCCGAGCTGCGCTACGTCGATGTTTAAGTCTCCGCCGAGGGCGCTGGCCGCGGCCAGCGGATAGGCGTTAAGCTGCGCGCCCGCGGCTTTGGCGGCGGCGATAAAACGTGTACGTGCTTCATCGTAGCTCTGCGAATAATAGTCTTCGCTGTTGGAACGCAAGATCATGAATCTGTCGTTAGCCCTTATACTTCACTGTGTATAGGATAAAGGTTAATACCCCTTACAATTAAGGAAACGCTGAACAAGTCCTTCGACGAGCTCAGGACGAACGCTAAGTTGTTGATTCCGTTCGTGGTGAGCCTGTCGAACCATGAATGGAATCAACTTATTCAGTGTTTCCTTAAGAACAGTAGTGTCCGGACGTTGAGTGCCCGAAACGTGCTAATTGGTTGATTGTAAATAAATAACAGATGATTTTTTCTGGTCTCGATTTGAACAGCGTTTTCTCGATTTG
>VGIF01000330.1 GCA_016868015.1 Betaproteobacteria bacterium
TCATTTGTTTCATGTCTTGCCTCGTGGCTCGCGAATACGTCCTCCCAATCAGAACGTACCACTGGAATTCGCGTTTACAGAGCAATCGGGGACTTATTCAGCGCTTCCTTAGTTATTTTCTCGCGCAGTTGCACAACGTCGACTTCGCCAATCTGGGCGAGCGCGCACGGCGCGGCGGCAAAATCAAAACGCGGGTGCCGCGGGTTACCGGGCCGCTGTCGTTGAAAACGCATCAGACACTGAACGATTTTCACGCGCTGCGCAAACTCACCAACCGCCCGATCAAAATGACGCTGCCGGGGCCGTGCACGCTGGTCGATGGCGCGGCCGATCATTTTTACGGCGACGAACGCACGCTGGCCTTGGCGTTTGCCGATGCCTTAAACGTCGAGATGCGCGCGCTCGCCGCGGCCGGCTGCGACATGGTGCAAATCGACGAGCCGTCGATCACGCGTTTGCCCGAGCAGGTGCACACCTGGGGCATCGAGGCGATGGATCGCGCGTTCGCAGGGGTGAACATCAAGACTTGCGTGCACGTGTGTTACGGCTATCGCTCGCGTCAAGCCAAAAAGGAATGGAAACACGGCTACGATGAAATTTTGCCGGCGCTGGCCAAGGGCAGTGCGCAACAGTATTCGCTGGAATTCGCCGAGCCGGATTTACCGGCGAAGATTTTGGACATGCTGCCGAACAAGATTATTCAGTTGGGCGTGATCGATGTTGGGCGCGAAACGATAGAGACGCCCGCGGTGGTGGAAAAACGGCTGCGCGCCGCGTTGGAAGTGGTGCCCGCCGCGCGTTTGGTGGCGGCACCCGATTGCGGTTGCGGGGCGTTGCCGCGCGAAGTGGCGCGTGGCAAGTTGCACGCGCTCGCCGCAGGCGCGCGCGAGGTGCGAGCGCATTTGGCGAGGTGAACGGTGTATATACGTAAATACTTGATTTTATTGATATTTTTTTCATCGACTGCAACGGGGCAAGGTTTCCCCACGAAACCCCTGCGCTGGGTCGGCATCGCCACGCCGGGCACCACCAGCGACATCATCGGCCGCGCCATCGGTGAACCGCTGTCGCGCCGCTTGGGGCAGCCGATCATCATCGATCAACGCGGCGGCGCGGGCGGCACCATCGCCGCGGGCATTGTTCATCGCAGCGAGCCCGACGGGCACACGCTGTTGTTAACCTCGAGCGCGCAATCGGGAATGAAGTGGTTGTATGCCAACTTGGGCTTCGATCCGGTGACGGATTTTGCCGGCGTGGCGGCGCTCGCTGAAGTGGCCAGCGTGTTTGTGACGCCGCCGCAGCGCAACTGGGCGACGATCAAGGATTGGATTGCCGCGGCCAAGGCCAAGCCAGGCGCGCTTAACTTCGGCTCCGGCGGCATCGGCAGCGCCACGCATTTGCATTCCGAAAAGCTGATGCTCGCCGCGGGCATCAGCGCTAATAATGTGCCGTTCAAGGGCACCACCGAAGTGCTGGTGGAGGTGGCGGTTGGGCGCCTCGACTGGATTTACGTGCCCTCGGCAATCGCCGCGCCGATGATCCGCGAAGGCCGCTTAAAGGGCTTGATCGTCAGCAGCAAGGCGCGCCTGGCGCAGTTGCCCGATGTGCCCACCGCGGCGCAAGCCGGGCTGCCCGAAGGCGAGCACCAGTTCTGGATCGGGCTCCTAGCGCCGCGTAAAACGCCGCGCGCGGTGGTTAACAAACTGCACGAGGAAATCACCCTCGCGCTCAAGCAGCCGGAAGTGCGCGCGCGTTATCAGCAACTCGGCGTCGAGCCGCTGCCGATGACGCCGGCGGCGTTTGATGCGTTTCTTGCCGCGGACACCGTGGCGATGGGGAAAATCACTCAGGCAGCGAAGATCAAGCCGCAATGAAGCGGTAATTGGATGCGCTAAACGGCTTTGTAGATCGGCTCGGGCTGCGAAAAAAACGAGTGCAGGATGTGGTACACCATCAGGTAGTTGATCTGCTGAAAGCTGGTGTGCGAAATGCCCGACATCACCGCGAACTGCTTGTCCGGGTTGGGCAGGCGCTTGAAAAACTCGATCAGATCGTCAAAGCCTGCGATGCCGTCGAATTGCCCGCGCATGATCAGCGTGGGCACGGTGATCTTTGTGGGATCGACCACCGGCAGGTTGGCGCACATGTCGATATACGTGCCGGTCGGCACCGAGTCGTCGAGCGCGAGTACTTGATCGGCGAAGGCATTGATCACGTCTTCTTGCGCGCACTCGATGCGGTCGCGCGCGAACACCGAACGCACAAACGCGCGGTCGATCGGCCGGCGGTTGGTGCTTTGAAACTCCGGCAGTTTTTTCTTGCGCTCGGCGAGCGTGGGGCTGCCTGCGCCGGTCCACACCATTGCATCGAGTGCAAGCCGCGCCACGCGCTCGGGGTGGCGCGTGGCAAGGCGGCCACGCGTAACGCGCCGGACGAATTGCCGTAGAGCATAAACTTGCGGGTGCCGCGCGTTTGCGTGATGTAGTGGGTGGCGGCGGCCAGGTCATCCACGCCGTTGGCGATGTCGCAGTTTACGTTGCGTGTTTTGTCGGAGCGGCCATAGCCCTCCATGTCCACGCACCACGCATCAAAGCCTTTTTCCGCGAAATAATCCAACGCCGAGGCATAGGGGCGGCCCGGCATTTTGAAATCGAACGTCGCTTGCCCGGCCATCGAGGAGCCGTGCACGAACAC
>VGIF01000331.1 GCA_016868015.1 Betaproteobacteria bacterium
ATGTTGAGATGCACCGACGGCGCAGCCCACCCAATTCAACAATGCACGCGCCGCTTCGTGGCGCACGGTGGCGGGTAGCGCGGCGGCTTTGTGAGCCACGACAAATTCAGCAAGTCGGCGAGTGTCCATCATTTTTTAGCTCCGTTATTTCACGTTCGTGCGCAGCCATTGATCGAAATAGCGCGCGATTTCCAGATTATTTTTTTCCAGCATCACCATATGCCCGTTGCCGCGTATGCCCACATCGGCAAGCCGCACGTAGGTATGATCGACACCCGCCTGCTTTAAAAACTTTGAAGTGCTGTGATCGTACGGCGCGTGATACGACGCCTCACCGGTGACGATCAAAATCGGGATGCCCTGCAAATTCACCAACCGCCGCACCGGCTCGGCTTGCAGCCAGCAACGCATCAGACCCGGCGCATCGGGCTTTTCTTGTTTGACGAATTTAAGTTCGCCCGCCTCTTTTACCGGCGGGTCGAACTGCAACGCATGCCGCGTAATCCCCCACGGCCGCGCGACAAAATCGTCCTCAAACCAATCGGGCGCGCCTTTGAACGTGGCTTCGTACAGCGGCGGGCCATTGGGTTCGACCGAGACGATGCCTTTGACGAGTTTGGGCCGCGCATCGGCAAGCGTCCAGCCCATCGGCCCGCTTTGCGAATGCGTGATCAATATCGCCGGGCCGACGCGATCCAGCAGTGCGCTGCCCGCCGCGCGCATCATCACCTCGCCCGCGCCTTGATCGGTCGCGCTTTCGACTTGCGAGCAATAAAACTGGTCGAACGCCGCGTCGCCCGCCACGCCACTGCCCGGCCATTGCGTGTGTAGCTGCGCTTGCGGCCAAAGGTTGACGCGCTCCGGCGCGGTGAAGCGATCGGCAATCGCCTCGGCGCCGCGATGCACCGTCTCGCCATACACCTCACGTATCAGCCCGGAACGTCCGCGCGACGGTTGATCGACCACGTACACCGCGTAGCCGTTGGCGACAAAATAATCCGCCCAGCCGCGCCGCCCGTCGGGCGTGCATAAAAAATTAACCCCGGTTTGGCCGCCGCCGTGAATCATCACCACTGGATACGGCTGCGTTTGTTGGGCGGGAATTTGATATTGCACGAACATATGTCCGCCGTGCACGCGGCCCGATCCGCTTGCGATGTATTCACCGCCGACAAAAAAAGCGCCTTGATCCGCCAGCGCCAGCGGCGTCTCGCGGCTAAACAAACGATCTTCCATGAGCAAACTCCGCGCACATCAATTGAGAGGTCTGACACTTTGCCATAGAATCCTTCGCTAGATTGAGTGATGGAGTTCAGCATATGGTGAATACGGCGAACACCGCGACTGCCGCCAAAGTGATTCCGTTCAAGGCGCAACTCGGCGCGGAGGTGCATTGCGGCGATTTGCGCGAGCTCGACGACGATACCTTCAAAGCCATACGCCGCGCGAGCCTCGATCACCTGGTGCTTTTGATTCGCGGCCAAAGTTTGAATGACGACGAACTGGTCGCCTTCGGCCGCCGCTTCGGCGAGCTCGCCGCCGCGGCGCCGGTGCACATCGGGCAAAAGCCGCGCGAGCGGCCGGAAATCGCCATCATTTCCAACGTGATCGAAAACGGCATGGCGATCGGCGGCCTGGGTGACGGCGAAGCGGTGTGGCACTCCGACAGTTCGTTCACGCCGGTGCCGCCGACAGTGAGCATTCTGCACGCGCTGGAGCTGCCGCCCTCGGGCGGCGGTACCGGTTTTGCCAACATGTATCGCGCACTGGAAACGATGCCCACCGATTTGCTCAAGCGCATCGCCGGCAAAACCATTAAGGCCGATTTGCGCTACACCTCGGGCGGCCAACTGCGCCCCGGTTACACCGGCCAGGAAGATATCCGCGAAGCGCCCGGCCCCAGCCACCCGATCATCCGCAAACACGAAGAATCCGGGCATCACGCGCTGTATCTCGGCCGGCGGCCGTACTCTTACATCAACGGTTTATCGCTCGACGAATCCGAAGCGCTGCTCGATGCAGTGTGGGCGCACGCGACGAAGCCCGAATTCACTTGGCATCACCAATGGCAGTTGGGCGATGTGCTGATTTGGGATAACCGTTGCTGCATGCATCGGCGCGATGCGTTCGACCCGAAATCGCGGCGCATCATGCATCGCACGCAGTGCAAGGGTGTGCCGATTGTTGCCACGACGGCGCAAGAGTTGGCGCAGTTGCAGCCGCATCCGCGAGCGGCTTAACCTCGGTGTCGTTACCGCTAAAGCGGGAACCCATAACACCGTGTCACTTTAGTCGCCCTATGGGCTCCCGTCTGATTTGTGTGACCCTAGCAGCCTGTCGGACTTAACTTGTCGAAGCGAAAAATGAGAGGTGCGTGGACAGATTTTCACGGTTTTCAAGCGAATAGTTTGTACTATTCGCGCAGGAAACCGGGGAAATATGGACCGCATCCGCTCATTTTGCAGCCGGCAGGGTTAAGCCCGACAGGCTGCTAGGCAGCGACCTGATGATTTGCCCTCGCCAGCCAAAAATAAAAATTCAATTAAGGATACGCTGATCAAGTAGGTAAAAGGTGCGCCCGAGGAAAGCGATGATGCCGATTATGCGAAATGAATGCTGATTTCATCAGGCCGAAGGCGCTTTCGATGTTTAATTCGGTGTTTTTC
>VGIF01000332.1 GCA_016868015.1 Betaproteobacteria bacterium
ATCGCAAATCGAGAAAGCGCTGTTCAAATCGAGACCAGAAAAAATCATCTGTTATTTATTTACAATCAACCAATTAGCACGTTTCGGGCACTCAACGTCCGGACACTACTGATTTAAACTCAATTACTTATAAAGTTACCTAACATCGGCGCCATTGCAATGAAAACCATGCTGTGGCGTAGTTCATACCACTCCAAGCCCTGCTGCGTCCATACTTAGCGCCATGAAAATGGGGATTGGAGGCCGCTTAATCGCGAGTTTTGCCGTGGTCGGAGTGCTGCTGCTGGGCGTGGCGGCGACCGGGATGACAGGCATTCAATGGATCGGCGATGGCCTGACACAGGTCGTTGAAAATCGGTATCCGCGCATTGAAACGGTCAATGAAACCATCAACGAGGTCAACACCATATCGATTGCCGCGCGCAATGCGCTGATTGCCGACAACTCAGATGAAATTGCGACGCAACTCGAACGAGTCAAAGCAGGTCAGCGCAACTTGGAGGTCTTGCGCGACAACCTCGACCAGATCCTGGTGTCCGGAGCGCACGCGGGCGAAGCCGAACAATCGCGCCAAACCTTGCGCGAGCACAGTGGCCACCACCTCTCGGAACTCGACAACGTTACCGGCGCCATTCGCGACAACAACAAGTGGCAAGCGCAAGTACTTCTGCTGGAGAAACTCAACCCTAGGCAAACCCTTTATTTGTCCTCGTTGCGCGAGCTGATCGAGCGAGAAACGCTGCTTATGCGGCAAGATCAACGAGCCGCTCAAGACCTCGTTTTTCAAGGCCGCATTTTTATTATCGTAATACTTTTGGTTGCGGCTCTGGCCACGGCCCTACTCGCGCTCGCGCTCAAGCGCCGCATGGTAAGGCCACTTGAACGCGCCAGCCGCCTCGCCGACGCAATCGCGCAAGGCGATCTTACGCAACACATCGCGGTGAGCGGTCAGGACGAAACAGCCATGCTGGCGGCGTCTCTAAACACCATGAAATCGCGTTTGGCCCCAACCTTGAGCAACATCAAACAGGTGTCGAGCGACATTAACACCGCGGCCGGCGAAATCGCCCAAGGCAATCAGAGTCTTGCCGCGCGTACCGAACAACAAGTGGCCGCACTGGAAAAAACCGCGGCCTCGCTGGAGGAACTCACCTCGGCGGTACGCCAAAACGCGGAAAATACGCGCAAGGCATCTGCGCTCTCCGCCACGGCGTCCGAAGTTGCCGCCAAAAGTGGACGTGCAATCAACGATGTGGTGATCACCATGTCGGGCATTTCGGAATCTTCCAAACGCATTTCCGACATCATCGGCGTCATCGACGGCATCGCGTTTCAAACCAATATTCTCGCCTTGAACGCCGCAGTGGAAGCCGCGCGCGCCGGCGAACAAGGCCGCGGCTTTTCGGTCGTCGCCGCCGAAGTACGCAGCCTCGCTCAGCGCAGCGCGGCATCCGCCAGGGAAATCAAGTCACTGATTGACGACTCCGCCGGTAAAGTTGAAAGCGGCGCCGCGCTGGTCGACGACGCCGGTTATACCATCGGCGAACTGATGGAATCGGTACGGCAAGTCTCCGATCTCATTAGCGACATTGCCGCCGCTAATCAGGAACAAAATTCAGGCATCGAGCAAGTCAATGTCGCTGTCACGCAAATGGATCAAGCAAGCCAGCAAAACGCCGCGCTGGTGGAGCAAGTGTCCGCCACCGCCGAATCCATGCGCGATCAAGCCGCCGCCTTGATGAACGCGGTCAATGCCTTTGAATTGGGTGAAACCGCACCTGCGCCCGCGCCATTTGCTGTTACCGGCACGTCGCGTAGCTCACCCGCTGTCGAACCGTTCCTCCCGAACACCCGTCGGACGACTCTGTCCGCGCCTCGCCAATAACTCCTGCGTCTCTTTTCGAATTGTTGTTCGTGCCGCACGGGCGTAGTATTGATTCTGCATATGCAAATGGCGGCCACTCGTTGCCGCCTTGCTCGATTGAGGAGGTCACCGATGCCCGATATCACATTACGTGTTAACGGCACAGCCAAGACCGTCAACACCGAGAACGACACGCTGCGGGTCGCATAATCGCATCGCACGCGCCGATCAACCTTTATACACGCCGCGACATTCGCGTGCTGTGGTGGATGCCGTCCGCCGCCAACGCGAGCCAACCGCCCTGCACTCGCCATAACGTAACCGTCACCGTGCCACGGCGCAATTGCGCTTAGCGCCGCGGTCGGGCGCGCTTTGCGGCCAAATCGATGCGCTTTTGATTGCAAAGGCAAGTCCAGCCCGACGCGGGTCGCCGGCCATTCGCCTGAAACATTTGCTTACAAACACTCGAATTCTGTTACTTACCCAAAGTCGCCATCACGCGTGCAAGACCGTTATTAGATGCGTGGACTTGCCACCAACAATAAGGAGGATGCACCATGAAAATCGTTAAGGATACGCTGATCAAGTAGGTAAAAGGTGCGCCCGAGGAAAGCGATGATGCCGATTATGCGAAATGAATGCTGATTTCATCAGGCCGAAGGCGCTTTCGATGTTTAATTCGGTGTTTTTCGCCGTTTTAGGCTTCCGCTGCACGCACTTATCCCGTGAGCGGCCTATCCCATTTGTAAATGTTCACCATCGCCAGCATCGCAAAGGCGCGATTGGCGTTCT
>VGIF01000333.1 GCA_016868015.1 Betaproteobacteria bacterium
GTAATGACGCGCGCCTTCGGATCACCGAACACACCGCGCACCACGGATTGCGGACGAAATCCGGGGAAGGCGTACGCATCCCACAGCCGCCGCTGTCGCTTCGCTGGATTGGCCATCCGGAAATCATCTCAGTTTCGCAGTACCCTGGAAACACCGTTCTTCACTCGGGAAACGCTCGATTTATTCGCGAAATTGACCCACACGACTTCCCGAAGACCCTTAAATAATATCGTCGCAACGCGAGAGCGGGTGCCGCGGGGTAACCCGGCGCGCCCGTCTGGTGTGTGAAAGTCAGACTTTGTGGGTTGCCGCGTAGATGCAAAGTGACGCAAATCCGTCATTAAGCCTGGGCACGGCATGCGGAATGGGCACCGGCCAACAGCAGCCGAGTCTTGCCATGACGCCGTTCCGAAGTAAGCGTTATTTGCTAAGTAATATTCCGAGGCCACTGTGTGTGCGAGGTTATGCGCGCCTTTTTACCCTCGCAAGCATGCTCGCGACAACGCGCCCCATGCTGCATCCGGCGGATCGGACGCACTACGAAAAACCCCTAAATTGTGCGTACCGCGGGAGTTGCGTAGGGTAAATGAAATAGATGTAAGGCGGTTGCTCTGCCGCTTTGCAGTTAAGGGGCGCAATCAGGTGAGCGCGAAGGTACACGATAAAAATCAAGCCGCGCCGCAGCCGGCGTTCTCACGCGGGAGATCCGCGCAAGGCAACTGAAGGGGGAAGCGTGAACGATCGAAATCTCGCTATTTTCATGGTCGCGTTGTGCGTGGCCTATCTCTGGGGCACAACCAAAGTGCCGGTGCTCGAGATTGGTGATCCTTTGGGGCCGCGTGCATTTCCTTATCTGGTCGGGGTACTCGGTCTGATCACGGCGGTGTGGCTGTTCGTCGAGATCGCCGCGCGCCGGCGCAGCGCAAGCAAGGCCGCGGCCGGTGAAACCAGGCATCGGCCGTGGGCGGTATTCCTGACACTGGCGTGGATGGCGGCTTTTTATACCGTGCTCGAACCCTTCGGCTTTGTTCTTTCCACCTTCCTCTTTTTGCTCGGGCTTACCTGTTTTTTCAACCGCAATCGCTGGGTGACCAATATCCTGGTGTCGGCGGGGTTCCCACTCGGGGTCTACTTCGCCTTCACAAAGTTGCTGTCGATTTCATTGCCGGCCGGCGTGCTGCCGATCTAAGCATCAAGGGGAGCATGTCAAATGGAAGTCCTCACACAGATACTGGCCGGATTCCAGGTTGCGCTGCAGCCGCATAACCTCGGGTTTGTGTTCCTTGGCGCCCTGATGGGCACCATCATCGGGATGCTGCCGGGTATCGGGCCGGCGGCGGGCATCGCGCTGCTGCTGCCGGTGACCTATGGGATGGACCCGATCTCGGCGTTGATCATGCTCGCCGGTATTTACTACGGGGCGATGTACGGCAACACCGCATCGGCCGTGCTGATCAACACGCCGGGCACCGCCTCGGCGGCGATGACCACGGTCGATGGCTTTCCCATGGCCAAGGCGGGACGTGGCGGCGCTGCCTTGGCGGTGGCCGCGATTGCCAGTTTTGCCGCGGGCACCATCGGGATTGTGCTGTTGAGTGCACTGTCCATTCCGTTCTCGATTTTTGCACTGCGTTTCGGCCCTGCCGAGTACTTCATGCTGATGGCTTTTTCGCTCACCGCGGTAAGCGCGTTGACCGGTAAATCGCCCTCGAAGGGCACCATGTCGGCGGTGTTCGGGCTGATGCTCGCCACCATGGGTATCGATTTGCAAAGCGGTCAGGCGCGCTTTACGTTTGGAGTACCCGAATTTCAAGACGGCGTCGCCTTCATTGTCATCATCGTCGGGCTGTTTGCGGTGGGCGAGACCATGCGCAGCGTGGAAAAATGGTTCGACGGCGACCTGAAACCGATCAAGATTCAAGGCAAACTGTGGGCGACCAAGGACGAATGGAAGCGCTCCATTGGCCCGATCGGGCGCGGCGGCCTGATCGGGTTCTGCGTCGGCGTGCTGCCCGGCGCGGGCGGCACCATCGCCACCATTCTCGCCTACGCCACCGAGCAGAAACTTTCGAAAAACCCCGAGCGCTTTGGCACCGGCGCGGTCGAGGGGGTGGCGGCGCCGGAGGCGGCCAACAACGGCTCCGCCTGCGGCGCGTTCGTGCCCTTGTTGACGCTGGGTGTGCCCGGTTCCGGGGTGGCGGCGGTGCTGCTCGGGGCCTTTATTATGTTCGGCATCCAGCCCGGGCCGATGCTGTTCCAGAATCGGCCGGACCTGGTGTGGGGTTTGATCGACAGCATGTACATCGGCAACATCATGCTGCTGGTGCTGAATCTGCCGCTGATCCCGGTGTTTGCGCGGCTGCTCTACATGCCGCCGGGCTTGCTGCTGTCGATCATCCTGGCGATCGCCTCGGTGGGCATCTATTCGGTGAACAACAATCCGTTCGACCTTTACGTGCTGGTGTTCTTCGGCCTGGCGGGCTATTTGTTCCGGCGTTTCGAAATTCCGATCCCGCCGCTGATCCTCGGCGTGGTGCTCGGCGGCATGATGGAGCAGTCGTTCCGGCAGGCGATGACGATCTCGGGCAGCAATCCGAAGATCTTCGTCTCAAGCGGGATTTGTATCGTCCT
>VGIF01000334.1 GCA_016868015.1 Betaproteobacteria bacterium
GCGTTTCCATGCGTGCCAGGAACGCCGCCTTGCGCGTGGCGCGGCTGTGCTTTTCAAATCCGCTCACTGCTGCCAGCGTCATTTGTTTCATGTCTTGCCTCGTGGCTCGCGAATACGTCCTCCCAATTAGAACGTACCACTGGAATTCGCGTTTACAGAGCAATCGGGGACTTATTCAGCGCTTCCTTAGGTTTTTCTCTGCGAAAACTGCGCGTCTCCGCGCCTGTGCGGTGAATTTTTTCATATCATCATGACCCTAAACCACACCGATGCCCCGCTCGTAGACTGCCACGCCCACGTCTACACCCTCGACATGCCGCTCGCCACCACCGAACAATACCTCGCCACGCTCGATCAGCACGGCGTGCAATACGCGGTGATGGCGGCGGCGAGTTTGTATGACGACTACAACGATTACATGATCGCCGCCACGCGCAAACATAAACGCTTGCGCACCACGGCGATTGTCAGACCAAGCATCGACCCGTACATCATGCGCATGATGAAGGGCGATGGCGTGGTGGGTGTGCGTCTGCAGTGGCGCAACGTCAAAAATTTACCCGACATCACCAGCGCCGAATACGCCAAGTTTTTTCGCCGCGTGCGCGATCTTGATTGGCATGTGCACATCAATCAAACCGCCGATCTGTTGGCGGCGCCGATCGCGACGCTGCAAGCCGCCGGCGTGAAACTCGTCATCGATCACTTCGGCCACCCCACGCGCGGCAAGGGTGTGAACTGCGAAGGGTTTCAAGCGATGCTGCGCACGGTGGATAACGGCCGCACGTGGGTGAAAGTTTCCGCGGGTTATCGCTTGGAGTCACCCGAAGTCGCGCAAGCGTGCGCGCGCGAGTTGCTCAAACACTGCGGGCCGGAGCGCTTGTTGTGGGGTAGTGATTGGCCGTTCGCGGCGTTTGAAAACCAGGTCACCTACGCCGGCGTGCTCGATGCTTTTAAGCAATGGATCCCCGATGCGAAAACGCGGCGCATCATTAGCGGCGACACACCTTACCGGTTATATTTTGCGTGAAGGCAAAATACGCGTTTTAAAAAAATAAATAAAATCAAATACTTACGATAAATACACGCTGCGCGGCGCGGGTTGATTGGCGTGGCACACGCGGCGGCTGAACAGGGAGTGTCGATCCCCATGACCATACGATCCGTCACACCGATTGCACTCGATCTGCCGTTCGAAGTGGGCGGCCCCAAATCGCAATTCGCCGGCCGCCCGCGCCAAATGGCAATGTTATTGGTGCGCGTGGAAACCGAAGACGGCATCGTCGGTTGGGGCGAAGCGTTCGGTTACGCGGTGTGGCCGGTAACGCGCGTGGCGATTGAAAAATTGATCGCGCCGATGGCCGTCGGCAAAAGCGAAGACGACATCGACGGCTTGATGCACGATTTGCAAAAAAAGTTGCATCTGCTCGGCCGCACCGGCCCGGTGGTGTATGCGATGTCGGGGCTGGATATCGCGCTGTGGGACATCGCGGGTAAGAAGGCGAATCAATCGTTGTCGATGCTGTTCGGCGCCTCGCGCCGCAGCAGCCTGCCGGCGTACGCAAGCCTGGTGCGTTATGAAGACACCAAGCTCGTTGCGCGCAACGCCGAACTGGCGGTGTCGCGCGGCTTTAAAGCGATCAAGCTGCATGAAGTCGCGGTCCAGCAGGTCAAGGCCGCGCGCGAAGCCATCGGCGCGAGCATCCGGTTGATGATGGACACCAACTGCCCGTGGACGGTGGAGGAGGCGATCGCGGTGGCCAAACAAGTGCGGCCGTACGATTTGATGTGGTTCGAGGAGCCGGTGTTTCCGCCGGAAGATTTCACGGGCCTCGCGCGCGTGCGGCGCGACGGCGGCATCGCCGTTGCCGCGGGTGAGAACGCAATGAGCGAAATGGATTTTCGCGCGATGATCGCAGCCGGCGCGGTGGATTATATGCAGCCCAGCGTCACCAAGATCGGCGGCATCACCGAAATGATGCGCATCTTTCGTTTGGCGCGCGAGCGCAACGTCAAGCTCGTGCCGCACTCGCCGTACTTCGGCCCCGGTTTGCTGGCCACACTGCACATGGCCAACACCGTCGAGCGCGATACGCTGATCGAATATTCGTTTGTCGAATTGGGCGCGAGCCCGCTGGGCGAGGCGGTGGCGGTGAAGGATGGGCGCATTGCGATACCGCAAGGGCCGGGGCTGGGGTGTGATCCGGATCCTAAGATTGTGGCGCGCTACAAAGTCGATTAAACGCTACCGGTGTTTTTTATAAATATTTGATTTTAATCAGTAGTGTCCGGACGTTGAGTGCCCGAAACGTGCTAATTGGTTGATTGTAAATAAATAACAGATGATTTTTTCTGGTCTCGATTTGAACAGCGTTTTCTCGATTTGCGATCCTGCGAGCAACTCACTCGCAGGAGATATCGATGAACCTGGGCAAACTCGTGTTCGCGCAACTCACGCAGCACATTCCGTTGACGACGTTTCGTCGTTGCGTGGCGCGCTA
>VGIF01000335.1 GCA_016868015.1 Betaproteobacteria bacterium
GCCGGTGGGAAACCTGGTGTTGCGCCTCACCCCTCACGCCTCACGCCGTTAAAGATTTAAAGTGCGCCCATCCACCGCCAGCGCCGCCTCCTTCATCGCCTCCGACAGCGACGGATGCGCGTGGCAAATCATCGCGATGTCCTCGGCGGAGGCGCCGAATTCCATCGCCACTACAGCTTCGGCTATCAACTCCGAGGCCATCGGGCCGATGACGTGCACGCCGAGGATGCGGTCGGTTTTTTTGTCGGCAACGAATTTCACAAAACCGGTGGTGTCGCCCAGCGCCCGCGCGCGGCCGTTGGCCATGAAGGGGAACGATCCCGTGCGGCATTCGATGCCCACGGCTTTGGCTTGCTGCTCGGTTTTGCCCACCCAGGCGATTTCGGGCGAGGTGTAAATCACCCAAGGCACGGTGTTGAAATCGACATGGCCGTACTTGCCGGCGATACGCTGCGCCACCGCCACGCCCTCTTCCTCCGCTTTGTGCGCGAGCATCGGGCCGCGCACCACGTCGCCGACCGCCCATACGTTCGGTAGATTGGTTTTGCAGTGCTCATCCACCGCAATAAAGCCGCGTTCGTCGAGCTTTAGCCCCACGGCGGCGGCGTTTATGCCGCCGGTGTTGGGCACGCGGCCGATGGAGACGATGAGTTTGTCCACAGTTAGCGTTTGCGCTTTGCCGGCGCTATCAGCGTAATCAACGACAACGTCCTTGCCGGTCTTCACACCATTCACTTTGACGCCGAGATGTATGGCCAACTTTTGCTTGGCAAACACCTTTTGCGCTTCCTTGGCGACGGCTTCGTCCGCAGCACCCAGAAAGGCCGGCAGCGCTTCGAGTATTGTCACTTCCGCGCCCAAGCGCCGCCACACACTGCCCATTTCCAAGCTGATAACGCCCGCGCCGATCACGCCCAAGCGCTTGGGCACATCGGTTATTGCCAGCGCACCGGCATTGTCGAGAATCAGTTTGTTGTCGAACGGCGCACCCGGCAAGGCGCGCGGATTGGAGCCGGTGGCGACGACCACGTGTTTAGCGCTCAACGTTTCGTTACTCTTGCCGCTCACCTTGATTTGCCAAGCCCCCGCCGCGCCCCCGGCGAAAGCGCCTTTGCCGTGAAAAAACGTTACCTTGTTTTTCTTGAACAAATACAAGATGCCGTCGTTGTTTTGCTTAACGACTTTGTCCTTGCGCTTTAACATCTGCGCAACGTCCATCGCAAGCCCGCTCACCTTGATGCCGTGATCGGCGAAGGCATGCGCGGCGTGGTCGTAGTTTTCGGAGGATTGCAGCAGCGCTTTCGACGGGATGCACCCCACGTTGGTGCAAGTGCCGCCGGGCGCGGGTTTGCCGTCGGCCGTTTGCCACTCGTCGATACAGGCAACTTGCAGGCCCAGTTGCGCCGCGCGGATCGCGGCAATGTAGCCGCCGGGGCCGGCGCCGATGACCACGACATCAAAATTCTTCGAAGCTTCAGCCATGTCAGATTTCCAACAACATGCGCGCCGGATCCTCCAGCGCATCCTTCATCGCCACCAGCGACAGCACTGCTTCGCGCCCGTCGATGATGCGATGGTCGTAGGATAGCGCCAGATAATTCATCGGGCGTATGACGATTTGTCCGTCCTCCACCACCGCGCGCTCCTTGGTAGCGTGCACGCCGAGGATCGCGCTTTGCGGCGGGTTGATGATCGGCGTGGACAGCATCGAACCGAACACACCGCCGTTAGAGATCGAAAACGTGCCGCCGGTGAGTTCTTCCAACGTCAGCTTGCCGTCTTGCGCGCGCTTGCCGTAATCAGCGATGGTCTTTTCAATCGCCGCCAAGCTCAGTTGATCGGCATTGCGCACAATCGGCACCACCAGCCCACGCGGGCTACCCACCGCGACGCCGATGTCGAAATAACCGTGGTAGACGATATCGTTGCCGTCGATCGAGGCGTTGACGACCGGATATTTTTTCAGCGCATATACCGCGGCTTTCACGAAGAACGACATAAAGCCCAAGCGCACGCCGTGTTCTTTTTCAAAGCGCTCTTGATAACGCTTGCGCAGATCCATTACCGGCTGCATGTTGACTTCGTTGAAGGTCGTCAATATCGCGGCGGTGGATTGCGATTGCACCAGGCGTTCGGCCACGCGTGCGCGCAGACGCGACATCGGCACCCGCTGTTCGGGGCGATCACCCAGCGCACTGAGATCGACGCTTGGTGCCGCTGCCCGCGGTGTTGCAGCCGCGGCCGCGACAGGCGCTTTGACGCTCGTGGCGCTAGTCTTCATGGCCTCGATCACGTCAGCCTTGGTGACGCGGCCACCGCGGCCGCTGCCGCTGATCGCGGCCATATCCATTTGATGTTCGGCCGCGAGTTTTTGCGCAGCGGGCAAGGCTTGCGCCGGCGCCACCGGTTTTGTAGTCGTCGATGTGGCAACGGGCGCGGCTGTCGGTGCAGCCACCGTTGCCGTGGCTTCGGTGTCGATTTGCGCGATGATTTCCTTGC
>VGIF01000336.1 GCA_016868015.1 Betaproteobacteria bacterium
CGGCGAAAAACACCGAATTAAACATCGAAATCGCCTTCGGCCTGATGAAATCAGCATTCATTTCGCATAATCGGCATCATCGCTTTCCTCGGGCGCACCTTTTACCTACTTGATCAGCGTATCCCTAAATCGAATCCGCCAGCCCGTTAATCACGTCTTTCGCGCTGCGCTTTTTCGCGCGCGCTTGCTCGGGCGATTCCTTGCCTTGCGGCGTGGTGGCGATTTGCGCGTAGAGTTCGGCGGCGCCTTGATAAATTTTCGGCGTCATGCCGGCGTCGCCGAAGGTTTTGGCGATTTCGTTCATCTCCGGTACCCAGCGATAGGCCTTGAACGGCATGCCCGCGGCGCCCTTGAGCACCCCGTCGTATTTGTCGGCCTGGCTGCCCAGGAATTCGTTTTCGAGCACTTGATCCACGCCCAGTTTGCGCGCGGCGATCAGCAGTTCGGTACCCAGCGCGGTGCTGCCTTTGGTGAGCGCCGCATAGCACATTTTCACCGCCGAGGCGTTGCCGATTTTTTCGCCGGCCACGCGCACCTGAACCTGCTCGCTGTTAATGCGCTGCATCAGTTGCGCGTGCGGGCCGGAGACATAAAAGCGCTGCTTGGCGCCGTTGCGCGGCGGCGGGCCGATGATGCCGGCATCTACCACGGTGCAGCCCACGGCCTGCATGATGCCGGTGATTTCTTGCATGGTGCCGGGCGCGATGGCGTTACATTCGACGAACACGATTTTGCGCTGGGTTGCCTTGCACGCGGCGGCAATCGCCTTGGCATTGGTTACCGCGGCGCCGGGATCGAGCACCGAGAGCACCATGTCGCATTGCTTCACCAGATTTTCCAGCGAGTGCAAATCGGTGAGACCGGCTTTTTCGCCGAGTTCGCGCGTGCGCGCGCTGCGCCCGTCGGAGGCCATGCACACGTTAAAGCCCAGCGCCTTGATGCACATCGCCACGCCTTGGCCCATGTCGCCAGGGCTGGTGATGCCGATGTTGTTGTTAAGTTCCATGGAGCCTCCGAAGTTGAAAGGATGAGTCAGGATGAGTCGGAATCGCCGGTTAAGTTTACGCTAAAATCGCGCCTTCGCACGCGCGCAACGGTACGCGCGCGCGCGCCGCGCGCGCTCGCCCGGCACTCCACACCTGTCATCCGCCAATGCTCATTTGGTTCGTCGTCCTATTGTGTTTTTTGACCTTTGGCAGCTTTATCGGGGTGCGGGTGCTGGTGTCGCTGCACGCGCTTAACCTCGGCGCCTCGCAAGCGACGGTGGGCGTGCTGGTGGCGGCGTTCGCGGTGTTTCCGCTGCTGCTTTCCGTTTACGCCGGGCGCATCGTCGATCGCGTCGGCGCGGCCGGGCCCACCGTCATCGGCACCGTGGGTTTCGTCGGGGCGGTATTGATCCCGTGGTTTTTTCCGACGTTGCCCGCGCTGTATCTGGCGGCGTCGGCGTGCGGGCTCGCGCTGGTGTTCTACGGCGTGGCCACCCAGCAGCTCGTCGCGACGCTAAACGGCCCCGCGGCGCGCAGCCGCAACGTGAGCTACTACGCGATCGGCATTGCCGCCAGCGGCTTCGCCGGGCCGGTGTTCGTCGGTTATTTCATCGATCACCACGGGCATCGCTCGGCGTATTTGGCGTTGGGCGTGCTGCTGGCGCTGGCGAGCATCGCCTTGCGTTTTGTGCAGCGGCGCGTGCCGCCGGCGTCGGCGCCGGCGCATGCCGCGGCCAAGAGCAGCATGCGTGATGTGCTGCGCGCGCGCGATCTGCGTTTGTCGATCATGGTGGCGGGCATCGCGGTGGCCGGCATCGATCTTTACACTTTTTACATGCCGATTTACGGCCACGGCATCAAACTCTCGGCCACGCAAATCGGCTACGTCATGGGCGCGCAGGCGCTGGCGGCGTTGCTGGTGCGCGTAGTGATGCCGCGCCTGACGCGGCGCCTGGGCGACACGCGCTTGATGATGGGCGCGCTGATCATCGCCGGTGCGGCGTTTTTGGTGTTTCCCGCGTTCGAAGGCGTGACGCTGTTGATTCTGATTTCGTTTGTGCTGGGCTTGGGCTTGGGCTGCGGCCAGCCGCTATCGATGTTGATGGTCTATAACCGCGCACCGCAAGGTCGCGCGGGCGAAGTGCTCGGCGTGCGCTTTACCGTGATCAACTTCATGCACCTGGTGATACCGGCTACTTTCGGCGCATTGAGCGCGTTGATCGGTATCGCGCCGGTGTTCGCGGCCACCGCGTTGTTGATGTGGGTGGGCAGTGCGCTGGCGGCGCGGGTGCCGCCGGTGCGGGCGTAATGGGCTGATAGGGGATAATAAAAAAACATAATAAAATCAATAACTTATGAAATTCACGCGATTGGCTTTTTAGCCATCCAGAAAAACAGCGAGCCGAGCAGCGCGAGCCCGGTGATGATGCTGAAGCCGACGCGGTAGTCGCCCAGCCAATCGGCGAACGCGCCGGCGAT
>VGIF01000337.1 GCA_016868015.1 Betaproteobacteria bacterium
TTCGGCGCGCAGGTGCGCTATGTGCTGATGGACAACGCCGCGCAGCGCTGGGGCGTGCCGCTGTCGGAAACCGCCACGCAGCCGGGGGTGGTGTTGCATCAAAAAACCGGGCGCAGGCTGACCTACGGCGAGATCGCCGCGTTTGCCAGAGTGCCGGGTACCGCGCCGCAAGTGGAAGTCGTGCCGGTGTCGAAGGCCGAGTTTCGCTTGATCGGCCAGGATATTCCGCGCGCCGATATTCCCGGCAAGCACAACGGCAGCACGCAATACAGCATCGACGTGCAAGTGCCGGGCATGATTTACGGCGCGATTTTGCGCGAGCCGGTGGAAGGCGCGGGCGTTGCCGCGGTCGACGAAAAGGCCGCGCGCGCGATCGACGGCGTGATTCAGGTGGTGCCGTTGAAATACGGCCTGGGCGTGCTGGCGCAAAACCCGTGGGCTGCTTTCCAGGGCCGTAAAGCGTTGAAAGTGACTTGGGGCGCTAAAGCGCAAGGCGCGGGGTTCTCGACCGACGGCGGTTTTGCGCAATTCTCCGCTGCCACGCGTGACACCAAACAGCCAGTGATCGAATGGGAAAAGCGCGGCGATGCCGCGGGCAAGCTGCAAAGCGCCGCGAACGTAATCGAAGCCGAGTATCGCTCCGATTACGCCTATCACGCGCAGATGGAACCGCTAAATTCCATCGCGGCGGTGTCACCCAAGGGTGACGCGGTGGAAATCTGGTGCGGCGTGCAAAGCCAAACCATCGCGGTGACGGTGGCGGCGCAGGCGTTGGGTATTCCCGAATCGCGCGTGAAGTTCAATCACTATCTGCTGGGCGGCGGTTTCGGCCGGCGCGGCAACCGCGACGGCGATTTCGTGCTCGATTCGGTGCTGCTGTCCAAAGCCTCGGGCCGGCCGGTGAAAGTGATTTGGACGCGCGAGGATGATATTCACTCCGGTCGCTTTCGCCCGTTGTACGTGAACCGCTTGCGCGCGGGGCTCGACGCCAAGGGCAACATCGCCGGCTGGCATCACCGCGCGGTGTGCGATCACGTGATGGCGTTCATGGACCCGGTGCGCTACAAGCAAGTCAAGGGGCGCGATGGCATTGCGTTAAACGGCATCAACGTGCGTTCGTACGACATCCCCGACCGTCTGGGCGAAGGCGTGCTGGTGCATACCGGCATGCGCACCAACCCGCTGCGTGGCATCGGCTTGACCGCCAACAGCTTTGCCAGCGAAGTGTTCATCGATGAACTCGCGGCGCGCGCGGGCATCGATGCGGTTGAATACCGGCTGCGTTTACTCGCCAAGCAGCCGCGCGCACGTCACGTCATCGAAGAAGCCGCGAAAATGGCCGACTGGAAACGCAAGCGGCCTGGGCACGGCCTGGGCGTGGCCTATGTCGATTACTCCGGCACGCACGTCGCGGGCATCGCCGAGGTGTCGGTGGATAAATCAAGCGGCGCGATCAAGGTGCACAACTTCTGGTGCGCCATCGATTGCGGCGTGGCGGTGCATCCCGATAATGTGATCGCGCAAACTGAAAGCTCCATCGTTTACGGGCTGGGCCTCGCGTTAAGCGAACGCATCAGCATCGCCAACGGCGCCGTGCAGCAATCGAACTTTTTCGATTACCACGTGCCGCGCATGCGCGACGTGCCGCAACTGCACATCAAACTCGTGCAAACCAAAAATCACCCGACCGGCGCCGGCCAAATGGCGGTGCCGCTGGTGCCGCCGGCGATTTCCAACGCGGTGTTCGCGTTGACCAACGTGCGCCTGCGCCAGCAGCCGATGCTGGCGGCGCGGGTGCATCAGGCGTTGTTGGCGGGTGAGGAACGATTCGCGTAACAACAAAAAAATACTTAGACGCAGATTAACGCGGATTTTCGCGGATTAAACCCCGGAAAAAATCTGCGTTCATCTGCGTCAATCTGCGTCGAAAAAGGGTTGGATTTTAATTTTGCAAAAGACCCCATTTGCGCTCACGGTAAACGGCGTGCGGCGCGAGGTGCTCGCGCAGCCGCACTACACGCTGCTCGGCGTTTTGATGGACGATTTAAAACTCACCGGCACCAAGTATGGCTGCGGGCGCGGCGACTGCGGCGCTTGCACGGTGTACCTCGACGGCACACCGGCGCAGGCGTGTCAGTACACCTTGGCGGAGCTGGGTGAGCGTGAAGTCACCACCATCGAAGGTTTATCGCCGGAGCGCGCGTTTGCGCTGTATGAGGCTTGGGCCGTGGAAGCGTTGAAGCCGTGTAACCGCTGCCAATCGGGTTTGATCATGCGCATGGCGCATTTGCTCGCGCGCGTTGCACACCCGAGGGCGGATGAGATTGCCGCGAGTGTAAAACCGTACGATTGCAACTGCGGCGCGGCGGCGGCGATGGTGGCGGTGGTGGGGCGCGCGGCGCATGCGTTAACGGCGTGACACGTAGGGCAGCAGGCCC
>VGIF01000338.1 GCA_016868015.1 Betaproteobacteria bacterium
TTACGGATGCTCATGACCGTATTGCCGCCCTGTTTGAGAATTTCAGAATGTTAGCCGCATTGTGTATCAATTTTGCGCATGGCGTCATCCGCGCCGCACGTTGGCAGGATCACCGCGACACGCCTATACTTTGACCGTCTCGCTTTGGAGTGCGCATGATGAACCTTGCGATACGTCCCTTGACTGCATCGGCTTTTGCCGGCGATGTCTCCGGCATCGATTTGACGCGGCCGCTCGCGCCCGATTCAGTGCGCGCTATCGACGAGGGCATGGATCGCCACGGCGTGCTGGTGTTTCACGATCAGCGTTTTAGCGACGACACGCAAATGGCCTTCAGCCGCCAATTCGGCGAGTTGGAGGTTTCCAGTGGCGCAGAACTTTACAAGGAGCGGCGGCTTGCGCATATGGAACTCGCCGATATTTCCAACATCGACACGCAAGGCCAACTGCGCGGCGCCAACGATCACCTGCGCTTGACCGCGTTGGGCAACCGGCTGTGGCATTCCGATGCGTCGTTTCGCGCGGCGCCGGCGAAGTATTCGCTGCTCTCCGCGCGCGCAATCCCCGGCACGGGCGGCAACACCGAATTCGCCGACATGCGCGCCGCTTACGACGCGCTCGATGCCGCCCTCAAAGCCGAGATCGAAGACTTGATCACCGAACACTCCAACGCCTATTCGCGCGAACAAATCGGCATCGCCAAAGCCGACTACGGCGCGGACAATCAGAAAAGAATAAAGCCGGTGCGGCAGCGCTTGGTACGTTATGACCCGCGCACGCGGCGCAAGAGTTTGTATTTATCGGCGCACATCGGTGCCGTAGTCGGCATGCCGGTTGCGGAAGGGCGCATGCTGATCCGCGAGCTAATCGAGCACGCGACACAGCGCCAATTCGTTTACGCGCACGCGTGGCAGCAGTGGGACTTGGTGATTTGGGACAACCGCACCACCATGCATCGCGCACGCCGCTACGACGATCTGCGCGAGGTGCGCGACATGCGGCGCACCACCATACGCGGCGAGGGCGTCACGGCCGCCCAACCACAATAACTCATAAGTAGCGTATTTAATTGACTTTTTTATAAGCCCATGCCTTTCAAATGGAGGCCACTGTCATGAGCATAACCATACGCGCGTTGCACAACGGTTTCGCCGGCGTCGTCAGCGGCATCGACATTTGCGCGCCGCTTGCGCGCGGCGAAGTGACCGCGATCGAAAAAGGCATGGACGATTACGCGGTGCTGACCTTTCCCGATCAACCGCTCACCGACGATCAGCAAATCGCCTTTACCCAAAATTTCGGCGAGCTGGAAATCACGCTGGCCGGCCAAATGGCCAAGCCCAGCGAGCGGCGTTTTCAACGTCTGGAACTGGGCGGCATTTCCAATCTCGAAGCGGACGATGTCACCAAGTTGAGAGAACGCAACGACAAGCGCCGCATGTACGCGCTGGCGAACCGGTTGTGGCACTCCGACGCGTCGTTTCGCGCGGTGGGCGCGGGTTATACGCTGCTGCACGCGCGCATCGTGCCGGGCAAGGGCGGGGACACGCAGTTCGCCGACATGCGCGCGGCGTACGATGCGCTTTCCGCCGCGGAAAAAGCCGAAGTCGAAAATCTGGTGTGCGAACACTCGATCGTGTTCTCGCGCGAGCAGATCGGTTTTAACGATTACAACCCGGGGCATGAAGCACATCTAAAACCGGTGCCGCACAAGCTGGTGCTCACCCACCCGAAAACCGGGCGCAAGTCGTTGTATCTGTCGTCCCACATCGGCGGCATCGCCGGCTGGCCGGTGCCGGAAGCGCGCGCGTTTTTGCGCGATCTCACCGAGCACGCCACACAACCGCGTTTTGTCTACAGCCATGCGTGGAAAGTCGGCGATTTGGTGATGTGGGATAACCGCACGGTGATGCACCGCGCCACGCGCTTTGACGATTTGAAGGAAGTGCGCGATCTGCGCCGCACCTCACTCAAAGGCGTCGGCCTCGAAGTGCAACGCCAGCCCGCCACTGCCGCCGCCTAAATTTTTGCGCAATGCCAGGAGTGTGACGCACATGCAATACGATTTATTGATCATCGGCGGCGAGGTCATCGACCCCGCCGCCGGTTTAAAAGGCGTGATGGATGTGGCCATCGCCGGCGGCAAAATCGCCGCGGTGGCGCCGTCGTTGCCGCACGATCAAGCGCTCAAGACGATTAGCGCCAAGGGCAAGCTGGTGTTCCCCGGCCTAATCGACATGCACGCGCATGTGATGGTGAACGGGCACGACATGGGTGCGCATACCGACCACTACACCTCGCGCAGCGGCGTCACCACGCTGTGCGACGCGGGCAGCACCGGTTCGTCGAACTTCGCGGCGCTGCGTAACGTGCTCGACAACCACGTGCGCACGCGCATCCGCGCCTTCGTCAATCTGTCGGC
>VGIF01000339.1 GCA_016868015.1 Betaproteobacteria bacterium
CGTTTTAATTCCTTGGGGTCATCGGCGCTGACCCAGCGCGCGCTGTTGTAGCGCGCGGGGGCCAAGCGCGCTTCGCAGCCGTATTCGTGTTTTAAGCGATGCGCGACGACTTCGAATTGTAGTTGCCCCACCGCGCCCAACAGTAACATGCCGCCCGCTACCGGGCGAAACACCTGAATCGCGCCTTCTTCGCCGAGCTGCGTTAAGCCCGTGCGCAGTTGTTTGCTGCGCAGCGGGTCGGCGATTTCGACGGTTTGAAAAATTTCCGGCGCGAAAAACGGCAGGCCGGTGAATTGCAGTTCCTCGCCCTCGGTCAGCGTGTCGCCCAGTTGCAGCACGCCGTGATTGGGGATGCCGATGATGTCGCCGGCGTAAGCGTCTTCCACTTGATCGCGGCGCTGCGACAGGAATGACACCACGCTGTTGGGGCGAAAATCCTTGCCGGTGCGGCAGTTTTTCAATTTCATGCCGCGCTCGAAGTGGCCCGAACACACGCGGATGAACGCCACGCGGTCGCGGTGGCCGGGGTCCATGTTGGCTTGAATCTTAAACACCACGCCGGTGAATTTCGGCTCCATCGGGTCGACCGTGCGCTCGATGGCGCGGCGCGCGCGCGGCGGCGGGGCGAATTCGACCAAAGCATCCAGTACTTCCTGCACGCCGAAGTTGTTGATCGCGGAGCCGAAGAACAGCGGCGTTTGTTTGCCGGCTAAAAACTCGTCGCGCGCATATTCGGGTGAGACGCCGCGAACCAACTCCATTTCCTGTTGCGCGTGCGCGAACACGTCGCCGAAGCGCTGTTTGATGCCGGCGTTGTCCAAACCTTCGACGATTTCATGGCCGCCGACGCGATCCTCGCCCGCTTGAAACACGCGCATGCGGTCGTGCCGCAAATCGAACACGCCTTTGAACAGCTTACCCATGCCCACCGGCCAGGTGCACGGCACCACAGGCATACCCAGCGTGCGCTCGATTTCGTCGACTAAGTCCATCGGCTCGCGCACTTCGCGATCCATTTTGTTCACAAAGGTGATTACCGGTGTGTTTTGCGCGCGGCACACTTGCAGCAAGCGCAGCGTTTGCGGCTCGATGCCGTTGGCGGCGTCGATCACCATCAGCGCCGCGTCCACCGCGGTCAGCACGCGGTAGGTGTCCTCCGAAAAATCGCGGTGGCCCGGGGTGTCGAGCAGGTTGATCACGCAGTCGCCGTACTCCATTTGCATCACCGAGCTTGCCACCGAAATGCCGCGCTGCTTTTCGATTTCCATCCAATCGCTGGTGGCGTAGCGCGAGGCCTTGCGCGCCTTGACGCTGCCGGCGATATGGATCGCGCCAGCGTAGAGCAACAGCTTTTCGGTAAGCGTGGTTTTACCCGCGTCCGGGTGCGAGATGATGGCGAAGGTGCGCCGGCGGGTAACTTCTTTGTCGATGCTCATGCGTGTGATTGGAATTAGGCCAACCCCTTCGTCCGTTCGGGTTGAGCTTGTCGAAGCCCAGTCAAAATTAATCGCCCTTCGACAGGCTCAGGGCGAACGGTCGGAAAAAATCAAAGGGGGTCGCAAAAAGGCGCGCATGATACGTTGTTTCTTATTGTAAAACAACAAGATACCGGCTATACGCCGAGGCGCTGCGCGCGCCGTTTAAATCAGCCTTTTAGGAGCGCTCAAAATCAATCTGCGTATCCACATCCGCGCGCCCTTGCGCAAAAATTTCGCGCGTATTCGGGCGCTCCCACACGATTTCCAGCATGTTCTCATCCGGGTCGAAAAAATAAACGCTTTTTTGGCTTTGGTGGTCGACCGCGCGATGGATCGCGACGCCCGCGTCCTTCAATGCGAAGTACGCCTGCTTTAAATCGTCTTCCGTCGCCACGGCGAACGCCAAGTGTTTCATGCCCAGCCCTTGGCGCCGGCCGAGCCCCGAGGGCGGGCGCGGAAACGCATCGGGATCGGTGCTGGGGAACAAATCGAGTGTGTTGCCGTATTCGCCCAGCGACAAAAAAAGTCCGCCGTGCTCCGGGTCTTGCTCGAGCACCTTGAAGCCGAGGATCTGCGTGTAAAACGCCTTTGAGCGTTCGAGATCGCGAACGGTGAGCAGGATGTGTCCGATGCGCTGAAGATTGATCATGGTGGCCTCCGGGTGCAAAGGCGAAGGGGCGGCGAGCGGCGCGGTTGCAATGTGCTGACGATTCTACTACGCGTGGCCGGCATGCATGAGCGCGTTTGAGCGCTCGATCTTCGACATCGCTCAAAGTATGAGAAACTCTCGCCCGCGCCCGGCAACGATCCGGGCCGCTTATTTTCGGAGGAGAACGATATGCACGTGTTGAAAGGGTTGGCGGTTTTTGCGGTTTCGTTTCTTATGCTGGCGCAGGCGGCGCAGGCGGCTTATCCCGATAAGCCCATACGCCTGGTG
>VGIF01000340.1 GCA_016868015.1 Betaproteobacteria bacterium
CGGCCGCAAGCATTTTCGCAAGCACTGCCGCAAGCGCCTGCGCGGGATGCGCCGCCGCGCGAAGCGGTGGTGACGCGACCGCAAGCCGTGCCGCCAAGTGCGGAGGAGGCGCCGCCGGTTGCCACCGCGCCTGAAAGGCGCCCGATGGTGGCGGTGAAACCGCCGCTGGCGCCGTCACCCGCCCCGCGAGCGCAAGCATCGGCGGCGCGTCCGGCATGGCTCACCGAACTTGAAAACCAGCCGCCGCAGCGATGGCTCATTCAGCTCGCCGAGCTCAAACGCGAAGGGCGCACCGCTGAAGCCGATCTGCTGATGACTGAATTCCGCCAGCGTTTCCCCGACCACCCCGCGAGCGCGCGATGACATGAGCCTTGATCACTCCGCCGAACCCCTGGATGACCCGCAACCGCAGCCGCCGCGCGAGCCCGAAGCGGGAGAGTGCTGAGGCGGCGGTTGTGTACCGTGTGTATACGACTTGTACTGGGAAGCTTTCGATCGTTACGAAGCCGCACTCAAGGCATGGCAAGCCCGGCATTTGCGTTAAATTTTGTAAGATATTGATTTTAAACGATATTTTTTTAAATAATTGATTTTTATACATTTTATTTTTGGGCACTGATCCAGGCGTCGCTCGTGCAAAAAATTTTTTAAACTGCTGCACCGCTTCCACCGGCGCTCGCGACAGTGACGGTTTTGTGAAAGTGTAGGCCGCTCAATAACTTACAATTTGTTGCGTTGCAACATGGTCGAGCGTAGACTACATACTTACGCAATAACCCGGCAGTCGCAGGGTTGCACGCTGGTGAGGCGGCCCCTAGAATTGCCTCCTCGTTGAGCCTCCACCGCAAAGATATACTATAGGTGGGGGTTAAGTAATCTAAAAACCACAAGGGATGTTTGTTGCCGTAGCGAGGCAACACGCCGCACCGCCAAACGCAGCGGGCGACAACTAAGGAGGGTTTTGCCATGTACGCCAAATCGATCATCGAGCAGGTGCGAGCGCGCGGGGTTGCCCGTAAATGGTCGCGGCATTTGGTGCTTGCCCCCGTGGCCATGGCTTTGGCGGTCGCGACGCTGCCGTTCACGCTCAACGGTCCGATGTTTGGCGACGCGCAGTTGTTGGCCGAGCCGCTGGCGGTGGAACAGCAGCCGGCGCCCGGCGCTGTGTTGGCGGAAAACCCCTTTACCGGCTTGGTGCAAGCCAGCGTGTTGGCCGCGCCCAAGCGTAGCGTCATGCCGTTGGATGCCCAACAGCGTGCCATCGTTAGCCACATCACGCGCAGGTTCGGCGTGTCCGTGGATGTCGTTACCGAGTTTGTGCGCACGGCGTATGCCGCGGGCAAGCGCTACGGCGTCGATCCGCTGCTGGTGGTGGCGGTGATGGCGGTGGAGTCCAGCTATAACCCGATCGCCGAAAGTCACGCCGGCGCCAAGGGGCTGATGCAGATCATCCCCAAGTATCATCTGGAAAAATTCGCTGAGTTCGGTGGCGAACAGTCGGTTTTTGATCCGCGGGTGAACATTCTGGTCGGCACGCGCATCCTGCGGGAATATCTGCTGCTCCATGGCGGCGATTTGCTGTCTGCGCTGCAATACTATGCGGGCGCTACCGCTGATCGCGACGCCGTGTATACCCAGCGCGTGCTCAATCAAAAAGACCAGCTCGATGCGCTGGCCGGCTTTCCCAAGACCGAGCGGCGCAACGGCGTGGTGATGCAAGTCGCGCCGGAGCGGACCGATGCGATCAGTTTGCCGCCGGTGCGTATTACCATCCCTGCCCCGCCGCCGGCCGCGCCGGTGCCGGTGTCGGCCGAACCAGCCGCGCAGCCAGAACGTAGCGTGCCCACGCAGCCGCAAGCCGCGCTGCCGGCCCCGGTGGCGGCCACTGTCGCGGCCGCCACTGCCGAGGTGGTGCGCTTCTAACGCGCCTGGCGTTGGCGGCCCCACTCTCCACCCCCCACGCTCCATTGCTGGCGTTTTTCGCGCGCCCGGCGCTCCTGCCCGGCGCGCTTTCGCTATATAGTATGGGCGCGCGCCTCATTTAACTTCTGCCGGCGCGGGAGCCTGCCATGAGCACACCGCAACTGCCCAAGGATTTCATGGAGTTCATGCAAAAGATGTGGAACCCGATGTCGTTCCCGGTTCCCGGCATGTTCATGCCCACCGCCAGCGTCGAGGACATAGACAAAAAAATCGCCGAGTTAAAGGGCGTGGAAAACTGGCTCACCATGAACATCGGCTTTATCCAGATGACGGTGAAAACGCTGGAGATGCAAAAAGCGGCGCTGGAATCGTTCGCGGCGGCGGCGGCGCCGCAAGACAAAAAGCCGTAATCGCAATCCGGGGCGGTACCGGTAAGCAGCGCGTGCGGTGGTCACGCAATAGTTATAATATTA
>VGIF01000341.1 GCA_016868015.1 Betaproteobacteria bacterium
TGAGCCTCACGATGTTCGAGAAAATGCCATTGGATCAACTACTTAACAAAATCGTCGCCGACGAAATTCCGGACATGTCCGCTAACCAATTGAATTTATTCGATTAACGTCCGGACACTACTGTTTTTACCTCTATTTTTCGACGCAGATTTACGCGGATTTACGCAGATAACTTCAAACACCACCGCCGTCATTCTGGCGTAGGCCAGAATCCAGTGCGTCACCTTTCGGCGCCAAGCGCCGCAAATTTGCGCTGCGCGCGGACGACAACCTGGGTTCTGGCCTTCGCCAGAACGACGATGTGGAATTTTAATCTGCGTTCATCTGCGTTCATCTGCGTAAATCTGCGTCAAGGTTTTTCGCTTTTACAAATACCTCAAACGTAACCGAGCGGACTAGCAATCCGCCCCTCCACCGCCGATGCCGCCACTGTCGCCGGCGACGCCAGATAAATTTCCCCGCCCGGCCCCATGCGCCCTTCGAAGTTGCGCGTAATCGAGGTGATCGCCACTTCGCCCGGCGCGAGGATGCCGCCGTGCAAGCCGGGGCACGCGCCGCAGTTGGCGTTGGTGACGATGGCGTTCGCGGCAATCAGCGTTTCGATATAACCCGCGCGCGCCGCCGCGAGCTGCACTTCGCGCGAGCCCGGCGTGCAAATCAAGCGCACGTCGGGGTGCACCTTGCGGCCCTTCAGCACTGCAGCGGCGGCGGCAAAATCTTCCAACCGTCCGCTCGCGCACGAGCCGAGATACGCCTGATCGACCTTGCGCCCCGCCACCTTGGACACCGGCATCACATCATCGGGCTTGTGCGGCACGGCAATCTGCGGCTCGATGCCGGAGACATCGACTTCGTGCACTTGATCGTAGACGTAATCTTTATCGGTCTCGAACAATTGAAAATCGCGCTGGGCGCGCTCGGCGCGCGGCTTCACCCAAGCGAGCGTGGTCGCATCGGGTTGAATATAGGATGCCACCGCGCCCAATTCCACGCCCATGTTGGCGAAGGTAAACCGCATTTCCATCGACAACGCGTCGATAAACGGCCCGGCAAATTCGACAGCGTGACCATACGCGCCGCGCTGGCCGAGCTTGCCGTTGACATACAGCGCCGCATCGCGTCCATACACGCCGGGCTTTAACGCGCTGCCTTTAACGCGCACCAGCGTCACCTTGGGCACTTCAAGAATGTAGCGCCCGATCGCAAACAGCATCAACCTTCCGGCGCCGAGCGAGGCGGCATACATGCCCACCGCGCCCATGGTCGGCCCATGTGAATCAATGGCGATGCCGAGCGTGCCGGGCAACGCGATGCCTTCCTCCGGCAGCACCAGGTGCGACACACCGGCGCCGCCGTCGAAAACCTTCACGCCGTGCGCGCGAAAAAAATCGCGCCACAATTTTTGCGAGGTGGCGAACTGCATCGTCGGCGCGGGCGAGGCGTGATCGCTCACCGCGAAAATTTTGTCTTTCAGCGGCAGCTCTTTCACGCCGAGTTCGTCGAGATCCGCCATCAACTTTTTCGCATCCGAACCATTCGGCGACAGAATCACCCCGAACACATCGGGCTCGATCTCGACAAATTCGCCCGGCGCGACGCGCGCGCGCTGCGGGCGCGTGCAGTTGGCGATGATTTTGTGTAGCACGTGCATACCGCTCATGGCGCCCTCCGTGCTGGAACCATAAAAATACATAAGTATTTGATTTAATTGACTTTTTTATTTTGGCCGTACAGAAGGATACGATACCAGAACGCGCCAGCGCGTGGCAGCCGGCACGGCGTGCGCAGGCGCACGGCGATAAGCGCGGCGCGCGTGGGTGAAACGACGTGCCGGCCTACGAAGATCCGGCGAAGATCAATCGGCGATCAGGCCCGCGGCCTGCACCACGCGCTCCCACCGCATGAGTTCGGATTGCAGGTAACGCTCGAACGCCTGCGGCGCGCTAAAGCGCGGCTCGAGGCCTTGCGCACTCAAGCGGCTTTTCACGGCGGCGTCTTGCGCGATATGCGTCAATTGCTCGTGTACGCGCACCGTCACACCAGCTGGCGTGCCGCGCGGCGCCAACAAGCCATACCAAGTGGTGTATTCGAAGCCGGCGAGGCCGGCCTCGTGCAGCGTCGGCAACTCCGCGGCCACCGCCACGCGCTTGCCGCTGGTGACCCCCAGCCCCTTTAACCTTCCCGCGCGGACGTGCGGTAAGGCTGTCGCCATATTCGTCACCATGAACTGGATCTCGCCGGCGAGCAACGCCGTCGCCGCCAGCCCCGCGCTTTTGTAGGGGATATGCAGCGCCTTGACGCCCGCGGTTGCGGTAAACAATTCGTTGGCAAGATGACTGGCCGTGCCTACACCCGTCGAGCCA
>VGIF01000342.1 GCA_016868015.1 Betaproteobacteria bacterium
ACGTCCGGTTCGATGAGGGGGATGTGGAAACGGGGTTATGGCAAGGTTCCTTGGGCACCGCCAGACGAAAGGGGCGGCAACAGACAAACCAAACCTACTGCTACCGCGCCACATCTCTACTCTACCGGAACTCAAAGCGGCGGCGCAACTCGGTTTTGTGCTCTACGGCGGCACCGCCATCGCGCTGCGCCTGGGTCATCGGCCGTCGGTGGATTTCGATTTTTTTCGGAAAAACCGCTCGTGCGCGATGCAATCTTCGCGGCTTTTCCGTTTATCGCGCAAGCGACGGTGTTGCAGGATCAGCCCAACACTTTGAGCGTGCTCGTGCCGTATGGCGACAACGAGCATACGCACGTTAAAGTTTCGTTCTTCGGCAACATCGCATTGGGCCTAGTGGGCGCACCGGATACGACCGCCGATGGTGTGCTGCAAGTCGCGTCGCTTGATGATTTGATGGCGACCAAACTCAAGGCCATGTTGCAGCGCGCGGAGCTGCGCGACTATCGCGACATCGCCGCCATGCTCAAAACGGGCGCGAGCCTGCCCCACGGCTTGGCCGCCGTGCGCGAAATTTTTGGCACGGCCTTTCAGCCGAGCGAAAGTTTGAAAGCGCTGGTGTATTTCGACGACGGGGATTTGCGCTCGCTGAGTCAGGCCGAGAAAGACTTGCTGGTGGCAAGCGCAAGCGCTGTACGAGAGTTGCCTAAAGTTCGGATTCTTTCCGATCGGCTCGCGGCAACTTAAACGACTTGACACTGATCGGCACACTGGCGGGAGTGAAGATGGTGAGCTTTATCGAAATTCAATAAAGTCAAATACTTAATGTAGGATGGGTGGAGCATAGCGTAACCCATCGCAATACTCGATCAACCGTTGTGATGGGTTACGCTCCGCTTCACCCATCCTACGAAACTTAAATATTTCTCCAATTCTAAAGGCGACGTGACGTGTGTGCTTGAATAGCCTGTGATTCGCCAAAACGTCGCCGAAAGATTTCTACCGCTCTCAGCCGCTTTGCACGAAAGCGAGTGCGCATTGGCCCGAAGGAAAGTTGTTCTTCAGTTGCAAGTCTACTAATCGCAACCACTAAGAACACCTTGGGCATCTGGATCCACCGGCTCGCGCGAAGTTGGCGCGGTGGCGACTTTAGACGAGGCCGAAGACTCGGATGCTTTAGATCGTGAAAGCGAGGTCGCCACGCCACGTGAGCAACTACCGCAAATTCGCCATCGCCGTAGTCCCCAACGGCACCGCATCAGGCACATGCTCGTTCACAAAATTGAATTCAAGCTTAGTGCCCACCGGATCGTATAAAAACACTTGGTAGCCGGCGTCCTTGATGTTTTGCTCCTCGAATTCGATGTCGAGTTTTTTCAGGCGCTTGCGAAACTCGACCGCGCCGCTGGCTTTCCACGCGATGTGGTCGAGGCTGCCGCTGTGATAATCCTTGATTTGCTCGCCTTTTTTAAAGCGCGCGCCGACGTGCAGAATCGGATCGTCGCCGTAGTAGAGCCAAATGCCGGCGCCGACGAAGTTCGGGCGCGGGCCTTTTTTGAGATCGAGCACGTCGCCGTAGAATTTTTCAATCGCGGGTAGATCTTCTTCCGAGCAGCGGATGTTGAAATGCAAAAAGCCTTGGAAAAATTTGGGAGCCATGGAGATTTCCGTCGTTCGTTTGGGGTGGGGGCATTTTGCGCGTACGGGCCGCTTGCGGCAAGCACGCTGCGCTGACCAGCCCCCAACTCAAGCGGCGGCGCCGAAGCTCACGCGCGAGCGCCGGCGCAGTGCCAGCAGCGCCGCCGCGCCCAGCAACAACAAGGCTGCGGAGCCGGGCGCAGGCACGCTCGCCGCGGATTCGGGTGCAATACTGTTAGGCATGCAATCCGTCCAGCAATGCATATCGACCGGCTGCAACAGTTCATCACCCTGCGGGTGGGTGCCGCCTTGCGGATTGCCGGGGCCACCGGTGTGGGCCGCGCCGGGGCCGGTGAACCCGCTAACGGCCACGGGCGCATCGCTAGCCGTGGGGCCGCCATTGCCGGGCGCGCCTGCGTGCGTTGCATGCCGCTCAGGCGGCATCGTGGTGGATTCGGTCGGCGCGGACGGCACAGCCGGCTCGCCAGGGGCAGAGGGCAGCGCGGTGTTGCCGGCTACGCCGCCCGCATGCGCCGGCGCTGATGGGTTGGGCGCGCGCGGGCCGGCCGCTTGCGCGGCGCCGCGGCCCACGCCGGGTACGCCGGCATACGCAACGGCAAACACGCCGCCGCCGTAAAACGCACCGCCGGGGTTTTGCGCCGAGCCGTGATCGGGAAGCACGCC
>VGIF01000343.1 GCA_016868015.1 Betaproteobacteria bacterium
CAAAACCAATGCCCAAACGCTCGGCATGATGGATCGTCGCCAGCATCGAAAACACGCCCACGCGATTGGCGATAAAGTTCGGCGTGTCCTTGGCGCGGATCACGCCCTTGCCCAGCGTGGTGACCAAAAACTTTTCAAGATCGTCGAGGATTTTCGCTTCGGTTTCGCGGCACGCAATCAACTCGACCAGGTGCATGTAACGCGGCGGGTTGAAAAAATGCACACCGCAAAAGCGGTGCCTAAGCCCCTCGGGGAACGCCTGCGCCAGCGTGTTGATCGACAAACCCGAGGTGTTGCTGGCGAAAATCGTGTTTTCGCCCAAATACGGCGCGATCTTTTTGTAGAGATCGGATTTCCAATCCATGCGCTCGGAAATCGCCTCGATCACCAGATCGCACTCTTTCAGAAGTTCGAGATGTTGATCGTAATTCGCGGGGAAGATTGCGTTGGCGCGCGCCGGCGTGGCGAGCGGGCTTGGCTCCAGCCGCTTGAGATTGTCGATGGCCTTTAACACATTGCCGTTTGCGCCACCTTCTTTCGCCGCCAACTCGAACAACACGGCTTCGACATTGGCATTCGCCAGGTGCGCGGCGATTTGCGCGCCCATCACGCCGGCGCCCAACACGGCGGCTTTGCGCACGCAAAACGGCGAGGCTTGGGCTGAGACGGTGGGGGAAGCGACAGGGGAGACGGAGGACATGGCTACTCCCGGTGGGATTTTCGGTTGATTCTAGCACTGCGTCGGCGCGCGCGACACCAGCTTACCCGCCGAAAAAAGTCGGGCCGCCCGCGGGCGGCCCGGCAACACACGAGTGCGAGTTAAACGGGCTTAAAACTGATGCGAATACTGCAATGAAATAATATCCGCGCGATTCTTAAACGTGCCAACCAGGCGGCCGGGCACGCCGGCCGTGGAATTGTTAACCGAGGCGTTCTTGACGAATTCGTGCGCGTAGCCGATTTCCAGCGTGCCCTGTTTGCTCGGTTTGTATTGCACGCCGAACGCCACCCAGGTGCGGTCTTGATCGGGCAGACGCGGCGTGCGGTGCAGATCGTTGGTCGGCGTCGGATCGAACGCCACGCCAAAGCGCAGCTTGGTTTGCGGGTTCAAGCGATAGTTGGCGCCCAGGCCCAAACGCCAGGTGTTGTCCCACTCGAAATCCAAGGTCGTGAACGTCGAACCCGCGACGCCGCCCAGGGGATTGCCGGCGCCGAACGGCACCGCGCTGGACGACGTGCGCACGACCGTCAAACGCTGCACTTTGTCCCACCCCGTCCAGGTCACGTCGGCCATCAGCTCGATGGTTGGAGCCGACCTGTTGCAAAATACTGAGCGACGCGCTGTCGGGTACCTTTAGGGACGCGGCCGCGGTCACGCCATTTGCCGAATTGGCCGCCGGGTTGCTGAAATTGACGTTGCCCTTCAAGTCATACTTGATCGCGGAACGGTAATGCAGGCCGATGCGCGTGGCATTCGTCGGCTGGAACGCCGCGCCGATGTTAAAGCCCCAGCCGATGTCGTCGGCGGTCAATGTGGCAACGCCTGCCGCGCCGGCGAAGTTGGTCAAGCGCGCATCTATTTTTTGCACGCTCACACCCGCGCCAATGGAAAACGCCGGGCTCACTTGATACGCAATCGAGGGCTGAACATTGATCGTTTTGATCGCGGATTTCAGCGCCAACAATTGCCCGCGCCAACCGGCATTGTAGTTGGTGGTCAAACCGAACGGCACATTCAACGCAACCCCTACGCGTAGCGCAGGCGTGATTGACATCGCCATGAAGCCGTTCGGAACGAACGCCCAATCACCGCCGTCGCCACCCTCGCCAGTGCCCGGCAACGCGAACGCGCCCGTCGAACCGTCGTTTTGAAACTTGAACGACGGCCGCAACACGTGCAGCGCGGTGGTGACCTGAATACCGGTCGGCAACGCCGTCATCCCCGCCGGGTTGGACCAGAGCACGCTGGCGTCATCCGCCACCGCGGCGCCCCCGGCAAACGCATTGCCGGTGCCGCTGCCGCTTTGCGTGCCGATCCCAAAGCCACCCGCCAAACTTGAGGCGGACCATGCGCCGAGCGCTGCGGCAACGGCTGCGTATACGATCTTTTTGCGAATTATCATGGCCATATCCTTGTTGTCTAATCACGTTAGGGATACGCTGATCAAGTAGGTAAAAGGTGCGCCCGAGGAAAGCGATGATGCCGATTATGCGAAATGAATGCTGATTTCATCAGGCCGAAGGCGCTTTCGATGTTTAATTCGGTGTTTTTCGC
>VGIF01000344.1 GCA_016868015.1 Betaproteobacteria bacterium
GACATCCTGAAGTCGGGAAACAGGTGATAAATTTCCGCGCCCTTGATGTGTTTGTGCGCGCGCTCGCCGATGGCTTTATCGTGCGTCTTGTCGTTGCCGGGCACGAGAATGGTCGGTACCTTGAGCGAGGCCAATTGCTCGGCGGTGGCGCCGATCACGGGTTTATTCGCGTCATCCAAAAAGCCTTGCGCCCATTGTTGGAACGAGCCGATAAAACGGTTCACGTCCTGCTTCATAATCGCGTCGCGATTGACGGGCCGCTCCTTGACGCGTTCGGCGAAATGCTCGCTCGCGCACACCGCCGCCATGCCGCCTTTTTTCGCCGCTTCGATGAACTGAAAGTAATACTGTTGCGCGAGTCGCCGCGCGGCGAACTCGCCGCCGGTAACGCGCCACAGCAGCAAGCCGCGCACCGCGTCCGGGTGTTTCAACGCCAGCAGCACCGACATGCGGCAGCCCGACGAGCCGCCGCCCACCCATGCCGGCGTGGCGTTGAAGTGCTTTAACATCGCGTATAAATCTTCCGCCCAGATTTCGTATTCGGTGGGCGCGTCGGGCGTGCCCTCGAACACCACGTCGGAGGCGCCGGTGTTGCGCCGGTCGTGAATCAACACGCGATAACCGTGCGCCGCGACGCGCTCGGCCAGATGCTTAACCCCTTGCAGCGGCCGCCGTCCGCCGGGCGAGAGCGCGACCCAGGGGCCACTGTTGCCGAGAGTCTCGTAGTTGATGTGGGCACCGCGGATTTGTAGTGTAGGCATGAGTTTCTCCAAGGGTTGGCGATCAAGACCAGGCAACCATACTAACATCGGCATTGCGGCGTAACGCGCCAAGCAGGCGGGCCGCGAAGCGGCCGCCCGCACAGCCGCAGCGGCAACGCGGCGCGGCGCTCGAGCGGGCGCACCATGCCTTCGGCCATCAAATAAAAAACGTTATAAAAACAAATAGTTACGATTTGTTGAGCGTGGCGTTTCCGCGATGCCACTGTTTGCGAATGACGATTTATATCGCACAATGCGTGCGGCCCAAGTTCAGCCACTCCGTATCCGAAAAAGGAACCCACCATGGAAAAATTAATTCCACTCGCCGAAAAAATCGCCGTGCTGTTGAATGCGCGTAAACAAACCATCGCCGTGGCGGAGTCCTCCGGCGGTGGCTTGATCAACGCGGCGCTGCTCGCGCTGCCGGGCGCTTCCGCCTATTGCAAGGGCGGTGTTGTTGCTTACACGCGCGATGCGATGCTGGCGTTGCGCGATGTCACGCCCGAGATGCTTGCCACCGTGCGCGGCGGCACCGAGGCTTCGGCGTTGTTCCGCGCGCGCGCCGTGCGCGAGCGGTTTAACGCCGATTGGGGCTTGAGCGAATCGGGCGCGGCCGGGCCCACCGGCAGCCGTTACGGTTACGACGCGGGACATTGCGTGCTCGCCGTCGCCGGCCCCGCTGAAAAATCGTTGACGCTGGAAACGCGCAGCGCCGAGCGCGTGGCGAATATGTATGCGTTTAGCGAGTCGGCGCTGAAGTTGTTGATTGATGCGTTGCAAAGCGCCAATCGATAATTCGGTAGGTGGGCATCCGGCGATTTACCGCGCGAATTTCCTTTCCCCTGGGCAGCCAATGATGTCCCACATTTTCTTGCGCCGTTTCAAAGCTTGCGGGAATGGGATCGGCGTAGGGTGCGCATCGCGCACGCGTCAGCAATCGCCACGCGTGCGCGGTGCGCAGCCTACTATTTCGTGCAATGATCGGCTTGGCAGAGGGGGCGTGGGTGAGGGCATCGAGCGTGATGTTTGGTGGTGAGCGTTTGCATGTAAAAATCAGGCGTGTCTGGTTCGGCAGCGCGCTGATCGCGCTAATCGTTCTAATCGCGCTGTGCAGCGCCTGCACCACCGCCCCCATCCACGAGCCCGAATACAGCCAGCCCGGCAAGGACGTGGTGTGGGTGCCCACGCCGGCCATTATGGTCGACACCATGATGGATCTGGCGAAGGTCGGCGCCGATGACTATGTGATCGATCTGGGCTCCGGTGACGGGCGCCTGGTGATCGCCGCGGCCAGGCGCGGGGCGCGCGCGTTGGGCGTCGAATACGATGACAATCTGGTGCGTTATGCGCGGCGTGAGGCGGACAAGGCGCACGTCGCCGACAAAGCGCGTTTTATCAAGGCCGATCAGTAGTGTCCGGACGTTGAGTGCCCGAAACGTGCTAATTGGTTGATTGTAAATAAATAACAGATGATTTTTTCTGGTCTCGATTTGAACAGCGTTTTCTC
>VGIF01000345.1 GCA_016868015.1 Betaproteobacteria bacterium
TGAGCCTCACGATGTTCGAGAAAATGCCATTGGATCAACTACTTAACAAAATCGTCGCCGACGAAATTCCGGACATGTCCGCTAACCAATTGAATTTATCCGATTAACGTCCGGACACTACTGATAGGCTGCGTATTCTGAGTGTTTTTGTGTTGACTGTCATGGCCGGCGCGGCGCATGCGCGGCTTGCCGGCATTAGTAATGCCGACGCCTCCAGCGGCCTGCGCCAGGCGTTAACCGACGGCGCCAGCGCCGCGGTGTCGCTGCTGGGCAAGGAAAACGGATTTCTCGGCAACCCGCAGGTGAAGATCCCGCTGCCGCCGGCGCTGGCGCGCGTGGAGGGCGCGATGCGCACCTTCGGCATGCGCAAGCAGGCCGATGAGCTGATCACCTCGATGAACCGCGCCGCCGAAGCCGCGGTGCCGCACGCGCAGGAACTGCTGGTCGGCGCGGTCAAAAAAATGACCCTGCAAGACGCCAAGGGCATTTTGACCGGCGGGCAAACCTCGGTCACCGATTACTTTCGCAAAGCCACCAGCGCGGATTTAACGCAGCGCTTTTTGCCCATCGTCAAAAACGCCACCGATCAAGTGGGCCTCGCGCAGCAATACAACTCGCTCGCCGGGCAGGCCGCGGGCTTCGGGCTGATTAAAAAAGACCAATCGACCATCGAAGGTTACGTCACGCAAAAATCGCTCGACGGGCTTTACTTCATGATCGGCGAGAAGGAAAAAGAATTTCGCTCCAACCCCTTGGGCGCCACCAGCGACATCGTTAAGCGGGTTTTCGGCGCGCTCAAACGATAAATCGTAAGTATTTGATTTTATTCAATATTTTTCTTTGGCCGGTGCGCCTGCGCAACACAGTAGCGCGCCATCGCGGCGAGCACCTCGGCGTTATCGCCAATCGCCTTTGCGATTTTAAGTTTCACGCCGCTGGCCGCCTGCGCTTCGCGCGCCAGCCGCGGCGTGTCGCCGCGCACATGCGCGCCGCCGCCTAAAAACAGCGGCACGATCGTCGCACGCTTAACCCCTTTCGCCGCGAGTTGTTGTGCGGCTTGGGCGAGTGTCGGCGACATGAATTCGTTGAAGGCGAGCACGGTAGGCGCGCCGCTTTGCTTCGTGACACCTTTCAATAAACGATCGAAGGGCTTGCGCCACTGCGCGTTGCGCGAGCCGTGGGCGAAGAGAATGAGGCCGTCGCGATTAGCAGATTGAGGGGTTCTAGAGCGAGCGGTTTTCATCCAGGAATTTCTTGCAAAGCACTTCGTCATCCGCCATGTCGTTCCCGCGAAAGCGGGAACCCATAGGGTGTCTGCGGGGCTACTGTGTTATGGGTTCCCGCCTGCGCGGGAACGACAGTGTTGGTTTAAAACGTGATTGCCAAAGGTAAAGCCGTTCACAGCTTCGACCATCTACTTAAACGCCTCCGGCGGCGCATTAGCATCCAGCGTGAACTGCCAGCCGTGCGCTTTTAACTTCTCCACCATCTCCGGCCCGAACTTTTGCGCGACTTTGTCGGCGGTTTCCGGCACGCGCCCCACGTCGTCGAACTCGCCGGGCTTGCCTTGAATGATCACCATCATGTGCGCGTCGGCATCGGAAATATTTTTGAAGGTGCGCGTCACCCCCGGCGGCACCGCCATCACGTCGAACGGTTCGATCACGGTTTTTTCCTGGCCCTTGTCGCCCCAGATCATTTCCCATCTGCCGGTGAGCGCCATGAAGGTCTCGTGCGTTTTCCAATGCACGTGCAGCCCCGCGCCGTTGCCCGGCGGGCAGGTCACGATGCCCAAGCGAAACACGCCCGCGTCACCGCCCACCACCGGCGGCGTGGGCGAGAGTTGGCCGCCGAGATTGAGCGGCGACATGATGTTGTAGGTGGTGCGCGCGGTGATCAGCTCCAGCACTTGCGGCGGTATGCCTTTGTTCGCGCCGTGCTGCGCCTTGGTCGATTTCAGGTCTTTGAAGCGCGCGATGCGCGTTTTCATTTCTTCCTGCGTGGGGCATTTGGTTTTGGCGGGCATGGCGGTTCTCCTAGCAGCCTGTCGGGCTTAACTTGTCGAAGCGAAAAATGAGAGGTGCGAGGACAGATTTTCACGGTTTTCAAGCGAATAGTTCGTACTATTCGCGCAGGAAACCGGGGAAATATGGACCGCATCCGCTCATTTTGCAGCCGG
>VGIF01000346.1 GCA_016868015.1 Betaproteobacteria bacterium
GCAGGATCGCAAATCGAGAAAACGCTGTTCAAATCGAGACCAGAAAAAATCATCTGTTATTTATTTACAATCAACCAATTAGCACGTTTCGGGCACTCAACGTCCGGACACTACTGCTGATTCCTATAAATCCATCGAGGAGGTTGTATGGTTGGCTGGTTAAAGCGCGCGGGTGTCGCGTTGGCAGTGTTCAGTATCTGCGCAGGCGCGTGGGCGCAGGCGCAAAATTATCCGGTGCGGCCGATCCGCTTTATCGTGCCCTATCCGCCGGGCGGTTCGACCGATCCGACAGGGCGTGCGATCGGGCAGTGGCTGTCGGAGAAGTTCGGCCAGTCGGTGGTGGTCGATAACCGCGGCGGCGCGGGCTCCACGCTGGGCCACGGACTCGCCGCGCAGGCCGCGCCCGACGGCTATACGCTGCTGCTCGGCACTTCCGGCGGGCTGGTGGTGGCGCCGGCGTGGGGCACCAAGATTTCGTATAACCCGCTGAAGGATTTCACGCCGATAGCGCTTGCGGTGGATGTGCCGTTCGTATTGGCTATCCAGGCCGGGGTGCCGGCGAAATCGCTCAAGGAGTTTATCGCGCTTGGCGTATCGCAGCCGGGCAAAATCAATTTTGCCTCGCCCGGCGCAGGCACGCCCAATCACTTGGGCATGGAGTTGATGAATGCGCTCGCCGGCACCCGTTATGTGCATGTGCCGTACAAAGGCGGCGGGCCGGCGCTGCTCGATCTGATGGGCGGGCGCGTGGATGCCTTGTTCGGCGCCGTCACCTACATCGCGCCGGCGGTGCAAAGCGGCAAGGTGCGCGTGATCGCCACCGGCCATCTGCAGCGAGTACGCGAGCATCCCGATGCGCCGGCGCTGGCCGAACTGTATCCGGGCTTTACCAACACCACCTGGTTCGGTGTGGTCGGTCCGGCGGGCATGCCGCCGGCCATCGTCAACCGGCTTAGCAGCGAAATGCGCGCCGCGTACGCCAGCCCCGCTTTTCGCAAGACCCTCGAATCGCTGGCGCTCTTGCCGATCACCAGCACACCGGCCGAAATGGGCGAGCGCATCAAGGGCGAATTCGCGCGCTGGAGCAAGGTGATCAAGGACGCGGGGATCGGAGAAAGGTAATGCCTTACGGGTTTGCGCGAGTTAAAATAAAAAATGTAATTAAATCAATAATTTACGCTATTGTAGGTGGCGCGGTGCCGAGCGCCGCCGCGCAGGCTCAAGCTTATCCGCAAAAACCAATTCGCATGATCGTGGCGGTGCCGCCGGGCGGCCCCGCCGACACCTTGGCGCGCATGGTGGGGCCGCGTCTTGCGCAATCGCTCGGGCAGGCGGTGGTCATCGATAACCGCCCTGGCGCCAACGGCAACATCGCCTACGAAATGGCCGCGCGCAGCGCCCCCGATGGCTACACGTTCGCGCTAGCCGCCGCCGGAGTGGCGATCAATCCGAGTCTTTACCGCGAGGTGCGATTCGACCCGGTGAAGGATTTTGCCGCGATCACGCAAGGCATCGTGGTGCCGAATATCTTGATCGTGCACCCATCGCTGCCGGCGGCATCGGTGAAAGAGTTGATCGCGTTGGGTCGCGCAAAGCCGGTGAATTTCGCTTCGGCCGGCAACGGTACCACCGGGCATTTGGCGCTGGAGCAGTTTCGCCTGGTCTCCGGCATGAACCTGACCCACGTCCCTTACAAGGGCGGCGGCCCCGCGCTGGCCGAACTGATGGCCGGCCAGGTGCAGGCATTGTTCAGCCTTGCGCTCGCCGCGCTACCGCAAATCAAGGCGGGCAAGGCGCGTGCGCTGGCGATTTCCAGCGCCAAGCGCTCGCCCGTCGCGCCGCAGTTGCCGACGGTGGCGGAATTGGGCTTTCCGGGCTTTGAGGTGATCGGCTGGTTCGGCTGGATCGCGCCGGCGCACGTGCCGCCGACGATTGTCGCGCGGCTCAATGCGGAAATGGTTAAAGTGCTGCGCGGTGGCGAAACGCAAGAGCGCCTGATCGCGCTGGGCAGCGAGCCGGTGGGCAATACGCCGCGCGAATTCGCGGCGTTTATCGCCGCGGAGCGGGATAAGTGGGCGGGCGTGATTAAGCAAGCTAACATCCGTTTGGATTGATTCACAATAACATTTGGCCACAGAGGACACAGAGGTCACAGAGAAAAGG
>VGIF01000347.1 GCA_016868015.1 Betaproteobacteria bacterium
CAAAAAAGTCACAAATCAGTGCCGCGCCTGGTCGCCATCCACTATCAGCTTAAACTACTGCTGGTTATAATCTTTTGCCAACCTCGTCTCCCTACGGTAAAAAAAACAAGGCCTTACAAAATGTTCTTCAAGCTGCGCGCCAAGCGCTCGCTATTGCCCACGCTATTGCTGCCGCTAGTTTTACTGGGCGGCTGCGCCACGACCCATCCCGGCGATCCGTTCGAGCCGGTGAACCGCGCCGTTTACAAATTTAACGATGGCGTAGACACCGTTTTGTTCCGCCCGCTGGCGCAGGGCTATCGCGCGGTGTTGCCACAATTTGTGCGCACCAGTGTCTCCAACTTTTTTTCCAATATCAATGATGTATTGGTTTGCTTGAATAATCTGCTTCAAGGTAAGCCGACAGCGGCGTATGCGGATCTTGGCCGCTTTTTGATGAATTCGACCTTGGGGCTGGGCGGCTTGTTCGACATCGCAACCCCGCTGGGGGTGGAAAAAAACAATGAGGATTTCGGCCAGACACTGGGCCGTTGGGGCGTTGGTGGTGGCCCGTACCTGGTGTTGCCGTTTTTAGGCCCCAGCAACATACGCGACACCGTGGGACGCGCGGTCGATAGCTACGGCGACCCGCTGCGCTACATGAACGACATACGCTGGCGCAACAGCCTGGTCGGCACGCGCTTTGTAAACCAACGCGCGGAGTTGCTCGATACCACCACGATTCTCGAAACCGCCGCGCTCGACGAGTATCTGTTTGTGCGCGACGCCTATCTGCAACGCCGCCGCAACCTGATTTACGACGGCACGCCGCCGCGCGAGAAGTTCGACGAAAATTCAAGGCTCGATCCGGGTAACCCGCTGGCCCACGCGCAAAGCCCGTTCCCCAGTTCGGGTGACGCCGATGCCGGGTTGACGGGGACGCCGTGGCCCCCGGTGAGTGCAACACCAACAGCGCCCTCATCCGCGGGCGCGGCCGCGGACAACACCGGCGGTGGCGATGACGAAACGCCCACGGCAATAACGCCCGTAGTACGCGTGTGGGTTTCCACCCCATAAGCCGCACGATTGGCGGCACCTGCGCATAAAAAACGCCGCGTTGCGCGGCGTTTTTTTGTGCCTTTTTGGGTGCTTAACCCCAAACAAGCCCGTCACTTCGCCGGCGCCGCCGGCCCCGGCTTGATGGTGTTCAAGGTATTCATCGCCGTGCCCACTAGCGCCGCCACATCCACCACGTTCGCCGGCAGAATCAAGGTATTGTTGGTCTTGGCCAAATTGGCAAACGCGCCGATGTAAAGCTCCGCCACCTTCAGGTTGGCGGCGTTCATACCGCCCTGCTCGTTCATCGCCGCGGCCACCGCGCGCACCGCCGCCGCGTTGGCGTCGGCGATGGTGGTGATGGCGCGCGCCTCGCCTTCGGCGCGGTTGATGGCGGCGATTTTGTCGCCCTCGGATTTGAGCACCGCGGACTGGCGTTCGCCCTCGGCAAGGTTGATTTCCTCTTGGCGCTGGCCTTCGGATTTGGCGATCAGCGCGCGTTTTTCGCGCTCGGCGGTGATCTGCGCCTGCATCGAGCGCAGAATCGCCTCTGGCGGCGTCAAGCTTTTCACCTCGTAGCGCAGCACTTTCACGCCCCAGGTGCGCCCCGCCTCGTCGAGCACCGACACCACCTGGCGATTGATTTCGTCACGCGATTCGAAGGTTTTGTCGAGCTCCATTTTGCCGATCTCGGAACGCAGCGTGGTTTGCGCGAGTTGCGTCACTGCCGCGACGTAATTCGACGAGCCGTAGGACGCTAGCTTGGGATCAGTCACCTGATAATAAATGATGCCGTCCACACCCAACTGCGTGTTGTCCTTGGTGATACACACTTGCTCCGGCACATCGAGCGGCGTTTCTTTTAACGAATGGCGATACGACACTTTGTCGAGCACCGGCGTAATCCAGTTAAGCCCCGGCTCCAGCACGCGGCTAAACTTGCCCAGACGCTCCACCACCCACGCTTGCTGTTGCGGCACCTGACAAAACGCCTCCATGCCCACCATTGCC
>VGIF01000348.1 GCA_016868015.1 Betaproteobacteria bacterium
ACGAGCGCGTGACCATCGCGCGCGAAGCCTTCAAGGATTTAAACAACGTCGAGGTCAAGGGCTTTTCCGGCTTGCTGATGCAGTTCGTGCAGCAAAACAACGCGCGCGTGGTGGTGCGCGGCGTGCGCGCGGTGTCGGATTTCGATTATGAGTTTCAGCTCGCCGGCATGAACCGCCAGCTCTACCCCGATGTCGAAACTATATTCCTGACGCCGGGCGAGCAATACGCCTATGTATCCGCCACGCTGGTGCGCGAAATTTCCATACTCGGCGGCGACGTCAACAAGTTCGTCTCGCCGCAAGTGGCCGATCGGCTGGCGTTAAAGGTGAAGCAACTCGGTGGCAGGTAGCCGATGGCGTTGATGATCACCGATGCATGCATCAACTGCGATGTTTGCGAGCCCGAATGCCCCAACGACGCGATCAGCGCGGGCGAGGAAATCTACGTCATCGATCCGAATAAATGCACCGAGTGCGTCGGCCACTTCGACAAGCCGCAATGCCAAATCGTGTGCCCGGTGGATTGCATCCCGTTAAATCCCGAGGTGGTGGAAACGCGCGAGCAGTTGCAGGCCAAATACGAGCGTTTGATGAGTAATAAAAAAACATAATAAAATCAAATATTTACGTTTTATTTCGCGACGCCGTTCCGGCTGCGCGAGCGGCTGTTGATCAAGCGCAACGCCTACGCTGAACGTGCTCGACAAAGCCGCCACCGGCTGCTAACTTCGATTCGTCATTGGGGAGTAGCCGCTCTTCGCCAGAAGAGGCCTACGTCAACACACTTGGCCGTGAGGCCATGGCGTAGGCAGCCCTCGTTGGGTTGGCGAGACCTTTGACCACATCGCCCTGCTTCGGCCGGGGTGCGCTGTGGTCAATCGTCTTGTTGCCGGCCGTGGGGGACGTTCTTGGAAGCACTCCTGGTATCCACCGGTGTTATCGCGCTCGCGGAAGTGGGCGATAAAACGCAACTGCTGGCGTTGATGCTGGCGGCGCGGTTCAAAAAACCGCTGGCCATCATCAGCGGTATTTTCTGCGCGACGCTGGTCAATCATGCGCTCGCCGGATGGGCAGGCGTGTGGATCGGCACTCATGTGAGCGAGGCCGTGCTGCGCTGGGTGCTGGGGCTCGCATTTATCGGCATGGCCGCCTGGACTTTGGTTCCCGATAAGATCAATGCGCAAACGACCCACGTGGCAGGCGGCCTGGGTGTTTTCGGCGCGACACTGATCGCCTTCTTTCTGGTCGAGATGGGCGACAAAACGCAGCTTGCCACCGTCGCCATGTCCGTGCATTACGCGCAGCCCGTGCAAGTGGTGCTGGGCACCACGCTGGGCATGCTGCTCGCTAACGCGCCGGTGGTTTACCTGGGCGGCAAATTCGCCGCGAAGATCCCCATGCGGCCGGTGCACGCCATCGCGGCGTTGATCTTTCTGGCATTCGGCGTGGCTACGTTGCTGGGCGCGGGGGCTTGGTTGCGCGGCTGATGCGCGGCAGGCGCCGGTGTTGATACCGTAGCCGTCATTCTGGCGAACGGCGGTAGCCAAAAGGGTGGGAGCGCGAAGCGAAGCGACCGACGGCGGCAAGCGTTCTTGAAATGCCCGCCAGTGCTTAACCGGCGCTAGCGCTGCCGTTCCCCCTCCGGCGCACGCCGCCGCGCGTTGGGGGGCGGTGATTGCTGCGCCTGTCCCTGCGCCTGGACTTGCTCGGAACGTTGCCGCTGCGCGCGCTCGTGACTGCGTGGCTCGGCGGTCGGCTCACGTTGTAGGCGGGCTTGCGGCAGGTGTTGAGACTGGCGCTCGCGTGGTTGCTGCATGTCGCGGGCGCGTTGCGCTTGTTCGCGCGCGTGCTGGTCTTGTTGTGCCTGCATTTGCCGTTGCTGCAGTTGCGTCGCCTGCTCGCGCGCGCGGCGGCGCTCTTCGTTTTGCGCGGCGCGGGCTTGCTGCTCGTGCGCCTGCTGCTGCGCGCGCCGTTGTTGTTCTTGCCGTGCCGCCTGTGCCCGATGTTCCTCGGCCTGTTGCGCACGTTGGGTCTCTGCTG
>VGIF01000349.1 GCA_016868015.1 Betaproteobacteria bacterium
GACGCCTTGCGCGTGGCGCGGCTGTGCTTTTCAAATCCGCTCACTGCTGCCAGCGTCATTTGTTTCATGTCTTGCCTCGTGGCTCGCGAATACGTCCTCCCAATTAGAACGTACCACTGGGATTCGCGTTTACAGAGCAATCGGGGACTTATTCAGCGCTTCCTTAACGCAGATTTTCGCAGACGGTCCCGCGGTTAATCTGCGTTCATCTGTAAAATCCGTGTCGAAGGTTTTTTTGGTTTTACCCCAAATTCTTCGCCACGGATTTCACAGATTTTCGCAGATTAGTTTTTAATCTGCGAAAATCCCCGTTAATCTGCGTCGAAATTTTTTTGTTTTTTTGCAAACCTCATGAACATCGGATTTCTCGGTCTGGGCGCCATGGGCGCCATTATCGTGCCGCGCCTGATGGCGGCGGGCCACAACGTGACAGGCTGGAATCGCTCGCGCGGCAAAGCCGAGCAGCTGATCAAGGCCGGTATGCGCTGGGCGAATACCCCGCGTGAAGTCGCCGCGCAATCGGACATCGTGTTTTGCATCGTCACCGACGCCGAGGCGGTCAAGGCGGTGGCGCTGGGCCCCGATGGCGTGATCAGCGGTCTTAAAGCAGGCGGGGTGTTCATCGACATGAGCACCATCGCGCCGGAACCCAGCCGCGACATCGCCGCGGCGTTCGCCAACGCCGGCCTCACCATGCTCGATGCGCCGATCTCGGGCAGCCCGGTGACATTGATCCAGGGCAACGCTTCCACCATGGTCGGCGGCGACAAAAACGCCTATGAGCGCGTGCTGCCGGTGCTGCTCGCCATCGGCCCGAAATCGACGTACATCGGCGGCAACGGCCTCGCGGTGCAAATGAAGTTATCCGTAAATGCGTTGCTGATGATCGAAGTGATCGCCTTCGGCGAAGCGGTGGCGCTCGCCGAAAAAGGCGGCGTGGCGCGCGAGATCGCGGTCGATGCGATATTAAAAAGCGTTGCCGCCTCGCCGGTGCTCGGTTATCGCGGCCCGTTTATCCTCGACGGTAAAATGCCCGCCGTGCCGCTCGCCGACGTCACCCTGCAGCAAAAAGACATGCTACTGGTGCTGGAGCAAGGCCGCAAGCTCGGCTCGCCTACGCCGCTCGCCGCCGCCGCCAATGAAATGATGAACGCGTGCCGGGGCTTACGCATCGATCACAACGATTTTGTCGTCGCGCATCAAGCGTACCGAATTTTAGGAGGCCAACAATGAAACCCGATCAATACACCTCGCTCAAACCCTTCAAAACCAGCTTGAACGAAACGCCCAAAGTCGGCGGCCTGAAAGAAAAAGACGGCTGGGTCAACATGCAAGTGCAGTTTTTGATCAATCAAAAAACCTGCAACTCCGACAAGCTGCTGGTCGGCTGGACGGTGCTGCCGCCCGGCGCGCAACACGACCGCCATCGCCATTTTAACTGCGACGAATTCTGGATCGTGATCGAAGGCTGCGGCGTGATGTACGGCGAGAACGGTGAGGAAATCCCCTCCAGCAAGGGCGACGTGGTATTCACCCCGCGCGGCCATTGGCACGGTTTTAAAAACACCTCCGACAAAGACGTGGTGCTGGCGTGGGGCTGGAGCGGCGCGGGGTCGCTGGAGGCGGCGGGGTATGAGTCGATTGAGGGTGGTAGGACGCATTAACGTCAAAAGCATTAGACGGAGATTTACTCAGATGAACGCAGATTAACCGAAGCCCCACACAATCCGTGTTTATCTGTGTTCATCCGTGATTGAAAGTGGGGTTTGCATTTTTTATGGGTCTTCGGGAAGTCGTGTGGGTCAATTTCGCGAATAAATCGAGCGTTTCCCGAGTGAAGAACGGTGTTTCCAGGGTACTGCGAAACTGAAATGATTTCCGGATGGCCAATCCAGCGAAGCGACAGCGGCGGCTGTGGGATGCGTACGCCTTCCCCGGATTTCGTCCGCAATCCGTGGTGCGCGGTGTGTTCGGTGATCCGAAGGCGCGCGTCATTAC
>VGIF01000350.1 GCA_016868015.1 Betaproteobacteria bacterium
GACACCACGCCCGCGGAAACCGAAGGGCCGATGCCGAATGGGAAACCCACCGCGACGACTTCGTCGCCCGGCCGCAAACGCGCCGAGGAGCCCAGCGTCGCCGCCGGCTGATCATCGGGCACGGTTTTGGCTCTAATCACCGCGAGATCGTTTTCGGGATGCGCGGCAACGAGGGTTGCTTCCGACTCCAGGCCGTCGTGAAATGTCACCGTCAAACGCTTGGCGCCGGCGACCACATGCAGATTGGTCAAGATGATGCCTTGATCGACAATCACCACGCCGGATCCGATGCGCGGCTCGTCCGATTCGGACGGTTCGTCTTTTTTTTCGTTCTTGGCTTTGGGTGATTTCGGCGATGGAGGCGCTTTGCCCGGTGCCGTGTCATCGTGAGCGGCATCACCAAACCCCTGCACTCGCACCACCGCCAGCCGCACGGCTTCGGCGGCTTTTGCCGCGCGTGAGGGCAGGGGCTTGTTTTCGACGGTGTGCAAGACGGCGGCGTCGATGTCCGCTTGCGTCAAATCGGGCGGCTTGTTGAAAATCGGCCATAGTGACAGCGCGAGCGCGGCCACGGCCGCCGCGCCCAGCATGAACTGCAATTTGCGCCCGTTGAAGCGAAATAGGGCGCGCAGGCGTGCGGGCGGTGCGGATGGCACCGACTTGGGCGCAGCGGCGGCAGCGGTTGGTGCTGTGGGCGTGGCAGGTGACGCGGGACCCGGTTTCGCCGGGCCTCGGCGCATGCTGCTGTAAAGCGCGGGTTGTTTCACGATGCCTGCCTGGTTCCGTTACACGCATCAACCTGGTGCATTGAGAGCGCAAATTCCATTAATGCGCGCCGGAACGTTTTGTCTGCCAAAAAACCACACGGTATCACGTACGGCCTGTTGATGGGAGTCATTAGTGATACAGTAACCGTGCACGTGAATCAGGGAAAGCCGATGCGATTTTTGTGGCCGCAGTTGCTGTGGTTGCTGCTGGCGCTGCCCGCGCTGGTGGCGGCGTATTGCTACGCGCTGCGCCGGAAAAAGAAAATGGCGTTGAGCTACCCGAGCCTCGCGCTGATTCGCGAGGTGCAAGGTCCGGGCCAGCGCTGGCGGCGGCATCTTCCGCCGGCCTTGTTCTTGCTTGCCGTGGCGGCCGCGATCGTAGCGGTGGCGCGGCCCACCGCCGGCGTGGTGCTGCCCGCTGCGCACACCACGCTGATCATGGCGATGGATGTGTCACGCAGCATGCAGGCGGCGGACGTCGAGCCCAATCGCATCAGTGCCGCGCAAACCGCCGCGAAATCGTTTGTCGAGGGCGTGCCGCGCAATGTGCGCATCGGCATAGTGGCCTTTGCCGGCACCGCGTCCGTGGTGCAAACGCCCACCGATAATCGCGATGATCTGATAGCGGCCATCGACCGTTTTCAGTTACAGCGCGGCACGGCGACGGGCAGCGGCCTGTTGTTGGCGTTGTCGCAGTTGCTGCCCGACATGGGGATCGACCTTGAAGCGATCCTTTATGACAATGCCTACTATCGCTACGGCGTGATGCAAAAGGGCAGCGGCGCGCGAGCGATCGAGCGCGCGCGCAAAGCGGAAAAGGCCGAGCGGAAACATTTCGCGCCCGCGGTACCGGGCTCGTATACCGGCGGCGCAATCGTGTTACTGAGCGATGGCCGGCGCACCACCGGGCCCGATCCGTTGGAAGCCGCGCGCATGGCCGCCGACCGTGGGGTGCGCGTGTTTACCGTAGGCTTTGGCACGAAGGCGGGCGGCACGATTCCCGGCTGGGAAGGCATGGGCTTTTATGTGCGGCTGGACGAGGAAACCTTAAAAGCCATCGCCAACATCACCGGTGCGGAATATTTCCACGCCGCGAGCGCCGCCGATCTGCGCAGGATCTATTGACCCGCGTCAAATGTTGATCCAATGTCAGTGAGAGTTTTCAGTCTAGCTGTATTTCATTGCAAACTCAATCTCTGCCTGACCTCCTGCGGTGTT
>VGIF01000351.1 GCA_016868015.1 Betaproteobacteria bacterium
TGAATTTATTCGATTAACGTCCGGACACTACTGATCGTACAACTTGGCTGTTACTGGCGCTCGCCGTGGTCGGCGTGTTGGCGGTGTTTGCACCCGCGCCGCCGGACGTGGTGGCGCCGACCCGCACCTCGAGTGTCGAGCGCGCGCCCGCGGCACCGGCGGCGGCAAAAGCGCAGGCCCACGATAAACACGCGCGCGCTGCACCCCATCAAATGCCCGAGCGAGCGCTGCTTCCTAAACCCAAGGGTGATCTGTTCGGCACCCAATCGTGGGAGCCGCCGCCTAAACCGGTGGTTGGGCAGCCCCCGCCGCCCCCGCCGCCGCAGCCGCCGGCGATGACTTATCGTTTCGCCGGGCGCTTCGTGCAGGATGGCCGCGAGCTCTTGTATGTGTCCAACGGTGATCGACCGGTGGCGGTGAAGGCGGGAGACCTGCTCGACGGCTATGTGGTGGAATCGATTACACCCAATGCGATTACCCTGCTGCATAAGCCGCTGGAGCATCGCGAACGCATTTTTATTCCGCCCGCGATACCGGGCGAGGGCGCGGCGCCGACGGGGCCGATGGTGCCCTTTGTGCGGCCGCCGTCACCCGCGGCGCCGGCGATCGCGGCCAAGCCGCTGCCCGGCGTTGCGCGGGTGCGTTGGGAAGGCCCCGCCCAGGTGAAATTCGGCGCCAATTTTTCGGTGGCGCTGCGCGTGGAGTCCGATCAGCCGATCAGCGGTTCGCCGATGCAAATCCGTTTCGACCCGGCGCTGCTGGAGCCGGTGGCGGTGCGGCCAGGCAAACGTTACGCGGCGGATGGCGCGCGTGGATTTGTGTACCGAGTAAATGCCGACGGCTCGATACTGGTTTCGGCGCTCAGTAAGTCCGGCACGCCTGGCGCGTCCCCGGCATCGAGCGTGAACAACGATCCCGAACTGTTGGTGCTGACGTTTAAGCCGAAAAAACCGGGAGTCCCCGCCGAAATCCGTCTGGCGAGTTTGAGTTTGCAAGGCACCGGCGGTAAAGCGCTGGTGCACGGCGGGCTGGCGCCGTTTCGCGTCACTGTAACGCCCTAAAAAATAGTCAATTAAATCAAATACTTACATAATTAACTTCAGTCAACCCTTGGGTGTGATCGGTGCGGCAGGGCCTTTGGGTTGAGGGGTGGCTGGGGCCTTGGGTTTTGCCGGCGTGGGTTTTTGCGGCGGTAGGTAGATGAACTTCCAATCGGAATATTTTTCGGCGTTGTCGAAGTCTTTTTCCGATGTGCGAAAGTTCGTTTCCTTAAACGGCTTTTGTTCCGACAAACTGTGCACGCCCATGATGCCGCCGTCGGGCGCTTTGATGAGGCCCCATTCGGCCTTGCCGGTGATCGGGTCGGGATAACGTTTGCGCAGATAACGTTCGGTGGTGGCGCGGTGCGGGTCTTTTAAGAGGTCATCGAGGCTGCGCGGATAAACGCGCGGGCCCAGGTAGTAGCGCTCGATGGCCTTGCGGTACTCGCGGCCGATGAAACGCAACTCCGCCTCTTTCTCTCGTTGCGCGGCGGTGTGCCACACCTCGCCCACCAGCGCCAGGCCGCCGCTCAAAATCGCCACGATAAACAACACCGTGAGGTAGGTGAAACCGCGATGGCGATGCAGCCGGTGACGCGCGCGCATGGCGGCTCACCACTCGCTAAACGAGGTACCGTCCTGCGCCTGGCCTTGCGCGCCGCTTTTGACGTCATAGACGCCGCTTTTTTCGGGCTCGCGCGGCGGCACGATCACCCAGGTGGTGGTGCTTTCGGTGATCGGGTCGATCGGCAGTTTGCGCAGGTATTTGTCCGTGACCAGCGTTTCCAGCGACTCGGGGTATTTGCCTTTGTCGCCGTGACCCGCGTCAAATGTTGATCCAATGTCAGTGAGAGTTTTCAGTCTAGCTGTATTTCATTGCAAACTCAATCTCTGCCTGACCTCCTGCGGTGTTGGAATTGCTGGAAACAAACTCAGGTGCAAGG
>VGIF01000352.1 GCA_016868015.1 Betaproteobacteria bacterium
TGGTGTGCGGGCTCGCCGCGCCGCTGATTTTCGGCGTGCTGGGCGATGCCATCGGTATCGAAAAAGCCATATTCATCGCCGGTGTCACGGTGCTGCTGACGCTGCCGCTGGCGTGGGTGCTGCGCGCGGCGATAGCCAAGGCACCGGCGGGGTCGGCGGCGGTTTCCTAACGCACGCTATAATCCGCTTGACGGCATAACGGTTACACTGCCCGCTCCTCTCCCCTACCCTCTCCCGTAAACGGGAGAGGGGAATGTAACGGAAATACCACCAAACATACTCCCCTCGCCCGCTTGCGGGAGAGGGGCCGGGGGAGAGGGCAATCCGTTTCGCACTTTTTTACTCGGAGCCCTCATGCCCCAACAACGCATCAGCTACGTCCCCCCCGAAAACATGACGCCCGACATGCGCGCCGAAATGCAGCGCTGCGCGCGCGAAGGCACGCCGCGCCCCGAAAGCTCGGCGGTGCGCGCGCATGTGCCAGCGTGCTTTTGGTTTTTCGCCAACTCGTGGGACAGCGTTTTCAGAAACGGCGTGCTCGATCACGCGATCAAGGAGTTGTGCCGCGTGTACGTCTCGCGCTCGGTAGTGTGCGAATTTTGCGGCAACCAGCGCTCGGTCAAGGGCGCGAACGAAGGCTTGCGCGAGACGCACTACGACGATTTGATCGACTTCGAAAAATCCGCAAAATACAACGAGCGCCAAAAAGCCGCGCTGTCGCTCGCCGAAGCCATCGTGTGGCGCCTGGATACCGACGACGCGTTTTGGGCGCGCATGCACCAGCATTTCTGCGAACCCGAAATCGTCGAACTCGGCTGCGCCATCGGTTTGACGCACGGCCAACAAAGTTTTTTGCGCTTGCTCAATATCGACCATCATCAAGTGATGGCAGGCACGGCGGCCTCGATGGCGCCGGGGGCGGAGACGGCGGAGGCGTTGGCGAAGCTGCGGGCTTCGCCGACGTATTGGGCGAAGCGCAGCGCCACCTCCACAAAGGATGCGGCCTAATCTGCATCAATGCGCCGCACGACCCAATCGTCACAAAAATACAAACCAACATCTATACTCGCTTTACATAAAGAATTGCACGCGATCCTGTAAGATTTGATGGTGGACCCACACACCAAGTCCACAATTCGTTCGCTGGTCGGGCATTGCATCAAACAACACTAAGGAGATCGGCATGCAAAAACTGGGCGCAGAATTTTTTGGGACGTTTTGGCTGGTATTGGGCGGTTGTGGCAGCGCGGTATTAGCCGCGGCATTTCCGAATGTGGGGATCGGACTGCACGGCGTGTCGCTGGCGTTTGGCTTGACGGTGCTCACCATGGCCTACGCCATAGGCCATATATCTGGATGTCATTTAAACCCTGCGGTATCGATTGGCCTGTGGGCCGGCGGGCGCTTCCCCACCAAGGATCTAGTGCCTTACATCATCGCGCAGGTCGCGGGCGGGCTGGTTGCCGGCGGCGTGCTGTATTTGATTGCCAGCGGCAAGGCGGGGTTTGACGTGACAGCCGGCTTTGCCTCCAACGGCTACGGCGCGCATTCGCCTGGCGGCTACAGTATGCAAGCGGCATTGATCACCGAAATCGTGATGACCATGATGTTCCTCGTTGTCATACTCGGCGCCACCGACAAACGCGCCCCTGCCGGCTTCGCGCCGATCGCCATCGGGCTGTGCCTTACGCTGATCCACCTGATCAGCATCCCGGTGACGAATACCTCGGTGAACCCGGCACGCAGCACGGGCGTCGCGTTATATGCCGGCGGATGGGCGATTTCGCAGTTGTGGCTGTTTTGGATCGCGCCCATCATCGGCGCTGTGTTGGGTGCGTTCGTCTATAAATTTATCGGTAGCGACGAGCGCTGATCGAGCGCGGCACTCGGCACGCCAGCGGCGCGCACACGAACGCGCCGCTGGTTTTGCCTCGCAGGTAAAAAGCTAATCCGCCTTCGCCCCCGTCTCCCGC
>VGIF01000353.1 GCA_016868015.1 Betaproteobacteria bacterium
TGCTCGCAGGATCGCAAATCGAGAAAACGCTGTTCAAATCGAGACCAGAAAAAATCATCTGTTATTTATTTACAATCAACCAATTAGCACGTTTCGGGCACTCAACGTCCGGACACTACTGTTGTCGAATAACTCGCGATCGCCGCGGGCGCGCAGTTCAGCGGGGGTAACGGTCATGGTGATGGGCTCCGGGTGGGTGGCCGCTATCTTAATGAAAATCGCGCGACCCCGTGACGAGCCGCCCGAGTAGCGGCGTGTGATCGTAAAGCCTGCGCGCCACCAGATGCACCACGCCGTCCGCGCTTTGCACTTCACCTTCCACGCCCATCAGCCGCGCACTCAGCAGTTCGCGCCGTTGGCGCTCGACGATGCGGTGCCACACTACCACGTTGACGTAACCGGTTTCGTCTTCGAGCGTGACGAATACCACGCCGCTGGCGGTGCCGGGGCGCTGGCGGCAGGTGACGATGCCGGCGGCGCGCGCGCGTGTGCCGTTTTGCAGCAGCGCGAGTTCTTTTGCGGTGACGAGTTTTAAGCGTGTCAGCCGCGGGCGCAGCAGCGCGAGCGGGTGGCGGTTCAGCGTCAAGCCGAGGCTCGCATAATCGGCGACGATGTCTTCGCCTTCGCTGGGGGCGGGCAGTACGGTGGGTGTTTCGAGGATGGGCGCGTCGTTTAACAGCGATGATCGAGATTCAACGCCAGCGGCGAGCCAATGTGCGTTGCGGCGGTGGCCAGTGAGGGTGGCGAGTGCGTTAGCTTGCGCAAGGCGTTGCAGGTCGCCGCGGTTTAATGCGGCGCGTTTGGCTAAATCTTCGAGGTTTGCAAACGGGGTGTGAGGTAAAGGGGGATTCCGGTACTTTTTTTCCCTCATCCCCGGCCCTTCTCCCGGTGGGAGAAGGGGGTCAAACGCTTCTCCCTCCGGGAGAGGCAGCCGCACGAACCCCTCTCCCTCCGGGAGAGGGGTAGGGGTGAGGGAAAGTTGTAAGGTAGAGCGCGGTGGCCTGCGGCTTTCAACGATCCGCCGCGCACTCGCTTGCGATAAACCGCGCACCATGAGCAGCCCCAGGCGCACTGTGTTGCGATCGATCAACGTGCATTCGTAATCGCTCACCGTGACATCGACCGGCAGCACGCTAACATCGTGGCGTTGCGCATCCTGCACCAGTTGTGAGGGCGTATAAAACCCCAGCGGCTGGCTGTTCAACATCGCGGTGAGAAACGCCGCCGGGTGGTAATGCTTTAACCACGACGACACATACGCGAGCAAGGCGAAGCTCGCCGAGTGCGATTCGGGAAAGCCATATTCGCCGAAGCCTTGAATTTGTTTGCAGATTTGCTCGATAAATTTTTCGGCGTAGCCGTTCTTCAGCATTCCGGCCTTGAGCATGCCTTGATACTTTTCCAGTTTGCCCTTGCGTTGCCACGCGGCCATCGAGCGTCTCAGATCATCGGCTTGTTCGGGCGTGAAGTTGGCGGCGACGATGGCGAGCTGCATCACCTGCTCTTGAAAAATCGGCACGCCCAGCGTGCGTTCGAGCACTTGTTTGACGGCGGGCGAAGGGTAGGTGATGGGCTCCAGCCCCTGGCGGCGGCGCAAATACGGATGCACCATGCCGCCCTGGATCGGGCCGGGGCGCACGATGGCGACTTCGATCACCAGGTCGTAAAACACGCTCGGCTTTAAGCGCGGCAGCATGGTCATTTGCGCGCGCGATTCGATCTGGAATACGCCGAGGGTGTCGGCCTTGGCGATCATTCGATACACCGCCGCATCGTCGCTGCGATCGAGAATTTGCTTCATGGTTTGCGGCGGCGCTTGATCGGGCGCGATGAGTTGCAGCGCGCGGCGGATCGCGCTCAACATGCCGAGCGACAACACGTCAACCTTGATCAGCCCCAGCGCTTCGAGGTCATCCTTGTCCCACTGAATCACGCTGCGTTCGGGCATGGCCGCGTTTTCAATCG
>VGIF01000354.1 GCA_016868015.1 Betaproteobacteria bacterium
AATCTGCGTTCATCTGCGTCAAAAACGCTTTTGCAGTAAAGGTTACCGGGCCCCGCCTATTTAAAAATCGGGAAGCGGTGAAAAAAATCGACCGCGAGCCCGCCGAACACCGCGGCGCCAACCCAGTTGTTGTTCATAAAGGCCTTGAAGCAATTTTCACGCTCGCGCGTCTTGATGAGTTGCAACTGCGCGACGACCATCGCCGCCGCCAGCGCCAGGCCCAGGAAATACACCAGCCCCAGCTTTAACCACACACCCACGCCGGCCATGATGCCGAGAAACAGCGTGTGGCACAGCGCCACCGCCGCCACGTCATACACGCCGAACAGCAATGCCGATGAGTTCAGATTCAACTTCATGTCGTCGTCGCGGTCGACCATGGCGTATTCGGTGTCGTAGGCGATCGCCCAGAAAATATTCGCCGCGAGCAAAATCCACGCCAGCGGCGGGACGCTGTTGTGATAAGCCGCAAACGCCATCGGGATGGAAAACCCGAACGCGATACCCAGATACGCCTGCGGCAGCGGGAAAAAGCGCTTCAAAAACGGATAGGTCGCCGCCAGGAACAGCGCCACCACCGACAGCGCGATGGTGAGTTTGTTCAAAAACAGCACCAGTCCGAACGCGGCCAGTGCCAACGCGGCAGCGAGCAGCAGCGCTTCGTTGGGGCTGATAATGCGCTGCGCCAGCGGCCGGTCGGCGGTGCGCTTCACATGCGGATCGAAATCGCGGTCGGCGTAGTCGTTCATCACGCAGCCGGCACTGCGCATCAAGACCACGCCCACCACGAAAATCAGCAAAATTTCCAGGCGCTGAACCCACGGCGAGGCAAACCACAGCCCCCACAGCGCCGGCCACAACAGCAACAAAATGCCGATGGGCTTATCCAGCCGCATCAGTTTTTCATAGGCGTCGAGCCGCTGTTTGAGCGTGAGCGGCGGTTTGACCGTTTGCATCCCTGTGTCCGTCATAAGGCGAGCACTCCCCGGCTAGAGATCGTCGCGCACGAGTATAGGCGATTTTGCAGCGCGAAAACGCGCGGGGACTGGCAACAAAGTCACACTCTGAGGAACTCGCCGCGTCCGCCCATCCAGCGCGCGAGATGCGCACGCGCCGCGGGTGGATGTTTTTCCAACAGCAGCGCCGCGGCATCGCGCGCGGCATCGAGCAAATCGGCATCGGCGGTTAAATCGGCAAAGCGCAGCATCGGCACACCCGATTGCCGCGCGCCGAGCAATTCGCCCGGCCCGCGCATGCGCAAATCATGGCGCGCGACTTCGAAGCCATCGGCATTTTCAAAAATAATCTTCAGCCGCTCGCGCGCCATCTGCGACAGCGGCGTGTGATACAGCAAAATGCACGCGCTTTGCGCGGCGCCGCGCCCGACGCGCCCGCGCAACTGATGCAGTTGCGACAAGCCCATGCGCTCGGCGTTGTCGATCACCATCAGCGAGGCATTGGGCACGTCGACGCCGACTTCGATCACCGTGGTCGCCACTAGCACATGAATGTCGCCGCGCTGAAACGCCTGCATCACGGCGGATTTTTCGTCGGGTTTCAGGCGGCCGTGGGCGAGGCCCACTTTGAGTTCGGGGAAGGCGCGCGACAAATTTTCGTGGGTTTCCTGCGCTGCTTTGAGTTGCAGCGCTTCGAGTCCGGCGCGGCCACGGACACTGCCAGGCTTTTTTGTGGGCTTCGGTTTGGCCTCGGCGTTTTCATTGTCGGCGGGCTCATCACTCTCAATCTCCTCAATCAACGGGCACACCCAATACGCCTGGCTGCCCGTCGCGCACGCCTCGCGCACGCGCGCGATCACCTCCTCACGCCGCGCATCGGACACCAGCTTGGTAGTGACCGGCGTGCGCCCCGGCGGCAGCTCGTCGATCACCGACACGTCGAGATCAGCGTAATAACTCATCGCCAGCGTGCGCGGAATCGGCGTCG
>VGIF01000355.1 GCA_016868015.1 Betaproteobacteria bacterium
CCAGCGTCATTTGTTTCATGTCTTGCCTCGTGGCTCGCGAATACGTCCTCCCAATCAGAACGTACCACTGGGATTCGCGTTTACAGAGCAATCGGGGACTTATTCAGCGCTTCCCTAGGCGAGTTGTTGAGCACACAAGTGATAGTCGAAAACCGCGCCGGCGCAAACGCCACCATCGCCGCGGATTTTGTCGCCAAGGCCGCGCCCGATGGCTACACATTGTTTTTAGGCAGCACCAGTTCGCTGGTGATCAGCCCGCATACCTATTCGAAGCTTTCGTACGACACGCTGCGCGATTTCGCGCCGGTGACCACGGTGGCGATGACGCCCGAAGCGCTGGCGATCCACCCGTCGCTGCCGGCGCGCGATTTGAAATCGCTGGTGGCGCTGGCGAGGGCAAATCCCGGCAAAATGGATTTTGCGTCCTCGGGCAGCGGTGGCCTGCCGCATCTCGCGCTCGAACTTTTTAAAACGCAGGCGAACATCAACTTGCAGCACGTGCCGTACAAGGGCGCGGCGCCGGCGGTGGCCGATTTGGTGGGCGGCCATGTGCAGGGCATGTTCATGGATTTCCCCGCGATTTACCCGCAGTTAAAAAGCGGCAAGATGCGCCCCATCGCGCTCGCCGCCGAAAAACGCATCGCGCAAATGCCCGAACTGCCGACCACCGGCGAGCAAGGCATGCCCAGTGTGATCGCGGTGAACTGGTTCGCCATCATGGCCCCGGCGAAAACCCCCGCGGCGGTGGTGAGCCGGCTGCATAGTTCGCTGATTAACGTGATGGGCGCCGCGGATATCAGAGAGCGGCTCACCGCGGTAGGCGTCGAAAGCTACACCCGAAATTCGCCGGACGCGTTCGCCGCGTTTTTGAGAGACGAGCTCGTGCGCTGGGGCAAGGTGGCGAAGGCGTCGGGTGCGCGGGCGGATTAACTTCGAAAACCTTTGACGCAGATTTTCGCAGATTTTCGCAGATGAAAAACCAACGTTTTGTAATCTGCGTTCATCTGCGTAAATCCGCGTCTAATTGATTTTGACCTTAATGTTACTCGCCCAACCCGCCCGCATCGGCCCCCTTAACCTACGCAACCGCGTGGTGATGGCGCCGATGGGCACCAACTACAGCACCACCGACGGGCTTTCCACCGAGCGCGACCGCGCGTATTACGCCGAGCGCGCGCGCGGCGGCGTGGCGATGATCATGACGGAAGCGATGGTGGTCACCGAATTCGCGCGGCCGCATCACAACTCGCTGTGTGTTTATCACGACCGTTTTATACCGGGGCTGGCGAGCATCGTTGAAGCGATACACGCGCACGGCTCACTCGTGTGCGGGCAACTCAATCACCGCGGCGCGCTATTGCGGCGGCATGTGCTCAACATGGAGCCGGTGGGGCCCTCGCCGTGGAAAAACCCCAACACCGGTGACGCCGTGCGGCCGCTCGCGGTGCCGGAGATCGTCGAGATTCAAAAACTCTTTGTCACAGCGGCGCGGCGCCTATCTCGAGCGGGCTACGACGGCGTGGAGATACACGCCGGCAACGGTTACTTGTTTCAGCAGTTTTTTACGCCGCGCTTGAACCATCGCACCGACAACTACGGCGGTTCGTTCGACAATCGCGCGCGTTTTTTGTTCGAGACGCTCGATCGCGTGAAGCAGGTGCTGCCGGATTTCCCGTTGATCGTGCGGCTGTCGGTCACCGAGTTTACCGAGGGCGGTTACGCCGAAGCCGACATCATCGAACTTTCCAAACGCCTCGAACAGCAGGGTGTCGCCGCGCTCGATCTCTCCGGTGGCAGCAACGAAAGCCCGCAACTTTCGAAATATTGCATCCAGCCGCCGTCATTCCCGCGCGGCTGTTTGGGGCCGTACGCTAAGCCAATCAAGCAAGCGGTCAACATCCCGGTGCTGGTGGCGGGGCGCATCGTCGATCCGCAAGACGCT
>VGIF01000356.1 GCA_016868015.1 Betaproteobacteria bacterium
CTGGCGCGCAGTGAAAAAAATTTCGGCGGTGAATTGCGGGCCGACCAAATCGGTCAGGCGCTTGACCCCCTCATAGCGATAGCCCAGGCCGAGCTTGCCGGCGGGCACGCCAAACTTGGCATCGTCGGCCGCGATGCGCATATCGCAGTTGGTCGCCGTCGCAGTGCCCCCGCCGATGCAATAACCGCGCACCATGGCGATGGTCGGCTTGGGGCAGGCACGAATGCAGGCCGAGGCTTCATCGGAAATGCGGTTATATTCCGCCACCGCCTCGGGGCTCGAGCGGCGCTCCTTGAACTGCGAAATGTCCGCGCCCGACACGAAGGCTTTTTCACCCGCGCCTTTTAGAATGATCACGCGCACATCCGGATCCTGGTTAAACGCGGCGAACGCCATCGGCACCGATTGCCACATTTCCATTGACACCGCGTTGTGCTTGTCGGGGTTGTTGAAAATAATCCAGCCGATATGCCCCTCTTTGATGGCCAGGAGTTTTTCGGTCAGGGTGGGTATGGTTGTGCCGGGTTGGTTCATGGGTTCACCTGAAAATTAAAGTTAAAAATGCCGCGCGAGATTTACCACAGTTGCTCGAGCTTGAACATCGGCTTCATCCGGCCATCAGAGATATTACATAAGTAATTGATTTAATTGATATTTTTATTAAGCCACTGCTGCTCCTTTTGTAACTGCAAGGCATCGCGCAATTGCGTGTGCCCTTGCGAGCACAAGCGTGACAACAACACCAGCCACAATTGCGCCGTGGCGCAGGCATCGGCCAGCGCGTTGTGGCGATTGAAGTTTTCAATACCGAAACGCGCGGTCCAGTCGTCTAGCGTCTGGCGGTTCCCCGCGTGCCGCGGAAACAGCGCCGGCGCAAGCAGCGCGAGATCGAGCCACGGGCTTTTTAGCGTCACCCCCAAATATTCGCGCGTGGCACGGCCGATCATGGTGCGATCGAAATCGGCGTGATGCGCGATCAACGGCGCGTTGCCCAAATACTGCAAGAAAGCCAGCAAGGCATCGGCCGGGTCGACGCCGCCGGTTTGCTCGGCGCCGCCGATTCCATGCACCAGAATATTATCGACGGCGCTCGGCGCGGCTTGACGCAGCACCACTTCGAAGCCACTGCCCAAGGCCAATTGACCGGCGACAACGTCAAGCGCGCCGATGGCGATCAAGCGGTCGCTGAACACATCAAGCCCCGTGGATTCGACATCGACCACCACGCAGCGTTGTTCGGCAAGCGGCGCGCGCGGATTGCAGGCCGGCAACGCGCGAAAAGCACCGAGCAGCGATTGTTGTTGCGCGCCTAGCGGCGGCGGCTTGCGCAGCAGGCGTGCGAGCCAATTCACAGTTGATAGTCCAGGGCGAGCCGGCTTTGCAGAGTGCGCGCTTGGCGCAAACTCTCCTTCAGGATGCGCCGATCGATTTCAGTCAGGCGCGCGGGTGCCACACGATTGGCGTGGGCATGTACACGCGCCTGCCGCGCCAGCTGCGCGCGCAGCCGCAATTGCTGGATGAACATGAATCCATCAACTGCCGAGGCCATATCCGCTTCACCCAGGTTCAGCGCCGCGTTCGCGGCGCGCAGCCGCGCCGCGGTGTGCGTGTGTTCCACGCCCGCCGCCAGGGCAAACACGCGCGCCGCGTCGACAAACAGCCGCGCGCCGGATTTTTTAAGATCGATTACCGCCTCGCCGTCCTCACCGGGTTCGGTGACAAAATCGCTGATCAGCCCCAGCGGCGGCTTCACTTCCAGTGCGTAGTGGGCGAGCTGGCGCAAAAAGCGTACATTGTTTTTAAGGATACGCTGATCAAGTAGGTAAAAGGTGCGCCCGAGGAAAGCGATGATGCCGATTAGGCGAAATGAATGCTGATTTCATCAGGCCGAAGGCGCTTTCGATGTTTA
>VGIF01000357.1 GCA_016868015.1 Betaproteobacteria bacterium
CGTGGTCGATCAAAGGCCTTTTCGCGACGGCAAGTTTTTCTACCGTTTCCACCAGGACGAAGGCGTCCGTTAAGCGCGACGGCTTTACGCCTAATGGCAATGCAAATTTCCCGGTTTTGACTCGACAACGGCACGCGATTTATCCGCAATGCACAGGCGAGCGTCAACGCCATGGCTGTCGTCTATTGCACCGCACCAAGCATGGTCTGGCCGTGAGTTTTTACACGCAGCGGGGTGGTAACGCCGCGCGCGCACCGGTTTCGGCAGTAGAATCGCCGCCATGAGTGTCAAGCCGCCAGACGTCACCACCAGCATTACCGCCGGAGACAGCCGCACATTTCGCCGTGCGCCGCCGGCGCGCGGCCGCGCGTGTTTGATTCAATACAACGGCGAAGCGCTGGGCCGGCGTTATTTTTTTGATACGCGCGAAGTCACCTTGGGCCGCTCGCCCAGCAATGGCGTGGTGATACTGGATGAAAGCGTGTCGCGCGAGCACGCCAAGTGTCACGTGACACCGCAATTGGTGGAAATCGAGGATCTCGGCAGTCGCAACGGTACTTACGTCAACGATCAGCGCGTGGAAAAGCGCAGCGCGATGCGCGACGGCGACATCGTGCGGCTGGGTTCCATCCTGCTCAAATTTTTCGCCTACAACAATGTCGAGAACGTGTTCCACGACAAGATCTACCGCATGGCGACCATCGATGCCGGCACACAGGTGTTTAACAAGGCGTATCTGCTGGAATCGCTGGAGGCGGAGTTTACCTTCAGCCGCGTCTACAACCGGCCGCTGGCGGTGATCTATTACGATCTGGATTTTTTCAAGAACGTGAACGACCAGCACGGCCACGCCTGCGGTGATTTTGTGCTGCTCGAAAGCGCGCAAGTTGCCAAAGCCTGCGTGCGCAAGGACGATGTGTTGGGGCGCCTGGGCGGTGAAGAATTCGTGGTGGTGCTGCCCAATGCGGATTGGCAAGTCGCGTTGGAACTGGCCGAACGTATGAGAAAAGCGATCGAAGCGCACGCCTTCGTCTACGAGAGCAAAACGCTGCGGCAAACGGTGTCGATGGGCGTGTCGGAAAACAAGGCTGAGTTCGCCGACTTCAAAGCACTGCTCGACTCCGCCGATCAAAAGCTTTACCAATCCAAACACGGCGGTCGCAACCGGGTCACCGGGTAAGGCGACTGCGCCCTTAACAGCATGACGAAACGTGCGTTCGTGCTTCGACGAGTTCAGCACGAACGGTTCTCAAAATGGCCGTTCGCCCTGAGCCCGTCGAAGGGTGAACGGCCGTTTTGTTACGGGCGCTTAGTCGCCACGATCGTCCCCCGCGCCCGCTGCCGCGCGCGCCAGCCGATCGTTCACCGCAGCCCAATCGGGTGTTAAAGGCGGCGCTTCTATCAGCATCACATCGCAACCGGCGGCATCGAGCGTGCGCAAGTTGGCGTAAAGATCGTGCGCGTAAGCGGCCGGCGTTTGCGGTGCGGCGATCCACGTGAGCTTATCGATCAGCGGTTGATGCCGGCTTCGCGCGAGCACCGCGACGCGCTGGCCCTGGCGCGCCAAACTGCGCGCGAGTTCATCGATCACATCGGCTTGAACCAGCATCACCGGCGTGCGCGGTGCGTAGTGTTTGGCGAGCGTACCGGGTGCCCGCGGCGAGGCCGCGTTGGGCGTGGCGAGCGGCATACCCAGTGCAGCTTCAATTTGGTTCGCGGTGATGATGCCGGGGCGTAGCAACGCGGGCTGCCCGCTCGACACATCGATGATCGTCGATTCAAT
>VGIF01000358.1 GCA_016868015.1 Betaproteobacteria bacterium
CGTGTTCATCGAGCGCTGCGCGTTGCCGTAGACCAGCGCCACGGTTGTGCACAGCCCGCAGTTGATCGCCATGGTGGCTTCGATGATGCATTGCGCGGCGTCGCCACTGCCGCTCCAGCGCGGGTTCAAGCCCCACAGCTCGCTCGCGCGTTCGCCCGACAGCGTGGGCCCGGTGCACAAACCGTCGATGTCGTCTTTCTTGAGACCCGCATCATCGAGCGCGCGTTTGAGTGCGCGCGAAGCGAGTGTGTACGAGTCATAACGCGCCTCGCCCTTGGCCATCGCCTTGCCGCCCTCGCCGCGGTAATCGGCGCCGTAGTCGGTTTCACCGACGCCGACGACGGCGACGGTGTCTTTCAGCGGCGCCAGGCGCTTGCGATCGAATAGTTCTGCCATAAGCTCCCTCTTCTAGTCAGTCATGGCGATTCAAAAATTTGAAAACCTTAGACGCAGATTTACGCAGATGAACGCAGATTAACTACAAAAGAATCTGCGAAAATCTGCGTTAATCTGCGTCAAAGAAACGCTTTTAGATGATCCCCCGCTCTTTAAGCCCCGCGATCTCCGCCGCGCTCATCCCCAACAGTTCACCATAAACATACTGGTTGTGCTCCGTCAGCAGCGGCGCCCGCCCCTGCACGTACGCGGGCGTGCGCGAGAGTTTGGGCGGGTAACCTTCGTACGGCACTTCGCCCAGGTCGGGGTGGTGTATCACCGGGAAAGTGCCGCGATGCTGTAACTGCGCATCGTACTCGACACGGTCTTCCGCGCTTTGCACCACTGCCGCGATGACGCCGGCGTTCTGGCACTGGCTCATGATGTCGTAACGGCGTCGCGCGCGCGTCCAGCGGCCGATGACGGCATCGAGTTCATCCTGATTTTTGACGCGCGCTTCATTGGTGGCGAATTTCGGGTCGAATGCCAACTGCGGTTGATGCATCAACGCGCACAGCGCTTCGAACTGTGGCTGCGTTTCGCACGCGATAAACACCCACCAGTGCTGGCCGACGCGGTCGCTGCCCGAGCAGCGGTAGGTGTTATGCGGCGCCACTTGCGGGAACAGCGCACGATTGCCCGGCGGGAAACCGGGTCGGCGCGTGGAACGGCCGTTGACTTGATAGTCGAGCAAAAAGGTGCCGACCATGGTCATCGCGCCTTCAGTTACCGAGTAGTCGACATACATGCCCTTGCCGGTTTTTTTCACCTGCAGCAGCGCTTGCATGAGCGCCAAGCCGCCCATCCAGCCACCCATCACGTCCAGGTACGAATAACCCCACCCCGCCGGCGGCTGGCCCGGCAAACCGGAAGCCAGCGTCAAGCCCGACTGCGCGGCCGCGGTGGGCCCGAAGCTGCGAAAACCTTTCCACTCGCCCGAGTGGCCGAAGCCCGACGAGCTCATGTAAATGATTTTGGGATTCAACTCGCGAATGCGTTCCCAAGTGAGCCCCCAGTTGGGGAACACCTCGGCGCTGAAGTTTTCAATAATGGCGTCGCATTGGGTGATCAGTTTTTCGACGATCTTGATACCTTCAGGATTACGCGTGTTCAAGCTGATCGCGAGCTTGCCGTGATGCAGCGTGTTGAAATACGGATCGGTGTACCACTTTTTGCTGCCCTGCACATGATCGGGCTCGGTTTTGTCGGTGGTGATGCTGGCGTGCGCGGCGTAGCGATGGTCGTCAAAGCCCCCGGCACGCTCGACGTGGATGACCTCCGCGCCGTAGTGCGTTAACAAA
>VGIF01000359.1 GCA_016868015.1 Betaproteobacteria bacterium
GCCTTCGGCCTGATGAAATCAGCATTCATTTCGCCTAATCGGCATCATCGCTTTCCTCGGGCGCACCTTTTACCTACTTGATCAGCGTATCCTTAGATATTAGTTGTGACCCTCTCGCCGCAAATCGCGCCAATGCTCTCCCGGAGAAATGATTAAAGAGATATTAAACCAGCGCACCCGTCATACTCGCGGCACCGCAGTCATAACGTCGCGCCTACGACAGCAAGCGCACTACCACGCGATCCCATCACCAAACAAAAATCCCGGCCAGCGCCGGGATTTTTATTCAATAAAATCAAATGTTTACCGAAGGCTAGCGTTGATCTTCTCCAGCGCCTTAGACCCCGGGCAAAGCTCTTTGGGCCCCAGTTGATTAAGCGACGTCGCGACGGTGTTCATGTGCTCGTGCAAGTCGACCGCCTTGGGATCGATGTAAAGCAAGCCGGTGACCACTTCGCCCTTGGCCGCGCGTTCTTGCACGAAGTTCATAGCTTTGACGCGGTCGGTGGGGTCGTGTTCGGCGGAGAGTTTGCGCAGCTTCAGAAACGTGCCGTCGTGCTGCTCGACGGTAATCGTTTCGCCCGGCGCGTAGTCGGCGGTGATTTCCTCGCGGCCTTCGATGAAATCGAGGCGGTTCACCGCTTCGTTGTGCTGGCGCACGTATTCGTAGCTCTTGGTGGAGCCGGCGTGGTTGTTAAACGCTACGCACGGCGACACCACGTCGATGAACGCCGCGCCCTTGTGCTCGATCGCGCCTTTGATCAGCGGCACGAGCTGCTTTTTGTCGCCGGAGAAACTGCGGCCGACATAAGTGGCGCCGAGTAACAGTGACATGCCGATCATGTCGAGCGGTTCATCGCTGTTGACGATGCCGCGCTTGGATTTGGAGCCTTTGTCGGCGGTGGCGGAGAACTGGCCCTTGGTCAAGCCATACACGCCGTTGTTCTCGACGATGTACACCATGTTGATGCCGCGGCGCATGGCGTGGGCGAATTGGCCGATGCCGATCGAGGCCGAGTCGCCGTCGCCGGAAACGCCCATGTAAATCAAATCGCGGTTGGCGAGGTTCGCACCGGTTAGCACCGAGGGCATGCGGCCGTGCACGCTGTTAAAGCCATGCGAATTGCCGAGAAAGTAATCGGGCGTTTTCGACGAGCAGCCGATGCCGGAGAGCTTGGCCACGCGATGCGGCTCGATATCGAGCTCCCAGCACGCTTGCACGATGGCAGCGGAGATCGAATCGTGCCCGCAGCCCGCGCACAGCGTGGAGATTTTACCTTCGTAGTCGCGGCGGGTGTAGCCCACCGTGTTTTTGGTGAGTGCGGGGTGGTGTAACTTGGGTTTTGCCAGATAAGTCATTCGTGTATTCCTGTCGAATTCAATTTCGCGCCGGGGTGCGCCTCACGCCTCACGCACTCGCTTTTTTGATCGGCACCACCGTATGCGCGGCGATATGTTTGGCAATCTGATCCGCGATAAACCGCGCGGTGATCGGCGTGCCGTCGTAGTGCAGCACCGAGATCAAGCGGTCGACGTTGATTTGCTCTTCGGTGACCAGCATGGTTTTCAATTGCGCGTCGCGGTTTTGCTCGATGATGAAGGTGCCGGGATGCGACAACACGAACTCTTTCACCTCTTGCGCAAAGGGGAAGCCGCGCACGCGCATCGCGTCAACGTGGATGCCTTGCGGGG
>VGIF01000360.1 GCA_016868015.1 Betaproteobacteria bacterium
GGCGGCGCATCGGGCACGCAAGTGCGCACCACGTCGAACAACGATTTCTGGAAATTGCTGACCGACAACATCCGCTCGATACTGGCCGCCACCCGCGCGCAAACCCAAAGCGCGGAAGAACGTCAACGCCGCGCCTAAGCCGCCCGCTCCGCGCGCGAAGAACGCCTGCTGCAAGCCGAGGTGGTGGCGCGCGCGGGCGCCGGGGCGACCAATCTGTTCAGCGCGGCGTTCGGCTCGGGTGCGGCACAACCCCTTGTCGAAGGCCGCGACGATATCGTCGCCAATCCGGTGGGCGGCACCATCAGCGTACTCGCCACCGAACGCCAGCACCAACTGATCCAGGCGCATATCGACAGCATTCTCAGTTCAGCGCAACGGCAAGTGCTGATTGAAGCCACCATCGTGGAAGTAAACCTGTCCAATGCCTATCAAGGCGGCATCGACTGGAGCCGCCTTGCGCTGCGCGGCGGCATTACCTTCACGCAAAGCCTGTTGGGCGGATTTGGCAGCGGCCTTGCACAAGCGGGCGCGAACTTTTTCCAGCTCGGTTATTCCAACCCCGACAGCCGCGTCGGCAACATCAGTGCGACAGTGAAACTGCTTGAAGAATTCGGCAATACGCGCGTGTTATCGAGCCCCAAGCTGATGGCGCTGAACAACCAAACGGCGCTACTGAAAGTCGTGGACAACATCGTCTACTTCGAAGTACAGGGGCAAACCACCCAAGCAGCCAACGCGGGCACGCTGCAGACGTTCAACACCACGGCTAAAAGCGTCGCGGTGGGCGTGGTGATGGGCGTAACACCGCAGGTCTCCGACGACGGGCGTGTATCACTCAATGTGCGCCCCACGATTTAGCGTGTGCTGCGCTTTGTCAGCGACCCCAACCCGGCACTGCGAAATCCCTGCGGCCCAAATCCCGGCGTCCTGGGATGCAACATTGCGCCGATTAACAGTCTGGTGCCCGAAATCCAGGTGCGCGAAATGGAGTCGGTGTTGCAAGTCGCCAGCGGCCAGACGGTGATCTTGGGCGGCTTGATGCAAGACAACACACGCTTTGACCGGCAACAAATCCCCGGCATGGATCATCTCGGCCCCGCCGGTGATGTGGGCCGTTTTCGTGACGAGCGCGCCGCCAAAACCGAGCTGGTGATCTTCCTGCGCCCGACGGTGGTCAGCAATGCCTCGCTCGATAGCGACGAACTGAAAATGTTCCGCCGTTATCTGCCGCAGCCCGATCCCGCCCAAGCCCGACAGGCACCGCCCGCCTCCACCGCCCCCCCGATGAGTGTATTGATGAAGGCCTTGGAAAAGGCCGCCCAAGACCGCGACAAAACGCCGGTGGAGCCGTCATTGCAAGGCGGCGAGCTTTCCCTCGAAACCATCGACACCAAGCCAGCCGCCGCGGGACGCGACCATGGCGCGAACGCGGCGTCAACCGGCAATACCGCGGCCGCCGGCGGCAAGCGCAGCGCCGCCCAAACCCAAGCAGCCACGGTGATGAGCGCGTATCAACCTGCCGGCAGGGACATCTTCGGCCGGCTGCGCGACAATCCATGGTATGTGATCGGCACCATAATCGGGTTGTGCGTGCTGGCCTATGGCGTGTATTTTTACGTGCAAATTACTCATCCTGGTTGGCTGATCAAGTCACCCCCTCCCGTCGCGGCAAAGCCCAAGCTGGCCGCCAGC
>VGIF01000361.1 GCA_016868015.1 Betaproteobacteria bacterium
GATGCCGATTAAATCGGTACTACCGTCTTGCAGAATTTTTTCGGCTTGTTGCGCCTCGGTGATAAAGCCGACGGCGAGGGTTTTGATACCGGCCTCGGCGCGCACGCGCGCGGCAAACGGCACGTGATAACCCGGCGTGCGCGGCACCAGCGTGGCCGAGCCCGCGCCGCCGATGCCGCCGGAGGAGGGCGTCACCACCGCGATGCCGCGTGCCTTCGCTTCACGCGTGACGGCTATCGTGTCTTCGAGCGTCCACGCCGGGCCGCTGCCATCCACCGCCGAAAGCCGTAAAAACACCGGCTTGCCCTTGGGCCAAACGGCGCGTACCGCTTCGATGATTTCCAGACAAAACCGCATGCGGCCGGCGAGATTCCCCCCGTAGGCATCCTCGCGTTGATTCACCAGCGGCGATAAAAACTGGTGGATCAAATAACCGTGCGCGGCGTGAATTTCGACGATGTCGTAGCCCGCGTCGATCGAACGCAGTGCGGCTTCGCGCCAGCACGCGACCTGTTCTTTGATTTCGGCCACCGTCATGCTGTGCGGTGGCGGATCTTGGGGTGAAGACGGGAGCGCGCTGGCGGAAATGGTTTGCCACGGCGCCTCGCCATTGACCGCGTCGTCCACGGTAAGCTGGCGATAACCGTCCCACGGCGGCCGCCCCGAGCCTTTGCGCCCACCGTGGCCAAGCTGGATGCCGGGCACCGCGCCGTTGTCGCGTAAAAAATCGTTGATGCGGCGGTACTGTGCATGATGCTTGTCGTCGTAAATGCCCGCGCAGTGATACGACTTTCTGCCGCGATGTTCCACCGCGGTTTCCTCGCAAAACACCAAGGCGGCACCCCCCATCGCGAATTGACCCAGATGCACCAAGTGATAATCGGTGGGGCCGGCGTCGCGCTCGGAGTGGTATTGGCACATTGGCGAGACCACCACGCGATTGCGCAGCGTGATTTCGCCCAGCGTTAGCGGGCTAAACAACAGTGGTTGTGAGGGTTTCATAAGTATTTGATTTTATTTGGTATTTTATGATGCTTCGATCAGTGCCACCAAGCATAACAAAAAGTGCGTGTGCTAGACTGAACCTCATCAACGCAAATTTCTGGAGCCCGCTTCAATGAGCGACGTCCCTTTCCTCGCCATCAACACCGACACCATCGAGTGGGACGACAACGTCACGCTGTTTCAGTTGCCCACCGGCGCGCACAAGATACACCCCAATCTCAAAATCAAGGTGCTGATGCGCGACGACACACAAGGCCAGGTCGCGGCATTGGTGAAATTCCCGCCGGGTTACGTCGAGCGCGCGCATCAACACGTCACCTCGCACTGCGTCACCGTGATCGAAGGCGAGCAGCACGTCGCCGGCAAGGTGCTCAAAAAGGGCGATTTTCACTACGCGCCGCCGAACACGCCGCATGGGCCATTCGAATATCCGGTGGGCGGTGTGGTGTTCGCGGTGTACCGGTTTCCGCCGGCGCCTGGGCAGTAGCGTCGTTTCTGCGAGGCGTTGCGGTAAAATCGCGCCTTGCTTCGCAATCCGCGGGCCCTTAGCTCAGTTGGTTAGAGCAGCGGACTCATAATCCGTTGGTCGTTGGTTCAAGTCCAACAGGGCCCACCATCCCTTCGGCGCGCGTGTTTTGAGCCTGCATTCTTATGGGGCGGCCCGTACGGA
>VGIF01000362.1 GCA_016868015.1 Betaproteobacteria bacterium
TCCGCGTCATCCAGCGCCGCGCATACGGACTGCGCGACCAGGAATACCTGAGGCTCAAAATCCTCACTTGCATGCTGCCAGCGCTCTGAAATGCCCCAAAATCGCCCACTCGAGTTCCTGAAGAGCCAAAAAAGGTTTTGAAGTTTAGATAATTCCTTTTCCGCGTAGCTCCGCGATCTGCGCCTTGCTATACCCCACCGATGCCAAAATTTCATCGCTGTCCGCGCCCGCGTCTTGTGTCGCGCGGCGAATTTTTTTCGAGGTGCCGACCAGGTTCAGGGCGGAGCTCACCAGTTTGATTTTGCCGAGTTTTTCGCTCATCACTTCTTGCGCGATGCCCAGGTGCTGCACTTGCGGGTCGGCGAATACTTTGTCGATGGTGTTGATCGGGCCGCAGGGCACACCGGCGGCTTCCATCACTTCCACCCAGTGCGCGGTAGGTTTGTGCTTGGTGATTTCCGAAATCGCGGCGTTGATCGCCACACGGTCGTCGCTGCGCTTTTTCTGGGTGTCCCACTCTGGCTTGGTTTTCCACTCGGGTTTACCGAGCGCATCGCAGCAGCGGTGGAACACGCGGCCCGACGAAGCGGCGATGTTGAATAAACCATCGCTCGCCGGAAACACGCCGGTGGGCACGCCGGTGGGGTGATCGTTGCCCGCTTGTCCGGCCACTTCGCCCGCCATCAGGTAACGCGTCGCCTGGAAGTCGAGCATGAAAATAATCGCTTCGAGCAAGCTGGTGTTGACCCAGCGGCCCTGGCCGGTGACTTCGCGGTCGAACAGCGCGGTCATCACGCCCAGTGCCAGCAGGTTGCCGGCGGTCAAGTCCGCCACCGCGATGCCCACGCGCACCGGGCCTTGGCCGGGCAAGCCGGTGATACTCATCAAGCCGCCCATGCCTTGCACGATTTGATCCACGCCCGCGCGCTTGCCGTAAGGGCCGCTTTGGCCAAAGCCGCTGATGCTGCCGTAGACGATGCGCGGGTTGACTTTTTTCACGTCGTCGTACGACACCTTCAAGCGGTGTTTTACTTCGGCACGCATGTTTTCGATCACCACGTCGGCTTTTTCGGCGAGCTTCATGAACGCCGCGTGGCCTTCCGGCGTTTTGAGGTTCAAACGCAGGAATTTTTTGTTGCGATGCAGATTCTGAAAATCAAAGCCGTCGCGCTTGCCCGACACATCTTCGCCGCCGGATTCCGGCGGCTCGATGCGGATGATGTTCGCGCCCCAGTCGGCCAAGTGCCGCACGCAGGTCGGGCCCGCGCGCGCGAGGGTTAAATCGAGCACGGTGATGCGCGACAGCGGCAGTTTAGTGGCTTGCGTTGCGGGTGCTTCGGTGGGGTGATTCATGCGTAACCTCGTGGTTCGAAATGTGAAAAAGCGATGGGGTTGCTGCGTAGACAGGCGCTAACCGTAGCACAGGGGGCGCGTGAATCGCAATCCGATTGATGGCGGTGAAAGGGTGTTGACAGCCTTTGATGGGCGATGATGCAAAAAATAAAAATCAGTAGTGTCCGGACGTTGAGTGCCCGAAACGTGCTAATTGGTTGATTGTAAATAAATAACAGATGATTTTTTCTGGTCTCGATTTG
>VGIF01000363.1 GCA_016868015.1 Betaproteobacteria bacterium
CGCCACCGCCGGTGCGGTGATCGCCGCGGCGGGCGGCTCCATGCCCGGGGGGTCCAGCAGCGCGGAATACTCACGCACCACTTTGCCGCCAGCCCAACTAAGTTCGATCAACAAATCCAGAAAGGGCTCGGAAACCGGGCGAAATGAGGTTGCCCGGATGTAATGCGTGCCGTTGGGGCGCCGTTCGATCGACAGGCGCAACGCATTGAGCGACGGATTGAAATTCAGATTGGCGGCCTGGTATGCGGCCGGGGATGCCAGCGCGGCCTTGAGCGAACCGAGCTCTTCCTTGGTGACATTCACCAGGTCGATTTCGGCGGCAAAAGGCTGTCCCAATTGCGACAACACCCTGAGCCCGCCCAAGCCGGCAGCATCCACCAGGCTCGCGTACGGCAGCGTCGCCAGCAGACCAGCTGCTACTAATGTTTTGAGCTTGAATTTCCCCACAGCGCCACCCCAGAAATTGGAATAATTTTTTAGAAATACTAAGCTAACATCAATCACTTAGTGGTTCAAGTTCAAGTGCGATGTGAAATAGTGCACAAGCTTGGCCGAGAGTTGGCGCATATTCCGCCAAGGCCGAGGCCAAACCACAACCCCTAGTGGTTGCACCAACGACGCGAAATCAAAGGCTTAGCGTCGAATTTGACGCAAATACAAAAAGTTCACGCCCCCACTCGCGCGGGATTTGTTTGCTTTTTTATGCCTTGCCTTGCACCACGATCCGCAGCATGCGCCGTAACGGCTCGGCAGCACCCCACAGCAATTGATCGCCGACAGTGAATGCCGACAGATATTCCCCGCCCATCGCCAACTTGCGCAACCGCCCCACCGGAATATGCATGCGGCCGGTGACCGCCGCCGGGGTCAACTCGCGTTCGCTGATTTCGCGCTCGTTGGGCACCACTCGCACCCATGGGTTGGCAGAGGCGAGCAGCTTTTCGATTTTGGGGATCGGCAGGTCTTTTTTGAGCTTGATAGTCAGCGCCTGGCTGTGGCAGCGCATCGCGCCGATGCGCACGCACAGGCTGTCGATCGCGGTGGTGGGCTTGCCGAAGGACGGGCCGCGGCCGAGAATCTTGTTGGTCTCGGCACCGCCCTTCCACTCTTCGAGCGACATGCCGGTTTTCATGTCCTGATCGATCCACGGGATCAGGTTACCGGCCAGCGGCACGCCGCGAAAATTCTCGCGCGGCAATGAGCCGTCGTTCTGTTTGGCGAGCACCTTGCGGTCGATATCGAGTATCGACGACTTCGGATCGGCGAGCAAATCCTTCACCGTGTCGTGCACCAAGCCGAACTGCGTCAGCAGCTCGCGCATGTGTTGCGCGCCGCCGCCGGAGGCGGCCTGATACGTCATGCAGGTCATCCACTCGACGAGATCGTGCTGGAACAAGCCGTGCAAGCCCATCAGCATGCAACTGACGGTGCAATTGCCGCCGATGTAGTTTTTGATGCCCTTATCCAGGGCGGACTTGATCACGCCCAAGTTGACCGGATCGAGGATGATCACCGCGTCGTCTTTCATGCGCAGCGTTTTGGCGGCGTCGATCCAGTAGCCGCTCCAGCCGGCCGCGCGCAGCTTGGG
>VGIF01000364.1 GCA_016868015.1 Betaproteobacteria bacterium
CCCCGTGGCTGCTGACCGTTGCGGGCTTGCTGATCAACGGCGCGGCATCCGCGCAAACCGTTGCGAGCGGTGCTTACCCCAGCCGCGCGATACGCATCATCGGGCCGTCATCGCCCGGCGGCGGCATCGATGCTTCGGGCCGCATCCTTGCCGCGGCGCTTAGCCAAAGTCTGGGGCAGCAAGTGGTGCTGGAAAACCGCCCCGGCGCCGGCGGCATCATCGGCACCGATCTTGCGGCCAAGGCGCCGCCCGACGGCTATACGCTGATGCTTACCGCGGCGGCGGGAATGGTGGTGTTTCCCCACACTTTTTCCAAGCTGCCTTACGACCCGCTGCGCGATTTCGCGCCGATCACACTGGTGGCGGCCGCTGACTACATCCTCGCGGTGCACCCCTCGCTGCCGGCGAAAACGGTGAAAGACCTGATCGCGCTGGCCAGGGCGCGGCCCGGCCAAATCGTGTTTTCGTCGTCGGGCAATTTCGGCCTGCCGCATCTGGCCGGCGAGTTGTTGCAACAGCAAGCGCAAATTCAGATGCTGCATGTGCCCTACAAGGGCGGCGGCCCGGCCGCAATGGCGATCCTCGGCGGCGAAGTGTCGCTGATGTTCGGCACCGGCCCGACGGTGGTGCCGCACGCGAAAAACAGCAGGCTGCGCCTGATCGCCACCGCCGGCGCCAAGCGCTCGAAGAGCTTGCCCGAATTGCCCACCGTCGCCGAAACGCTGCCCGGCGTCGAAGTGAGCGCCTGGTATGGCCTGCTTGCGCCCAGCGGCACGCCGCGAGACATCATCACGCGCCTTAACGTTGAAAGCGTGAAGGCGCTCACCAGCGCGAAAATCATGCAGCAAATGGTCAACGCCGGCGCCGACGCCATTTCCAGCACACCGGAGGAGTTCGCGGCCTATATCCGCGCCGAGCACGCTCGCTGGGGCAAGGCGATCAAAGCCGCCGGCCTGCCCACCGAATAAACTCACGCACATCCCATGACTGATACCGCCGGCGCGACCCAAACCCTTGCCCACTACGTGGTCGAGGCGACCATCACCGACATCCCGGACGCCTTGCGTCACCAAGCGCGGCGCGCGTTACTCAATTGGCTGGGCTGCGCGATCGGCACCGCGCGCCATGAAACGGTGGAACGGGCGCTCGCCGCCGTCGCACCGTTTGCCGGCGCGGCGCAGGCCGCGCTGCTCGGCCGCGGCGAACGGCTCGACATTCTTAACGCCGCGTTGTTGAACGGCATCAGTTCGCACGTGCTGGATTTCGACGACACCCATGAGCAGGCCGTTCATCCCAGCGCGCCGGTCTACCCCGCGCTGCTGGCGCTGGGCGAGTGGCGCGGCGTGTCGGGCGCGGATTTTTTGCACGCGTTTATCCTCGGCGTGGAGGTCGAGTGCCGCGTGGCGCTGTCGGTGGTGCCGCAGCATTACGACGTGGGTTGGCATGTCACCGGCACCGCGGGCGTGTTCGGCGCCGCCGCCGCGGCGGGCAAGCTGCTTAAGCTTAACGCGCGGCAAATGACCTGGGCGCTGGG
>VGIF01000365.1 GCA_016868015.1 Betaproteobacteria bacterium
CGCGGCGCAGGCTAGGTTTTAGCGTCTTTGCCGCCGGATTGCATCGCGCCATCGGCCGGCGCCCGGGCGCTGCGTAACGGCAAACGCGCATCGACGTGCGCCAGCCGCGCGGCGGCATCGAGCGCACGGGTGAACGCATCCAAACGGCGCGCGATCTCCTGGGCTACGCCGCGGGCTTCATTGGCAAGTTGCGGCGTTTGCTGCAACTGAAACGCCAGGCGCTGCAATGCGCCGATCGGTTCACGCAGTTCGTAGGCAATGGCACGTTCGACGGATTCGAGTTGGGATTTGAGCCGATGCTTTTCGGTGGCGTGCTCGGCTTCGAGAAATTCGATTTTCTTGTTCAATTGCATCACGCGGATTTGCAGTGCGCGGTGATCGGCTGCGGCAGCGCCCGCGCTTGCATTCGCCTCGGCTTGACCGTCATGGCCGGCTGGTGCGCCGATTTGCCCCGACACCGGCAGCCGCACTTTTTTAGGCGAACTCATGCGTCACCTACTGGCCGCAGCGACTTGCCGCGCGGCCGGGGAAAAGGCTTTCGATCACCGCTGCCACGCCTTGCGCGAAATGTTGTTTGTCGACAAACGCATCAGCCTCGATATTGGGCCGCGTTTCGCGAATCTCGTCTTCGTTCGACAGCGACATCAATACAATCTTGCCGCGGTAGCCGTGTCCGCGCATGCGCCCCGCCGCTTCGATGCCGTTCATCTGCGGCATATTAAAATCGATCAGCACCATGTCCGGCGCGTTTGCTTGCACCAGGGCCAGCGCCCGCGCCGCCGAGTTGACCCGGCCCAGCACTTCGACGCCGCGCATATCACTCAACGTAAGCGTTGCGGCGCGCAAAAATGCTTCGTTGTCATCGACCACCAATACTTTGATCGTACCCATCCCGAGTTCCTCTCGCCTTGCTGCAGCGCGCACTGGCGGCGCCGGCACTCAAACTTGCGGGATCAATTATCGGGATGGACCGCGCCACGCCCCATCGGGGAATGCCCTAGGGGCACCCGGCATTTACCTGAGGCGCATCAAAGCAGCGCACTGCAAAAATAAAAATATCAATTAAATCAGATACTTATGATAAATCAAGCCAAGCAGCCGCTTTAACGATCCGGTGACACCATGCCGGTGCGGATGGCAAAGCGCGTCAGCCCCGGCACGTCGCGGATGTTCAAGCGGTCCATGATCTGCGCGCGGTGGGTTTCCACTGTTTTCACCGATAGTCCAAGCTTGAACGCAATTTCCTTGGTGCCTTGGCCCTCGGCGATCAACTGCAAAATTTCGCGCTGGCGCGGCGTCAACACATCGAGCGAGGTGTCGCCCTCGCCCAAGCGCCCGACAAAACCTTCCACCACCTGCTTGGACACGCGCGGCGTGAGATAGGTGTTGCCGCCATCCACCGCGGTCAGCGCCAGCAACAACTCCTCGAGCGTGGCGTCCTTTAAGGATACGCTGATCAAGTAGGTAAAAGGTGCGCCCGAGGAAAGCGATGATGCCGATTATGCGAAATGAATGCTGATTTCATCAGG
>VGIF01000366.1 GCA_016868015.1 Betaproteobacteria bacterium
TGTTCGAGAAAATGCCATTGGATCAACTACTTAACAAAATCGTCGCCGACGAAATTCCGGACATGTCCGCTAACCAATTGAATTTATTCGATTAACGTCCGGACACTACTGATTTTTCAAGTCATTGCACGCCCGGCGGGTCCCGGCATTCAGGCGCAGATTATCGTGCCGGCCAATTCGCCGGTGCGCAGCTTGCAGGACCTGGAAGGCAAGGAGATGGGCTTTGTGTCGCCCGACGGCTTCCTGGGCTACTTCGTTCCGCTGGATGCCGTGCTGCGGGCAAAAGTGAACATCCGCGTGACGTATACCGGCAATCAGGAAGCGTCGATGGCGCAGCTACGCGCGGGCAAACTTGACGCGGCTGGGGTAAACGCCTCGGTGCTGGAGCGCTACGCCAAGCGCGAAGGCTTTAACTATCGCGCGCTGTGGACCTCGCCGGTTTATCCTGACTTGGCGATCATCGCGCATAAGCGTTTGCCGGCGGCGCAAATCGCAGCGGTGCGCGCGGCGTTGATTGGCATGGACAAGGATCCTGAAGGGCGGCAAGTGCTGGAGAAATCCGCTGCGGTGCTAAAGGCGAGCGGGCCGCTGGGTTTTGTGCCCTCGGACGACAAGGAATACGAGGGTTATCGCCAATTCTTCAAGAATACGCTGGTGCGGCGGCTATAATCCGCCGTGCCCGTGACAGTGGCATTAAGGGGAGGCATTGGAAGCAGGCACGCAAAAAAAGCCGTGGTATGCATTTTGGGCCCATTGGGGCCTGATCGCGCGGCTGATGGCCGCCGTGGGGTTCACCGTGGTCGCCGGCGGGCTGATGCAGTCGGTGCTGCTGGTGGCCGAGGGCGCCGAAAATAGTTCGATCGCGCTCGAGCGTGAAATCAATGAGGTGTTAAAACAGCTCGCACCGCGTGTCACCGAGCTGGCGCGCGCGCGACTATGCGGCGCTCGATCAACTGCTCAAGCAAGAAGTGCAACACCCCGAGGTCGAACGGTTGTGGTGGACCGGCCCCGATGGGCGCATGCTACGGGCGGATCACGCGCTGCCGCAGCCGGCTGCGCCGGCGCTGTTTGCCAAGGCGATCAACATCAAGGTCGATTCCGAAGTCACGGTCGATCTGGCGGGGGGCGCCGTTGACTACGGCAAGCTGCAGGGCAAGATGAGCGCCATTCCGGCGCAAGACCGCTTGTGGAAGCAGTTCGTCAAGCAACTGCAGATTGTGTTGGCCACGCTGCTATTGATGCTGCAGTTTTTGTGGTTGATTTTCCGCATGAATCTAAAAACCCTGCGCAATTTGACGCAGGGCGCGAACCGCTTTTCCCAAGGTGACCGTTCGGTGCGCATCGAAAGCGCAGGCGCGCCCGAAGTCAAGCAAGCCGCCGAAGCATTTAAGGAAGCGCTGAATAAGTCCCCGATTGCTCTGTAAACGCGAATTCCAGTGGTACGTTCTGATTGGGAGGACGTATTCGCGAGCCACGAGGCAAGACATGAAACAAATGACGCTGGCAGCAGTG